>NZ_JBXWTO010000021.1:0-44298 GCF_057319415.1 Asaia sp. A2
GCGGAACCCATCAGGGCCAGCAGTCCAAAACCGACTGCGCAAACAGGCCGGACAGAAGACTGCTCCTGATCAACGTCAGTGTGTCATTTTTCTCTTGCAACAAGGGAGCCATCCACAGAGGACACAACGCGTTTGCCTGCATCAGTGATAGTGCGGCCGCCTCGCGCGCAATTGCCCGTTCAGAACAGACAGCAATTATTGCACCTGGCGCGCATAAGGCAGCCCTGCGCGCCCTACCCTGCAAATCCCTACCGATCGACAAGGCTCTGGCACCGCGCCTTAAACGCCTCGGCCTGGAGACGATCGGGTCGTGCTTCGATCTGCCACGCGCGCCCCTGGCCAAGCGCTTCGGGAGCGCCTTTCTCGACTGCCTCGATCAGGCTGCCGGTCTTCGACCCATGCCCCTGTCATTCGTGCAAGAACGCAGCGGTGTGCAATGCGCCCGCTCCCTGTTCGAGCCGATCGGCACGGCAGAAGCGATCGCAACAGTGATCGAGGCCCCTGTGCCTGGAATCTGTGCGCAGCTCCTCGAGCGCGGGGAAGGCGCAAGGCTCGTCGATTTCCTCTGTACGCGTGTCGATAACACGATCCAGGCAGTGCGTGTGGGCACGTCCGACGCCACCTGCGATCCCGCCCGTCTGATCCGCCTGCTCTGCGACCAGATTCCGCAGATCGAGCCGGGGTTTGGCATCGAGGCAGTGCAGCTCGTCATCGTGCAGTCTGCGCCCATCCGCCAGCATGAGACCGCCCTGCCCGGTTATGGCGAGACGCACAGCACCTGGCCGGCAACGCTGCTCGATCGTCTGGCCAGTGCGCCGGGGCTAATCTCCCTCGCGCGGTTGCATTGCGTCGATGCCGCCTGGCCTGAAGAATCACGTCATCTCAGCCTGCACGGACCGGTCGAACGAGAATTCCCCTTGGAGATTGCTCCCCGCCCGGTCGTTCTGCTCGATCACGCCATCCCGATCGAGGTCACAGCCCTGCTCCCCGATGGAGCCCCACGTCAGTTCCGGCTCGGCCGTATGCTGCATCGCATCGTCTGTGCCGAGGGGCCGGAGCGGATCGCCGGCGCCTGGTGGCAGGATCCGGCCGCGTTCGGGATTGTGCGCGATTACTGGACGATCGAGACGGAGAAAGGACAGCGCCTGTGGCTCTATCGTCTGGGAGATGGTGTCCATGACTGGAGCGGTTCGGGCCAGTGGCATCTGCAGGGCCTGTTCTGATGATGCCGCCCACCGATCCCCTGCTGAACGCCCGTCCCGAAGAGCTTGCCGACGCCCTGCAGCATGGGTTGCGCTATGACGGCAGGCGGCGTGTCCATGACGCCGATGAATTCATGGCCCGACTGGTCGCCGAGCGCCTGGTCGCCCATCTGCTGCGCTGCGGCTTCGTGCTCATGCGCCGTCCCGCGCCGGGTGCGCCCGATAGCAGCCGGCACCCTCATCCGCATCGCCGGATCGAGGACAAGGACCGGTCATGACCCAGACCCCGATCGTCGAGCTGGGGACGCTCTCGGCCTTCTCCTTCCTGCAGGGCGCAAGTTTGCCTGAGGAACTGATCGGCCAGGCCGCGCATCTCGGCTTCGAGACGATCGGGCTTGCCGACTGGCATGGTATATCGGGTGTGGTCCGGGCGCATCGGGCAGCGAAAGAAGTCGGAATCCGGCTGATACCGGGAACACGCCTTACCCTGTCAGATGGCAGCGTACTGCTTGCCTATCCGATCGACCGCACCGGCTGGGGCTGGCTGTGCAAGCTGCTCACACTCGGCCATCACCGGGGAGAACGCGGGGTCTTCGCGCTCGACTGGTCGGATCTGAAACAGGCGGCCGACCATCTGGTTCTGATCCTGCAGCCCGGGATCGCGATCGAGACGACGCGCCGTCAGATCGAAGCACTCTGCGCGATCTCGCCCGATCGCAACAGGCGCTATCTCGGTCTCGTCTATCGGCGCGAGCCCTATGCCTGGCGCCGGCTGCATGGCTTGCAAGCGCTAGGGACGCAAATGGGGATCGCGACCGTCGTAACCGGCGATGTGCGGCTGCACGATCCGAAGCGTCATCTCCTGCTCGATGTGCTGACTGCCATTCACACGAACACCACTCTTGATGCGCTTGGCCCCGAGCGCATGGCCTGTCCGGATCTCGTCCTGCGCGGCCCAGACGAGCAACGCACTCTGTTCGCTGCCTTCCCTGAGGCCCTGACGAACCAGAGCCGCATCGCCGATCTGTGCCGCTTTTCGCTGGACGATCTGCGCTACCAGTATCCGAGTGAGGCGACGATCGAGGGGGAAAGCCCTCAGGAGACCCTCGCGCGTCTGGTGCAAAGCGCCCTGCCCCGACGCTATCCGGCGGCCACACCGGAGACGGTCCGTGAGCAGATCAGACATGAGCTCACCCTGATCGAGCGGCTGGGCTATGCGCCCTATTTCCTGACGGTAAATACGATCGTCCAGCACGCCCGCTCGCTGGGCATTGCCTGTCAGGGCCGTGGCTCGGCCGCCAATTCGGCGATCTGCTATGTGCTGCGGATCACCAGCATCGATCCTGTCCGCTCAGGCCTGCTTTTCGAACGGTTCGTCTCCGAGGATCGCAAGGAACCGCCCGATATCGATGTGGATTTCGAGAGCGATCGCCGTGAAGAGATCATTCAGTGGATCTACAACCATTACGGTCGGCATAGGGCCGCGCTCTGCGCAACGGTCCAGCGCTTTCAGCCCCAAGGTGCTTTACGTGAAGTCGGAAAGGTGCTTGGCCTGCCCGATGATGTGACCGGCCAGCTTTCGCGCCATATCGCGTCCTGTCTGGACGATCCGCAGATCTGCCGCGAGCGTCTGATCGAAGCCGGTCTCAATCCGAAGGACCGGCGTCTCGCGCTCACACTGCACATGGCGCGCCAGCTTCTCGGCTTTCCGCGTCAGCTGGGCACCCATCCGGGCGGCTTTGTGCTCACCCAGGATCGCCTCGACGGGCTCGTGCCCCTGCAGCCAGCCGCGATGGAAGGGCGGCAGATCATCACCCAAGACGAAAGACTACTCCTTACCCGTCCCGAAGGGGTTAAAGCGCACATCGGTTCAGCTTTGGAGATCGGTGAGAACCGCAATGAGATGATCCGTGGCCCAATCCGCAAACGGACGCGACGCCTCGCAAGAGCCCCATCCGAGACCGCGCCTGAAGACGACCAGACAGAAGACTGATTACATGATCAACGGATAATCGCGCGCCTCGTCGCTCGGCCGACGGCCTGCGCAAGCGCGGGACATTCTTCGCGTTTCAGTCCCTTGGGATGCCCGAACGCAGCTCGGATAGCGTCTATACCGAGACGCGTGAAATAGAACCGCGGCTCCTGCTCGATGCGGTGTGGGGTCGTCGCTAATCCACGCTCGATCATCGTCTGGAGTGCGGCCGGGACATAACGATTCTTCTTGCACGAGCCATACCAGCCCGGAAGAGGGAAACCCTCATCAAGCCTAACCGACCCAGGTGTTTCGCGCTGGAACCTCTGCCGCAGCCATACACATTCCCGTCTCGACAAAACCAGATCACTCATTTTTTGCCCTCGCAAACACGACGCAAATCACCACTCTTCCTCAGCTATCCGATCAGTGCCGCCTGCCGGGAATGGTAGCTGATCCCACATCAGAAGATCCCCTTGTCTTGACCAATATGCCTATGGCCAATTCCTCCCGGTTGCGAACATCGCGAAGCGCATAGAGGCTCCGGTCGAGAAACAGGGTGTTCAGGGCTCCCCGCTCCACAAGGGCCCTGAAATAGGCGTCACGGGCATGGATTACAGCCTGTCGCTCAAGGCGCGAGGCCATGATGATCACGGCAATCGCCGCCTGGAGCCGACCGAGAACGCCACATCCCTGCACCCAGGCGTGATACGAGACCCCGATCTGACCTGACAGATATTCGGCCGCGTCGATCAGCTGCTCCGCGCTGGGTGTTGCAGTAGGGCATATCTCGCGAAGGGCTGTGCAAATTCCGAGATAGAACTGAGCAGTTCCCTTGAATCCTCGAAGAGCGCTTTCACGACCGAGGCGAAGGTTTTCACCCGGATCATCCAAGGGCTCACGCCGCATTGCTTCAATGCGATTGCGGCTGCAAGCCGCTACGGAAACTACTTTTTTAAGAGATAGATTGTTTTTTGTATCTGTATAATGGGTCTCATTTTGCGCACCCATGGGTCTCAGATTGGGCGTCCCAGGCGCGGCGGATGTGCGGTTATCCACAGCCGTTTCCTGCTGTGCCTGGATGGCTTGAAGGGCCACGAGATGCGCCGCCATCTGTCCATGCAGCGCATGCAGTCTGGCCGGCTCATTCATCATCAGACGCAGACGCATAAGGCGACGTGCCTCTGCCATGATCATCGGCTGGTCGAGTGCGTCGGACAGCAGGCGCACCTGCTCGTTGAGCGAGGCGATTTCCTGACGCAGGAAGCTCAGTTCCTCGCGCCGGCGGGTCTCCGAGCGGCTGAGTGCGACGAGATCCACCCAGCGATGCCGTAGCGAGGCCAGATTGAACCCTGTCCGCTGGGACTCTGTCCCCTGCCACCTTTTCCCACGCTGTCCGTTACGTCCGTCCTGGGCCACCAGAAACCGGGCATCGGCAAGCTCACGAATATGACGTCGCAGCGTTGCGAGCGATACCCCGGTCCAGTTCAGAAGCGTCTCGTTATGCGCATAGACGAAAGGCGTCTCCATCGCCGTCCAGTCTTCCGCCCTGGTGTGCTCGATCATCACGATAAGCGTATTGGCGGCCGCCGCCGACACAGGCAGGGCGCCACGCAGCGATTTAAGCAGCCCGAGGACCTCGCGACGCGCCGGATAATCCGCGGGCTCCTGTGTCAGCTCGGCCTTGGCTTCCAGCATGGCCGCACTCAGCCGCCGCCGTCCGGGCCGATACGACCCGTCCTGCCCTGCAAAGGGAGGGGTGAACTCCATGGTTCAACATCCATCGAAAAGTGGTTGCGTGAACCGCTTCCCGGCTGGTCGTTCAGACAAATCTCTCCCGTTCGCAAAAAACCTCTTGCGTTTCGGGTGGGAGCATCGCTAGATGGGGGCCTTAATCAGCTTGGCCCTTTATCCAGATCTCCGATCTGTCATGAACCCTGGCTCTTCCGATCTGGTAAATCGGGGGAGGCGGGGTTTTTGGCGTCTGGGGGTCAGGTCATGGTGGTTCTTTTCCTCGACTCGCCAGACGGCCCAAAACGGTCCGGTGGCAGTAACCGACGAAATTGCGGCAGATCGTTTCGCCGAACAAGTCGGAAACGTGCAGGGAACGAAATTTTCCGTTCAACTCCGGGAACTTGGCTGCGCCAGGCGAGGGCATCGTTCAGTTCATACAGAGGTTTTTACGCACTGGTTGCGTGGGCTTTATGATCGGGCTGTGCATAACTCAATGCCTCACATGCTCGGTGCGCGCGGGGAAATCTTAATGAAGCGTCTCCAGCGATTTTGACCTCTTTGGAGATGTTCCTGACGTCACTGGCAAGCCTTTTGCGCTCCACATTGAAGCGTTCAAGGTAAGCGCGTATAGCCGCGCTTCCTCTCTCTATGCTGATGCCTCTGATACCAAGCCTGTTGATCCCAGGATATAACTCCCGGAGAATCTCATTCAGCGCCCCATGGGGAGATTACCAGGATAGGCAGGCCGGCGAAATGCCGGAGGTTCCCTGTGACAAGTGTGGCGTCGTATCGCACAGCTATGGCCGCGATCGCTGTGTCTCGAAAGTCGAGAGGTCTCCCGACGGCCTCACGCTCTGCGGCTATAGTCGCAGCAACATCAGCAGCACGGTCGTCGAGCTCAAGACCCGCACCGCCCAGGTCCTCTACGAGCATGGCAGAGAAAGATTCAATCAGGGCAGTCCGTCTCCGACCGGCCTCCATACGGGCAAGACCAAAACGAACCTCAAACACATTGACTGACGTTGTCCGAAGGGCTGCACTGCTCTGCCGATCGAGCCAACCCATCACGAAAGGATCCGGCTGTGCCTTCATCAAAGCGGATAAGATATTGGTGTCGAGTATGACCATCAGTCGAACGCCGCCGGTGTAGCAGCCGTCCCTCTCAGCTCCTCGATCCCCTCCCCCTCCCGAAATCCTGCTTGAGCGAAACGGGCAGCCATACGAGCGCCTCGCCCTGTCCCGGGCTCAATCCCAGCCTCTTCCGACGCGATTCTGCTCAGAATTTCGCGTACCTCGGCCTCCAGACCTCGACCGTGTCGAGCGGCTCTTTGCCGGATCGCAGCATGAACGCTGTCGTCCAGATTGCGGATAACGAACTGTGCCATGAGACCTCCTGATATCACGATATCATGGACCTCTATATCGTAATGGCTCCTCGCCTCACAAGCACAGTCTCAGCGTCACGACGCTTGTTGAAAAAGCAAAGACCACCTTCGATCCGAGTGCCTACGCGGGTGTCGCAACGCTCCTCTATGAGAGCGGCGCGCAGCTCAAACTGAAAGTTTGCATTTGTATATGGAGAGAGCAGAAACTTGCATCCACTTCGCATCTGATCTGCATCTGCTATCGATCCGAAACGCATCTATCACGCATCCGTCTTTGTCGGGTGATAGCGAGGGTGAAGACACTGAAGGGTCTACTATATGACGACGATCGCGATGACACCGCGCAGCGCCCTTCACGGCGCTCCCAAAGGGGGGATGTCACGTTGAGTGTGGAATGCTAAAAGCGGGCGATAAGCGCATCATCTGTGAGCTACAAACGACGTCGATTTCCGGGCGAGTTGATTGCGCATGCAGTGTAGCTGTATTTCTGCTTACCACAGGGCTTCCGTCTGATCGGGAAAATACTGCTCGGATGAGGCATTGTTGCCTCGTATGAGACGTTCGATCGGTGAAACTCAAAGTTCGCTGCGGCCTATTCCGGCTCCCGACAACACCAGAAGGCCCGACCTGGCGATATCTCGCATCTGAATGAGGTGCGAATCATGATTCATAGCCAGCCTTACTGGCTGTAGCGGATCGTGGATCAGGACGGATATGCTCTCGACAAGATCCTCCCGACACGACGGAATACCAAAGTCGCAATGCGCCTCCTCACCTGACTTTTGAAACGGCAGGAATTGCACCTAGACGGCATGATTACTGACAGGCGGAACGCCTACAGAGCAGCTGGACGCAAACTCGGTCTCTCGATCCGGCATCTCTCGCACAAGGGTCTGAACAATCGGGAAGAGAACAGCGATTTCCCGCTGCGAAGACGTGAGCGGGTCATGCAGCAGTTTCGCTTATCAGGCGGATGTCAGCGCTTCGTTTCTGCCTTCTCCGCCATTCGTAATCTCTTCGCCCCATCCGCCTCCAGCACCCACGCTCTTTCCCGACACATCGATCGTGTTCAGGCTTTTGCCCAATGGAACAACGCAACCGCTTTCAGCGTCTGTCTATTCCTCTCCGCAGGCTTCAGCTAACTTACTCCAGTTAGCGTATCCCATCGCAGTTCACGAAGATGATCCCGCTCAGCACGCGCCGATCGTCGACGCATGGCCTACCATGGCTCTTGAGGCAGATCGGTTGCAGACGCTTAATCTGTTCATTCGTCAGCCAATACAAGTTGCTTATCATCAGTCTCCTCGCAGAACCTGATTCAGATTTTCCCACCCGGATCAATGGGTCTTGAGCCTAGGAGCGTCGGTCTGCTCAGGCGGACTGATCAGTTGGTGAATCTCCGCCGAGAGATTGCCCTGCTGCCGAAGCAGGTTGATCATCACGACCTGGTTCTGTGTGTTCCGAGCGAGTGTATCGCGTGGATCGAAGCCGTTTTCTGCCATTGAAAGACCCACTGTCTTAATGGGGACCATTCTTGCCGAGAACGATGTGAGCGCAGACAGCCTCCGATTGAAAATCTCTATATACTTCGACTTAGTGCCTCATTGCTTTACCCCGGCCGGAAAAATTCTTGCAGGATCGAGGGACGTGAAACGACGCGTATCAAGGGTATCGTGCTACCGGACTAGCCTGTGGAAGCAGCCGTCGGAACTGCCCGAGGACTGTAGCCATAAATGCTTTGCTGAATTGCCCGGTCACCGAAGAGGGACGCAGGTAGTAAGAGCCTTTCAGCGGATCGAGATTATACTCGTCCAGCAGAAGCCACTGGCTGCGACTCTTATCGAGGGATGCGCGTGACTTCTCTGTAGCGGGGACTTCAATGGCTTTGCGTTCGGCCCCCGGCGCCTGCGTCGTTATCGGCAGGAGCAGCACATAATCCAAGCCATCCCGTCCAACAAACAAAACGGCCACAACGACTGGGCGATCCTTGCGCCCCTCGGTTTCCCCTCGGGCGTCCTGCCAGTGCCAGAGATAGGGATATTGTAGGACCACGCCTGGCTCGATCACGCCAGACATACTTATCCCTCATCCGGAGAGAGGAATGCGTCGATAGCAAGGGCGACGTCCCCTGCCAGTGCGTCAGGCATCTCCGCCGTTGCCCCGACGATGCGACGGTCAAGCTGCGCCTGGGTGAGTGCCTCATACTGCTCGACACTGAGAACCACCAGACGGGGCTTTCCACGTTGGCTGATGGCTGTCGGGCCCTGCAGTGCACTTGCGATGATATCTCCCGATTTCCGCGAGAGATCGCTGGTTGAGAAGGTGCGCATACCGAAAATCCCCGAGATTGATACGTACATCAATGCTGTATTTGACAACACATACAGCAAAGCCACTCGAACCGAAAGCGACTTCGATATGACGCTGCTACCGGTCAGAGCTGGATGTCTTCCTGAGCCCCGCAGGGGACGCACCCGCGAGGGTGCATTTGTGTATGGAGAAAGAAAAAACTTGCATCTACCTCGCGTCTATCTCGCATCTGATCTGCATCTGCTGCCGCGCCGATGCGCATCTACCTTGCATCTGTTTCCGTCGAGTGGTAGCCGAGACAGAGACACCGGAGGGCCTGCCATATGACGACGATCGCGATGACACCGCGCAGCGCCCTTCACGACGCTCTCAAAGGGTGTGAGCGCGGCGAATGGCAACACTCCGCGCTCTATCTTTGGATGGTCGAGAATTTCGAGATGATGGAGCGGTCGATCAGCGGCGGCCGTGTTCGCTGGGGACGCATTGCCGACGCCGCTCACGCTGATGGGTTGAGAGCCCGTCACGGCGGACCGGCTGCTGTGAACACGGTGAAGTCCACCTGGTATCGCGTCAGGAAAGCGGTTCGAGCTGCACTGGAAAAGCGGGAGGCAGAGGATGCGGCTAGGCAGTATCGTCGAGACGCGACGGCCGCTAAGCTTGCCCAGGAAACCGCAGATCGCGAGGCGGCTTCAGTCGCACGTGCGGGAGCAGAACGCGAGCTCGAGATCCGGCAGATTGCAGAGCGGGGCTTCCCTCCGACCCCGGCTGCGCCATCTAGCGCCCCTGTATCCGCAGCGGTTCCTACAATGCCGGTGCAGGTCAGCTTTGAGACGACGGCTCAGGACGATGCGCCGGGCGTCGTCATCGGGCAGATCAAGCGGCCGGTGAAGATGCTGGAAGCCGCGCCCCGCTATGGAGAGGATCGGTTCAAGCCCCTGCCGCCTTGCTATGTCGGACCGCGCCCTGCCGGGATGCCGGAGAATCTGCCACTGGAAGCTTTGACGCCACTGGATGCGACAGGGTTGACGTCCGACGGAGGAACGGATTTTGAACAAATTCCTGGACTGCCGCGCATGTCGTTTTTCGAACGGCAATCAGACTGGGCACGCGCCTGTGTGCCAATGATAGAGGCTGTCCCTCGCGAAAAGAGATCTCTTATGCTCAAAGGGATGTTGCTTCTGGTTAAGGGCTACGCGCGCAATTTCTAGCAGCTTGCCGTACAGACTGTCGGCGCTCACATTGTCCTGTGTCAGGCTCCTCGCACGATCGAAAGGTCGCTTTTCAAGGAGGAAGGTCACATGGCATCAGCAGAACCCTGCAAAAAGAAAACTCCCGTCGCTCTTGTTAAGACAGGGCGAGGCAATCTCGGAGGATCGACACTTCTATCAGCGATAGGTGAAATCGCCATATATAGAGGCACACCGCCACTTCTCGCTGACAGTGATGCCCGCAATCCGGGCATTTCCATCGCAAAGACGCTCTACGACAAGTACGGCGTACCACGGCCGACCTCGGAGGAAGCCGCGAAGCTGCGCGAATGGTTCGCTGATATCTTCGGCAGGGCAGCTTCTTCGGGGCAGTCCCTGGTTGTCGATGTCGGCGGTGGCGATCGCACGCTCGAGACCTGGGCGAAGGACGAGAACATCATCAAGCTTGCCGAGGGCCTGGGCGTCTCCATCACCGGCGCCTTCATGATTGGGCCGCAACAGAGCGATACCGCCTATCTGGAGCGGCTCTGGGCCAGTGCGCTTTTTCGTCCAAGCCGCGCCGTGTTCGTATTCAACGAATGGACCGTTCCTACTGGGCATGACCCCAACCGCATCTATGGTGAAGTCCTCAGCAGATTAAACAGGCTGAACTTCGAAGGGTGCGAAACCGCTATTCTGCGCGTTCCTAAACTGAGCTGCCTCCCTCTCGTGCTTGAGAACGGTCTGACCTTTCACGATGCGGCGGCGGGCAAATCTCGTCCAGACGGCACGCCCCTTGATCCGTTCCGCCGGGCGATGATTCAGAACTGGCTCGACACACTCAAAGAGAGGATCAGCGAGGCCGGCATCGGGGACTGGCTTCCATAAGCGGTAGCGAGCTGCGACCTTCACAGCTTGTCGAAGGCCTGCATCGCACAGGCTTCGAACTAGCAGAAACCGCGCGGCTGGAAGGACTGGATTAATTCAGCCCTTTCGGACGCATGATCGTCGTCATGCGTAATTCACTCGATACTTATGCCGCGCTATCCCAGCTCGCTCTGGAGCAGGTGGCTGGAATGGACCAATTATCGCCCATTTCCGATCCGTTAAATCGCCTCGAGCCATACCTGTTCCCCCAGCGCCTTATCCCGCAGGTACGAAGTGGGTCAAATCTTAAGCAGACCCTAGACGCCCCTCCTCAACGCGACCTGTTTTGAATAATATTTTCGATACAATCTTCTGACTCGCTGAAACGATAGATAACCCATTCGGTTATCTGTTTTTGCTCCTAGGAATTGTGGAACTTCTAGTTGAATAGGAATATTTTATGGACTAAGTCATATGGACCAGATCAGGGAAAAACCATGCGAACGGTTAACATTCATGAAGCCAAGACACATCTGTCAAAGCTGATCGAAGATGCCCAGAAGGGCGAGAGCTTCATTATTGCCAAATCCGGCAAGCCGATCGCGCGGGTGAGTCCGATTTCTGCTCCTGAAGGCACTGCGAAGAAACGTCTGGGGTTCATGGCGGGCCAGATCCAGATACCCGATGATTTTGACAAGATGGGTCAGGACAGCATCACCACGCTCTTCGATGGTCCGGCATGAAGCTTCTGCTCGATACCCATCTCCTGCTTTGGGCCGCAGGTGCCCCGGACAGACTTTCTACAGAAGCCCGGTCCCTTCTGTCTGATCCAGATCATATTCTGGTTTTCAGTGCTGCCAGTCTGTGGGAGATCACCATCAAGGCCGGGCTGGGACGCTCTGATTTCAAGGTCGATCCCCATCTGCTTCGACGTGGTCTGATTGAGAACGACTACGAGGAACTGCCGATTACGAGCCGCCATGCGGTGGCCGTGTCAGGCCTGCCCGAAATCCACCGCGATCCGTTTGACCGTATTCTGGTCGCACAGGCCCTTGTGGAGGGTCTGACGCTCCTGACCCACGATCCTCTCGTGCAAGCCTATCCAGGGCCCGTGAAGGCGGTCTGAGAGGGTGTCTGGCTTGCGGGTGTCTCCCGGTCATGCGTGGGGAGTATCTTATCTCTGCTTCGAATGGGGTGGGTAACATGGCGCGAAATGCTGAAAGACCGAGCGAGATCCAGCCCTTTTCCCTGCGCGCCGCGATCCTTTCGACGCTGGTGTTTGGGGGGCTTGGCTGGACCGGCATCGTATTCCTTCAAGAACGCGATTTCCTGCCCGCTCTGATGGGGTCTCCGCCGGGAGGCAGTCAGATTGTCCCAATCCTCGTCGGGCTGCTCTATGGCGGCGTTTTCGGCGTGCTGGCGTGGCTCCTGGCAAGGCAACCGTTCATGATGGGCGTCACCAGGCGCTATGTCGCTCTGACTTCGGCGATCAGGGGATGGCCTGCAATCATCGTGGTCTCGCTGTTTGCCGGGGTTGGGGAGGAAGTGCTGTTCCGGGGTGCCCTGCAATACTGGCTCGGCGTGATCGGTACCGCGTTCCTGTTCGTTCTGGTTCATGGCTATTTCAGCCTCACGGAGTGGCGGCTTAGCCTGTATGGGCTGTTCCTCTTTCTCGGCATGATCCCTCTGGGACTGGCTGCGTCCCACTGGGGATTGATCGGGCCGATCGTGGCCCATGCCGTCACCGATGTGGTTCTGTTCAACGCGTTCGCTGCCATGAGGCAGACAGATACGGATCGTTAGTTACCCGTTATCTGACGTCAGGCATCTGGTGACGACCTGGCTGATGGGTGTGGCCCGTTCCGTGTGGGAGGCGGCCGGGTATCGTGTGCGGGGGGCGGCGCTCTCGGGCATTGCGGCGGAAGGGCTGGAAGCCGGATCGGGGATCGAGAGCCGGACGCCGGCCTCGCTGGAGCGGGCTTGGGCGGGGGGTTTCGATCTGCTTGTGCGTGGTGATGTGCTGGTGGTCGATGAGGCCGGGATGGTGGGGTCGCGTCAGATGGCGCGTGTTTTATCTGCCGTACATGATGCGGGGGCCAAGCTGGTTCTGGTGGGGGATCCCGAGCAGTTGCAGGCGATCGAGGCCGGGGCAGCGTTCCGGGCTGTGGCCGAGCGTGTGGGATCGGTCGAGATCACGACTGTGCACCGGCAGGACGTAGCCTGGCAGCAGGAGGCGACGAAGGAGCTCGCTACGGGGCGCACGGGTGCTGCGCTGGACCGCTATGAGGCGGCGGGGATGGTGCGGGGGCATGAGACGCTGGAGGCGGCGCGTGCGTCTGTTGTGGCGGCCTGGCAGGCAGGCAGGGCGGGCAGGAGGCGGGGCTTCAGGGCATCGTCAGATCATGCTGGCGCATCGGCGGGTGGATGTGCGGGCTCTGAACGAAGCGGCGCGGTCGCTGCGTCTGGAAGAAGGGGAGCTGGATCACGAGCGAGCACTGTCCGTGATGACGGCGCAGGGTGAGCGCGTGTTTGCGCCGGGGGATCGGGTGTATTTCCTGCGCAATGATCGTGGGCTTGGGGTGAAGAACGGCACGCTGGGGACGATCTGCGGTCTGTCGGGTGATGATGAGGTCGGGGTTGTGGTCTCTGTCCGGCTGGACGGGGCGCATGCGGGTGATGAGGGGCGTGCCGTGTCCGTGTCACTGCGGGAGTATGACGCGCTGGATCATGGTTATGCGGCGACCATTCACAAGGCGCAGGGCGTGACGGTGGATCGGGCGCATGTGCTGGCGACGGGCAGCATGGACCGGCATAGCGCCTATGTGGCGCTGTCGCGTCATCGCGAGGCCGTATCTGTGCACTGGGCGCGTGACGATGTCGGGGATCGGGACGGGCTGGTGCGGCGTCTGTCGCGCGAGAGGCTTAAGGATACTACGCTGGATTACCCTCAGGAGCCGGATGGTGGTCGAGAGAGTTCGGAGGGACCAGCGCGGGCCTATGCGCGCAGGCGTGGCTTGGGCGTGCCGGAAAGCCGGATCGTGCTGCCAGAGGTGGGGGAGGATCCGTTTGCGGGGCTGGATCTGGGTGTTTCTGCTAAGGGGCAGGATGATGCTTTTGCCTCGTTGCGCCTCAATCCCGATCGTCGGCTGCCTGTGGCGGCTCCCGATCCTCAGGAACTGCTTGAGCGGGCTGTTGCCCGGTATGCGCAGGCCTTTCTGGCTGTGGGGCGCATGCATGAGGCGCGGCTCCCTGTCCTGACGCATCAGGAGCAGTCGCTTGATAGAGCGACAAAGGCTCTGGAGCGTGTGCGTCCGGGGGCCATTGACGATCTGCTCATGGCCCTGCGGCATGAGGTCGATGTCCGTACCGCGCTTCTGACCCTGGAGAGGGCGGAGCGTGGTGCGGTTCTGACGCGGGCGATCCTGCAGGAGGCCAGGATACGGCGGTCTCCCGGATTGCGGGCGCAGCGTTTTATACGGGTCTGGGAGGGGCTTGAGACCGCTCAGGCGCGGGATGAAGCGCGGGTCCAGCTTGGGAGGGATGCAGAGATGCGCTCGCTGTTGCGGCGCAAGGGGGCGTCATTCGGGGTGACGCCGGGCTCGGTGCTGGATCTGTCGATCCGGGCGTTCGATGTGCCGAAGAAACGTGCGCCGCGTCTGGGGCATGAGCGCAGGCCCGAGGCAGAGCCCGAACAGGAACGTGGCACAGGCTGGAGCAGAGGGCGGTAGAATGAGCGGTAATGCAGCACAAGCATTCGATGATCTGCGGGCCGAGGTCTCGGTATTGCGCAAATCGGTGGAGCGTCTGCCCGAGGACTGGCGCGATGCCATGCCGCCGGATACGAGCCTGGATCTGGGGCAGGTCAAGCGTGCGATCGGCGTGATCGAGCAGCGTCTTGAGGAGATCGAGGGGCGTTCGGTGTTGCGGATGTCTCCGGCTGAGTTCCGGGTCGGGATCGAGCGGGTTGTTAGCGAGCGTTTGACAGGGGCTCTGGCCGGGATCGGCGTGGTTGAGAAGTCTCTGGCGGAGGAGAGTGCGACTCTGCGTTCTGCCCTGCCTCAGCTGCGTGATTCGGTGCGGCAGAAAAGGCTGCTTGGGATACTGTTTGGTGTGGGGCTTCTGGTCGGGGTTGTGGCCCCTGTTGCGTTGCTGGCCTGCATGCCCGTCTGGGTGCGTCAGGATCTGGCCATGCACTCATTGCCCGGCACAGGAACCTATGTGGGGGCAGGGATCATGGAGCGGGCTGATCCAACCTTCTGGCAGGACATGCTGAATCGGTACAACTTCGTTGACCGCCACAGGAGCGAAATCGATCTGTGCAAGCTGGTCTTAACGCAAGAGAAGGAAAGTGAACATTACGGCAGCTTTATCTACAAAAAGAGCGAAAGCTATTAAGTATTGCTTTTGTTTATTTACAAATAATTAACTAGATTTATAATTAAATTAATATTAACATATGGGTTAAACATTCGTATATTGTAATAAACAATTAAGTATAACAATCACTCATTTAGTGCCAAATAATTTCTCTTTTACTTGTTTGAGGTGAGCTGTTGGATCGTAAGGCGTGACATCAAGCCGAAGATCCTTAGCCGTGAGACGTCCGATGGCAGCCGCGAGAGCGTAGGAATCGATAACAGTATTGGCAACATTTTGGAGCTGCGTCTTTTGCTGCTGAAAAAGAAGTTGCTGTTGCTGAAGAACCTCAAAGGTTGTCCGGACACCTAGCAATTCCTGTTGCTGGATCGAACGTAATGCATCTTCCCCCAGGGAAACGGCCTGTTTGTTGCGGGTTAGCTGATCACGATCGGATCTGAGCCTTTGCCACGCACTCATGACCGTTTGGATCGCAATCCGTTGCTGGTTTTCTAGCTCATGTCGGGCTGCATCGACCGCACGCCGCGCTGCTCGGATCTGGGCGTATTCTCCCCCGCCTTGATAAAGAGGAACACTAGCCTGCACGGTCACTGATTCGGCATTTTGCGTGAACTTGGCTGCGTTCTGGTTCACTTGTCGCGCGTAAGCGGCTTGTGCAGAAATCTGCGGAAGCAGACCCGCGATCGCAATTTTGACTGCGTTCTGGCTCGCAGCGAGTGCGAATTTTGCTGCATTGAGTTGGGGGGCATTTTCGAGAGCGGCTTGTTGTGCATCGTTTGTCGATTGAAGCAAAACTGCAACGGGCGATGGAACCAGCAGGCGGTCGGGGGCAGGCCTGCCGATCATGCGCTCAAAAGCTGCTTCTGCCACGTTGACATCGCTTTCGGCTAGGCGTGTCGCTGCCCTGGCCGCTTCATATTGTGACTTTGCTTGAAGAACATCGGTCTGCGTAGCTTGGTTCAGGGCGAGCTGGTGTGTCGTCAATTGAACCTGACCTTCAAGTGTCTTTTCGTTCCTTACAGTTAGGACAAGAACCTTGCGGGCCTGAACCAGAGATACATATGCCGAAACGACGTTCTGAAAGACCTGCTGTTCCGTCTGTATCAGGTTTGCCCGTTCCTGAAGGACTGTATTCATGGCCTGTCGGGTGGAAGCTATCGTTTTCCCGCCCATGAATAAAGGCTGGGTAATAGTGACGCCGGCACCATATCCAGGCGCGGCAAAACGCTGATCGTAGCGGAAAGAGCCGCCATAGGGATAAGTCACATAGTTGGATTGGCTGTAATTGGCAGCCGCGTTTCCCGAGATCGTAGGACGCCAGCCAGAAAGAGCTTTTGGGACGGCCTCATCCGTTTGCTCGAGAACAGATCGTTCTCTAAGAATTTGGGGATTGGAGCGATAGGCGAGCGCGAGGGCTTCGGTGAGTGTCATGGTTCCCGGCCTGTCAGCATAAGCCGGGTTCGTAACGAGTGTCAGCGTTATGAATAAAATCAAGCCTTGATGATGGATTTTTCTGAAAATTGTCTGTCATCCCACGATGTCTTATTTCTTGATTGTTGTCTGAAACCTCCTAATCTATCAATCTAGTATCGATAGATTGTTTTCTGATTTTTCGGTTGAGCCTGTGAGGGAATTGTGTCTGAGGAAGCATCTCGCCCACTGTTCCGGGCGGAAGCGCTCAAATGGCGTCAGGAAGCCTGGATTGGTTCTGTTCAGATCATTGAGCCGCTTTCCGGGCGGATTGCGTCTCTTTGTACCGTTTTTTTGGTCGTTGTCCTTTGTGTTTATGTTGTTTTTGGCAGCTATACGCGCCGCATCCACGCTAATGGTCTGATGCTTCCGCCAGAAGGTCTTGTTATCGCGGAGGCTGATCAGAATGGGGTTGTCTCCCAAGTTGCGGTAAAGGAAGGCGCTCACATAAAGGCCTCAGATCGACTGTTTTCCTTGGACGTATCCAGCTGGTCGGAGGATGGGGCGACAGGACAGAAATCTCTCGAAAGTCTGTTGTCCGAGCAGACCCTGCTGACAAGGCGGCGGATGCTTCTGACACAGGATTCCCCACTCGAATTGGCTTCCTACAAAGAAGAACTGATAGCGTTACAAAAACAGCAGTCCATGTTGAACGATCAGATTAGCCGGGATAATGCTTCCTTGCCGCTGATCGAGCGGGCAATGAATGAGATGCGAACGGCGATCGGAACGCATCTGGTGACAGAAAGCCAGTTCCAAAGTCAGCTCTATACCTATGTTCAGTTCATGAACACGCATTCGCAGACCTTGCGGACATTGGTGGAGACTGGCGGCCAGATGACAAATCTACGCTACAAAATCGACCGGCATTCTTACAAGACGAGTGAGGACCTCAATGATATTGATGTCCGGTTGGCGGATCTGGGCCGCCAAATTGCGCAAGCGCATGGACAGGCAGAAACGGTAATCGATGCGCGTGTTAGTGGCACCGTGGACGGTGTCCGTGTGTCGGTGGGTCAAAGGGTTTCGGTTGGGCAGCCTCTGGCCAGTCTGCTTCCGGACAATGGAGAGCTTCTGGCCGAGTTGTATGTCAATAGCCGAGCTATCGGCTTCGTGAGGCCGGGGCAGCGGGTTTTGCTGAAATACGCGGCTTATCCTTATCAACGGTTCGGATTGCATGAAGGCACCGTTGTTGAGGTTACGAAAGCGCCACTCCCGGAACGGATTGGCAACGTACCGAAAGACGAACGGACTTCCGAAACGGCAGCTTCTACGACTTCGGCATCGCCACAGGGTGATATCTACCGGATCCGGGTCCGCCCCGATCAGGATTACATCGTGGCATATGGGAAACAGGAGCGTCTGACACCCGGTATGGCTGTAGAGGCAGATATCGCCATTGATAAGAGGCGACTATATCAGTGGCTACTAGATCCTGTTTTGTCAGTATCTGCGACACTGCGGTCGGTTTCGACTTCTGATTTAATGTCTCGAAAAGGGACATTGTGATGCTCAAGGTGATCCAGACGGGCTTCCGGCGCAAGGTGCCGGTTATTCTCCAGACCGAGACAGCAGAATGCGGCCTGGCCTGTCTTGCCATGATCCTGTGCTATCAGGGGCATTTGATTGATCTTGCAACTATCCGTCGTAAGGCCGCCGTTTCGGGATCAGGCCTCAATCTACGTACTTTGATTAAAATTTCGGATCGCTTTGGCCTGAATGCCCGTCCGGTCAAGCTTGATCTTTCAGCGCTTGGAAAACTCTCCCTCCCTTGTGTCCTGCATTGGGACTTCAACCATTTCGTTGTTCTGGTGTCATTGAGGGATAATGAAGCCCTGATCAACGATCCGGCACGAGGTGCACGGACGCTATCGATCGAAGAAGTGTCTCGACACTTCACGGGTGTTGCCTTGGAGCTAACGCCCGCAGCAAAATTTGAAAAACGCGACGATCGCCGGTTCCTGAAAATCGGAGATATGTTCCAGAATATCTCCGGGCTTAAGGGAGCGCTTCTTGCGCTCGGCGGACTATCGCTTGGACTGGAGGTGATTGCACTCGTTAATCCCATGCTCTCACAGGTGATTATTGATGAAGTGCTGACAACGGGTGATCGCTCGCTTCTCTGGACGGTTGCTGCGGGGTTGGCGATCCTCATTACTGTGCAGGTTGTCATCGCGTCTTTTCGCTCCTGGATGGTGATGTTGCTATCCACCCGAATTTCGGTGCAGTGGAATGTCAGCCTATTTACTCATCTGATGGGACTACCGCAGGATTTCTTCTCCAAGCGCGGTGCCGGCGACATCCTGTCGCGCTTCGGAAGTCTTGGGACGATCCAGCAGACATTCACTACCGATCTTGTTCAGAGCATCATGGACGGGATCATGGCAGTCGGCATGTTCGTTATGATCGTGATCTACGGCAAATGGCTCGCGGCGATCGTCGTGGTATCGTCGGTGCTGGATCTGATAATCCGTCTTATTCTGTTTGGACCCTATCGGGAAATATCGGAAGAGGCACTGGTTCATGGAGCAGCCCAGCAAGGACATTTTCTCGAGACGCTTCGCGGGATGCGCACGATCAAACTGCTATCGTTAGAGAACCGCCGGAAAATTGCTTGGGGGAACAAGCTGGTCGATAGCATTAATGCAGGTCTGAAGATCCAGAGATACGACTTGATTTTCGCGCGTGCTCAGGAGGCGCTGTTCGGTATCGACCGTGTGCTTATGTTGGTTCTGGGGGCACGAATGGTGCTTTCGGCGGAGATGTCGGTCGGAATGCTGGTGGCGTTCCTGAGTTATCGTGACCAATTTTCCAGCCGTTTCGGCAGTCTGGTAACTGCTGGATTCAAGATTAGAAATCTGCGCGTACAGTGTGACCGACTGTCGGATATTGCGTTGGCCGACGCCGAGGTGTCGGAGGGTGACAGGGGTTCTAAGCTTGCTGCTTTTCCTGCCTTTGAAACTGAGACTGACGGAGCAGTCCTCGAGTGTCGGAACGTAGGCTACCGGTATGGCAAGGAAGACAACTGGGTTTTTAGAAATGTAAATTTGCAAGTTCCAGCAGGAAAAAGTCTCGCAATCACGGGGCCGTCGGGCTGTGGAAAGTCGACATTGTTGGCGATCCTGATGGGGCTGGTTCAGCCGGAAGAAGGACAGATTCTGTGGAACGGCGTAGAGCTGGGGCCGTCTAACCGCGAAGCATATCGATCTCAAATCGCGGGAGTGCTTCAGGACGATATTCTTCTGTCAGGCAGTATTGCGGAAAATATTGCTGGTTTTGATGAGGCAACGGACTTAGCCCGGGTTGTAGAGTGCGCGAGAGATGCTCAGATCCTGGCGGATATCCAGCGCATGCCGATGGGGTTCGAGACGCTGATTAGCGAGATGGGGCATACCTTGTCGGGAGGGCAGCGTCAGCGTGTAATCCTAGCTCGGGCACTTTATCGTACGCCCCGTATTCTGTTTCTGGATGAAGCAACCAGTAATCTTGATTCTACATCAGAGCAGGCAGTAGAAAACGTGCTCGATACGCTAACAATGGCACGAGTAATTGTTACACATAGGAATGAAACAGCTAGTAGAGCTAACACGAACTTTTCAATGCAAAGTAACTGTTTTAAATGAGAAATAGTGGAAGCAGGCCCGGATTCCGATCCTCTCAGCGCCTGCGTTTACCATTCCCGACTTGACGGGAAACTCCCCTGAAACCCATTACCAAAAAAAATCAAATGAAAAAAAATAGCATCAGGAAAAAAATTGACGATATAAAGAAAAAATCGCTTACAGATCGATGGTTTTTTTCGTATTTTCCCCTGTTCTTTAAATAAGAATAGATAATTATCCATGAAGCTAAAATTACTGCAAGAGAAACAGCAGTGTATGATGGTGGATATGGAGAAATTTTCGTTTTGCTGTATGCATATTCCAAAATGCTACATAAAGACCCTAAAAAATATATTAGCACCCCACTAAAAATTGCTTGAATTTCAAGGCGAATCATATCTTTTCTTCCGTATCAGAAACTATGTTTGCGCATGGCCAAACCTTGCGCAAACATAAGCGTTACTATTGGGCCATCTGCCTTAGCCATGAGGCTCCAGCTACGAGAGCTGCACCGCCTACGGCAAATCCAGCAGCGGCCCCTGCGCCAATAGCTGACCCGGCAATAAACGGTGCTGCTGCGACAGCCGCGGCACCAGCGATACCATATAAAGCAGCTTCCCCCGCATATCCCCAGTTCATTCAGCCTAAAACAGGATCAAAGTCATTGTCACTAATATTCTGAATATCGTTTATGATGAATACCTTTCGTCATTTGATTGCAAAAAATATATTCTGCAATTTCTAGAATTCAATAGTTAATTTTCTGAAATGTCTCGAAGTTTTTTGGCAATCTCGTAGCTACGTTCAGAGCCTGTTTGGAAAGTTGGAGCGGATGTGATTCAAGCTCTGGATGTGGATACCAGAGCAGAGGGCCCGAATGGCCGGGATTGCCCGCAAGACGAAGCGCTATCCGTCGGACATGACGGACGAGGAATGGGCGCGGATCGCGCCGCTGATGCCCGAACCGGGACGCATGGGCCGTCCACGTGAGATCGAATTTCGTGAGGTGATTAACGCGGTGCGCTACCTGGTCCGCTCGGGCTGCGGCTGGCGGATGTTGCCGAGCCATTTCGGCCACTGGCGCACGGTCTATGGCTGGTTTCGAGAGCTGGCCCGGCGGTTTTTGTTTCAGACTATTCATGACGTCGAACTGATGCTCGATCGGGAGCGGTCAGCTCGCGAGACGAGCCCGACCGCCGGCGTGATCGACAGCCAGAGCATCAAGGCACCGCATGCGCAAACAAGAGGTTATGACCCCGGCCGACATCTCCGACAGCGCGGGCGCGCAGATGATCCTGGACGCGATCCGCAAGCGCTGGCCCTGGGTGAAGCACCTGTTCGCCGACGGGGCTTACGACCGGCTCCAGTTGATGGACAAGGCGGCCTATCTGGACTTCGTCGTCGAAGTCATTCGACGCCGGGACGGAGCGAGGGGCTTCGAGATTCTACCCTGTCGATGGGTCGTGGAGCGGACCTTTGGCTTGATGACCCGCTGGCGACGTCTCGTGCGTGACTATGAGCGTCGTATCGACGTCTCACAAGCCATGATCCTCGTCGCCATGGGTGCCAATCTCACCCGCAGAAATGCCCATCCGTGAGTTTCCAAACAGGCTCTTAGCATTACCACTATTATATATCAAATAGAGCTAAGTAGCGGATTGTATAATTTACATAAATATTTTGAATGTAAAACAACCCGCTGCGGTAAAAATAGCCTACTATATTATTTTCTACCTTTCTCTGATAGGAACTTTATAGAGAAAAGTGTAGATAAAACAGCTATTGCTGTTATGGCTTCCATTGAGACTATATCAACAGGAGTCCGGCTCACGGAGCCAAATAGGAAGAAACCCACGAAGCAAAATACAAAAGTAAGAACGCCTACCTTTGTACCAAATGAAAGAGATTTTGCGATATTCATAAGTTTGCCCTTCTGAAGATAAGAAAAAGGCTACTGCATAAGCGGACGGCATGCGTTAGAGCCATACCAAGACCCTGCCATTCCCCCAAGTATGGCGCCCCATCCTCCCGTTTCCGAAGTGGCGGCTCCGCCTAGAAAAGCGCCGAGACCAGAATATCCAGCAACACAAGCATTATATGCGGCTGCGCTACCTCCTGAAATTTCGTCTAATTCCGACAAGGTGAGATCTGTTACTTCGTTATTATCGTATTCCATTTTTATGACCTCCCAACCGATTGTTTGACGGTCTATTGTTTATTATTAACAATAGACCCCAACGCTGACACATAACGAAATACATTGCAAGATCTTCAAATTAAATTGATACGATGATCTATCAGTGCAGTAGTGGGACGCAAATTGCCCCATAATCCCCTACTCTTACTCTCAAGATCGTCCTGTCCCCCTTCTCAAGGCGCACATAACCTCGAGGGGGGATGGGTATGATGTCACGTTAAGTTAAGTGCGGCGTGTTAGGCGCTGGTTATGAAAGCGTCATCAGTGAGCTACAAACGGCACCGATTTCCTCGTGAGCTGATCGCTCATGCGGTATGGCTGTATTTCCGCTTCCCTTTGAGCTTTCGCCTCGTGGAAGAGATGCTTCTCGAGCGGGGCATTGTCGTCTCGTATGAGACGATCCGTCGATGGAGCCTGAAATTTAGTGCGACCTATGCCTGCACCCTGCGACGCAAGAAGGCCCGGCCTGGGGATCTCTAGCGCCTGAACGAGGTGCGGATCAGGACGGCTATGTTCACGACGAAATCCTGCAGACCCGTCGGAAAGAGGTGGCCCCCTCCGTTCGGACAGTTCTTGGGGCCTGATAAGCTATAGCCGGTCGTTGTTATGCCGCCAGGTTGACGGCGTTGCTGTTGGCCCTTGGGTCCGGGGTTAACCCCGGACCCAAGGGCGTCGGCGCGTCATGATACGCCTCATCCGGCGTGCGTCCAGCCAAAGCCGAATGCGGCCGCTTTCCGTTGTAATGGTTGATCCATGCCGTAAGGCCGGTCCGCAGTTCCAATCCGGTCTCAAAAGCGTGCAGATAGACGCATTCGTATTTCAGGGATCGCCACAGGCGCTCGATGAAGACGTTGTCCAGCCAACGTCCGCGCCCGTCCATGCTGATGCGGATCTGTCGTTGCTCCAGCACTTCCGTGAACCGGGGCGTCGTGAATTGCGAGCCCTGATCCGTGTTGAAGATCTCCGGCACGCCATAGCGGATCAGGGCTTCCTGCAGCGCCTCAATGCAGAAATCGGCGTCGATCGTGTTCGACAGGCGCCACGACAGCACCTTGCGGGTTAACCAGTCCATGATGGCCACAAGATAGAGAAAACCTTTGCGCATCGGGATGTAGGTAATGTCCGAGCACCACACCTGATTGGGGCGATCGATCACCAAATCCCGCAGCAGATACGGATATTTCCGATGCGCCGGATGCGGGACGGTCGTGCGTGGTTTCTGGTAGATCGCCCGCAGCCCCATCGTCGCCATGAGCCGACGGACATGCTTGCGCCCGACATCATGACCAAGTCTCTTGAGATGCTAGGTCATCTGCCGCGCCCCGTAACAAGGCATCTCCAGAAACCGCACGTCGATCAGCCGCATCAACGCTAGGTTGGTGTCACTTTCCGGCATGGGCCGGTAGTAGACGCCAGACCGGTTCAACTGCAGCAGCGCGCATTGCCGTACCACCGACAGACGAGGCAGTTTCAGGTCGATTATTTGCCGCCTCTGAGCACGCCCAATCGCACGGAGGCGGCAAATGATCCCGTTCCACCAGCAACTGGCCGATCTTGGAATGGAGTTTCTCGACGTCGGCCGGACTGGCCGCGGCCTCGGGCGCCTGCTTTCCGTAGAAGGTCGCCGCCATGCCTTCGATCGCCTGACGCTTCCAAATTGCTACCATCGTCTGATGTACACCGTGCTTCGACGCCAATTCGGCCAGCGTCTGCTCGCCCCGGATCGCCTCCAGCGCCACCCGCGACTTGAACTCGCCCGAATACCGTTTCCGCGTAACCTTGCCCATAAACCCGTCCTCTCTCAGGCCGGTCTATAGCTTATGCCCCTGTCCGAAAAACCGGGGCCACCTCTCTCCTCCAGCAGACGGAATCAGAGACCATCAACAATGTCACATCACGGACGAGTCATTGACCACGCTCTTTGATATTACAGCTCCCTATACGTCATTATATCGAACCGAAATACCAACCAGAAGCTCGCGCGAGACTTTTTCAACACAATCAACGCCAAAACAGACAGGCAGAAATTATTATGAGAGAATTACACAATAAATGTGACAGTGATGTTGTCATGAACGCATTTAATTTCATACGGTTTGCACGAAAATAGCATAGCGAAAAGTTTGCTCCACCTAATAATCCTGGCAAAATAGCAATGAAAAATCCCCTTCCATCGATATGGATAGTATAAAACAGCAATATAGATGAAATAAAATAAACCGATGGTTTCTTGTAAAAAGCCTTGTATATTATATGTTGGAATACAAAAGTTTCAATAAAAGGAGCAATTAACAATCCAGATAAAAGGACAAAAATCATACCATGACTTATGTTACTGCTGCTATCGTCAGGTATATTCAAGGTTGTAGATATTGAATTTGTAATAACTGCTAGCGGAATACTATGCTCCGCTAGCAGTTTTGTTGCCGCATTTTTCAAAAAGAGTTGAATCCTTCGTAAACTCCACCAGCAAAATTATATGCAGCTTCGCCACCCTGCAAAACCATTTCCCCAATCTTCTTCCATGGGATAGCGCCAGATATGAAGTCCAAGTCTTCTATATCTAAGTCAATCAACGGCAGGTCGTTAGAAGATAAATCAAGCATAGCAACAATCCTAAAGTTATTTAGGAGATTCCACCATAAGAGGTTGCAACACCATATGCAAAGCCCTTCGCAGCGACGCCAATTGCATAACCAACGTCATGGAAGAACCCTTCACCCCATGCGCCTGTTATGGCGGAAATTTCATCGTG
Organism: Asaia sp. A2; assembly: GCF_057319415.1. NCBI lineage: Bacteria > Pseudomonadati > Pseudomonadota > Alphaproteobacteria > Acetobacterales > Acetobacteraceae > Asaia > Asaia sp. A2. Next base: position 25,059 of record NZ_JBXWTO010000021.1, read on the forward strand.
AGTAAGATCTTGCGGAATATCTAGCTCGGATACTCTATTTTCTTGATCCATTTTGATTACTTCACAGCCTCTATCTGAATTTTTGCTTGTCTTTAAACAAGCTCGTTAAATAAACATAAAACTCGTTTCGGTTTCAATAGAAAATCTATGTCCGCGCTCTGCGTCGCAATAAGGCCCAGCCCGGCGACACCTGGCATCTGGACGAAGTAAAGATCATGATCCGCGCCCACACACACTCAGGATATGGCGTGCCATCTATCCGGGTGGCTATGTCCTTTATAAACCCTGCCGGAAGGTCTGCTGTGATACACTATTAGTAATCATGTCTATCTTCTCCCCTCTATCCGCCACGAAAATATGTCTCGTTCCAGTTAGAGGGGGAGAACACGTATGATCAGAAGTTCAGACCAGCCTGCAGGAAGATGTAACGGCCCGGATAGAAGCCGCCATAGGTGCTATCGAGCGAGTTGGAGGCTGCGTTGAGGACGAAAGGCGGGTTCTTGCCAGCGATGTTCTGCACGCCGCCTTCGAAGTTCCAGCGCTTCCAGGTGTACCCGATCGAGATGTCCTGCTGAACCATTGCAGGTGTCTTGATACGGGCGTTGGCTGCCGGATTTTCCTCGCTGAGGAAGGCGCCACCGTCATTCCAGTTCGCACCACCGATATACTGGAACATGTAGGAAACGCGGAAAGCGTCGTGCTGCCAGGTCAGGGTAGCGTAATCACGAACGCGCGGCTGGCTGGCACCGTTCTGGTAGAACAGGGCACCCGTCTGGTTCAGATATGCGCCGCCGGGCTGCTGCTGCTGCTTGTACTTGACCAGCTGCTGGAAGTTGTTGTCGACGATGAACGAGTCATGACGCGTGACACGGAAGCGATAGTTCAGATCGAAATCGATACCGCTAGTCAGCAGATCGCCAAGGTTCTGGTCAAGCGCCGAAACCGTGTTGATCTGACCATTCGGCAGGCGAGTGATATCGCTGCAATAGGACTGGACGCTCTCCTGATAGCACTGGTTCAGGATATACTGCGTGGGAAGCGAGCCAATCAGGCCGCCAATCGTGTAATGCCAGTATTCAACCGAGGCTGACAGACCCGGTACCCAGCGCGGCGTGATGATCGTGCCAAACGTGTAGGTACGACCGGTTTCCGGCTGCAGCGCCCTGTTGCCGCCCGAGAGTGTGGGTACCTGACCCGAGTTCGCCGAGTTGAAGCTCTGCGGGTTGGCAACGCCACCCTTGATGCAGTTCGCGATCAGAGTAGGGCTCGCTGCACCAGCGCAGGGATCGGATGCCGCAGGATAGCTGAGGCCGACGCCACCATAGAGCTCATAGACGTTTGGCTGGCGGAAAGATGTACCCAGTGTACCGCGGAAGCGGATGTCACGCGTCGGTGCCCAGTCGATACCGACTTTCCAGTTCTTGGCGCCACCAAAGGTGTTGTACGACGAGTAACGGCCCTGTCCGTCGATCGACAGATCCTTGGCGAAGGCAACGTCCTTGAGGAGCTGCGCATGGCCCTGGATATACCCTTCCGTTACGTTGAAGCCGCCCGAGGTCGACTGAACGGTGTTGGTGAGCGAGTAGCCGCTCTGCACCAGTGGATCAGGATTGTTCGAGAGCTGCTCGCCGCGGTGTTCCATGCCAAGCGCCACACCGAAATCGCCACCGCCCTTCCAGGGCATATGGACGATATGGTTGTTGTGGATGCGCAGGTTGAGGTCGCGCAGCTGGTACATGGTGTGCTGGTAGGTGGTGTAATTGGCGTATTGCGCGGCACCTGGCGACAGACGCGTGAAGGCGTTGGACTGCACGCAGCCCGGTGAGCCTGCACAGCTGTTCGGGTTGTAGATCAGCGCGCCATAAGAGTCGTTCGGATCAACCGCGTTTTCAAGGCCCCATTCCTGCAGCAGCTTGGAATAGCTACCGACACCCTGAAGTTCATCCGTCACCTGGCTTGCGCCATAGGTGTAGGACAGGTCATACTTCCAATCGCGCACGATGTCGCCACGCACGCCGAACATGCCGGTGACCGTGTCGCTGACGTTGTTGTCGATACGCGGTCCAAACTCATTCAGACGGCGATAGAGCTGCAGATCCTCACCCGTCGGGTTGCCGGGATAATCGGCGCCGAGGATGATCGAGTTGGGCAGCGGCGAGGGTGGAACGCTACCAGTCGCAGGCTCAGGGGCAAGGCTCGTCTTGGATGAGCGATGGGCGTAGAGCACGTTCGAATAGACGTCGAAATGCTTGTTGATCTCGTAATGCAGATCACCCGAAAGGGTCGAATCCTGCAAGGCGTTCATCAGCGACGTGTTCTGACCGTAGTTGTACCGCTTGCTCTTGTTGTAAGGGCTAAGCGTGCCGGTATCAATGTTACCGACATAGGTGGCGCCGGTATCCTGACCAACGTAGGTGCCGCCCGGCGTGATGATTGAACCGACCTGCAGAGCGGGCTGGTTTGGATAGGTACCAGGCGCGCCTAGAGAAGTAGCGGACCATGAGCGGTTGCGCTGCTGGATACCGCCCTGCGTCATGTAGCTGCCGCCGAGGGTGATGTTGCCCTTGTCGTGGTCGAAGTTCCAGCCTTTCATGGCCGAGATCATGCCGGTGCGATTGTCGCCGTGACCGGTGATGCCGCCGCGGATGGTCACGTTGCCGGTATTCATGTCATGGCGCAGCTTGATGTTGAGCACGCCCGACACAGCGTCGGCACCATAGAGTTCCGAACCACCATCCTTCAGGATTTCGACCGACTGGACCATCTGCACCGGGATCGTATTCAGATCGATACAGTTGTTGTTGCCGTTCGGTGTAGTGCGCTTGCCATCCACAAGCACCAGAACGCGATTCTGGCCTAGATTACGCAGATCGACGCAGGCCGCGCCGCCGTAACCATTGGTGTTGGTGTTGGTCGTGCCGCTCGAGCCAATCGAGGGCAGGCGTGACAGGAAGTCGTTGAGGTTCGTGGCACCCGTCTGCTGGATCTGCTTGGCTGTAACGATCTGTACCGGATTGGCACTCGTGTTATGGGCCGTGCTCAGGGCTGAACCGACGACGATGAGCTCCTCTGACTTGCCGCCCTGCGAGAACGATACAGCGCTTGCCGGTGCGACATTGCGCAGCGCGTTCTGCGAGCGTGTGGGGACCATCGTGGCTGCGGGCGCTGTCTGAGCGCCGAGCTGCGGTCCGTTGACCGGACGAGTGGTGGTCTTGCGAGCCGTGCTGTGCCTGGCCGCCTTGCGATGATGGGTGGTCGCTGCAGCCGTCTGCGCATGGGCTGCGACATTCGTTACGACAGGAGAAAGGATGATGGCCGCGCCCAGCAGCAATCGCCCTCGTCTCTGAGAATTAACGATTTTCATAAAAGTTTGCCCTCGGAATCACTTGGTTTCACGAGGCTGCGGTTTCTATCTTTTTATTGCAATAGCGTTACTTTGGTTTTCGCGCCCGTTGCGGCAAGAGCGGCGCGCATGTTGCATAATAGCAACATTTTGGTGGATGAATTAATTGTCAACCACACTTGTCTCTACACATATGAGAAAACGGTAAGCGCATTAGTATATTGTCGGAGTTTCACGTTGGAAGCTTTCCAGCTATAAAATGGTATCAACCATCTTAGCCTGCATGAAGATGTATCGCAGTTTCTCCGAAACTTATAATATTATGTGATATATTTGGATAATAACGATATAATATATTAAATCTTCATGTATCCTCGCAAGGCGATCATGCCGGATATATTTTAGAGCCTGTTTGGAAAGGCAGGGGGTGAGCGTTGCAATGGGGGAGATTGGCACTCATGGCGACGAGAATCATGGCTTGTGAGACGTCGGCACGGGGCTCATAGTCACGCATGAGCTGTCGCCAGCGAGTCATCCAGCCAAAGATCCGCTCCACGACTCATTGACGAGGCAGAATCTCGAAGGCCTTCGCTCCGTCCCGGCGTCGGATGACTTCAACGACGAAGTCCAGATAAGCCTCCTTGTCCATCAACAGGAGCCGGTCGTAAGCCCTGTCGGCGAACAGGTGCTTCACCCAGGGCCAGCGCTTGCGGATCGCATCCAGGGTCATCTGCGCGCCCACGCTGTCTGAGATGTCGGCCGGGGTCAGATTGACCATCAGCAGACGTCCGTCTGCATCCACGGCGATATGGTGTTGGCGGCCGACGATCTTCTTGCCGGCGTCATAGCCTCGTGTTTTCCCATGTGGCGCCTTGATGTTTTGGCTGTTAATTACCCCGACCGAAGGACTTGTCTCGCGCCCTGATCGCTCTCGATTGAGTATCAGTTCCACGTCGCGGATAGTCTGGAACAGAAACCGCCGTGCCAGTTCCCAGAACCAGCCGCAGACCGTACGCCAGTGCCCAAAATAGATCGGCAGCATCCGCCAGCCGAAGCCCGAGCGGACCAGATAGCGCACTGCGTTGATTACCTCGCGGAACTCAACCTACCGCAGACGGCCCACGCCCCCCGGTTCGGGCATCAGCGGCGCGATCCGCTCCCATTCCTTGTCCGACATGTTGGACGGACACCGTTTCGTCTTTTGGGTAATCCCGGCCATTTGGGCCTTCTGCTTTGGCGCCTATACCCAGATCTTGTATCATACTTCAACGATTTTCCGAAAAAGCTCTCAGATATTTGGTATTTATTGAAGAGAATAATATCATCGGGATGATAATCTAATGCTTGTCATCTATTCCGACGCCTGTGCATTCAATAACTCTACGTCCTCTCCAAGGGAATATCCATAGCCACGCACCGAATCAATGACTTTGTTGTTTGTTATGGTTTCTAGTTTTGTGCGCAGTCTGCTTATTAGAACGTTCAAGGATCGATAATTTGTATCATTTCCCGTGATATTCCGGGACAACAACTCGTCGCGACTTAGGCATTCGCTACGGCGTTCGGCTAGTAGACCTAGGAAAGTGGTTTCAGAAGCTGTTAGTTTAATATGAGTTCCATCATCCGCACGGATGATTCTTTTTTTGTAATCAATAGACAAAACCGCTCTAGTATCCTCGGCAAAATCGTTGAAGGTCGGCTTATCCATGAGGCGAAAAATATTTATACATTTTGCGAGTAAGAGGTCAGAACAAATACTACTGCTCACGCAATCGAGCGCTCCTGCCCGAGTATATTTTAAAGATATTCGCATTGATACGTGTCGAGATATTATTATTGCTGGCCACTTGGTTCTATTGAGAAAATTCAATATTTCAAAAGATTCTTCATTAAAATCCCCACTTATTATCGATATTAATTTTAGTTTATTATAAGCGTAACATTCGGGGGGCGGCAGAAAATCGTTCTGCACTATGGATAATCGCGTTATATTTGAGCTGATACGTAATGAATTGACAAGACGGCCGCCTAACTTATACGTATTTATAACTCTTGTCATCGTTGCTCCCACTGGAATGGACAAAATCTTTCGATTCCAAAGATCGTATCTATGACTGTTAGGATATTCACTTTACATCGATGCTTATCATGCAAATAAGTGCTCCATGTCAAAAAGCGCCTTCCGCGGCTTTCCGTCTGAGGGATGGAAATTACTTGATTGTATAAAAATACCGGGAAATTTTGTGCCTAGGTTCAGGAAGTATATCCACACTCAGATTGTTTTGGCATCGGGTACCCGATCCGATAACGCCAGGCTAAGGAAACGCATGAAGGACAGACGGTCGTTGATCAGATACTCCGTCCGTTCATCGGAGAGATTACGCAGCGTCTGGATCACCAGGATCCTGAACATCAGCACCGGATCGAATGGCGGACGGCCGCCTTTGCTCCCATCTGAGTAAGCCGGAGCCTTCTCCTGATCGAGGCGGAACGCCTCGAAATCCACCGCTCGGAAAAACGCTTCGAGCTGGTCACCAAACCCGCTTAACCGGGCAAGCCGCTCGGCAACATCAAAGAACCCCAGCGGCTTCATAAGCTATCCACCGAACATCATAGAAGGAATAAAATCACACCAGCAGCCCCAGACCAAAGGGGTTTTTCGAACCCTCTAGGTCGTTCATCATACGGACATAACTCCCAGGAGCGTACCAATGCTTATGGCGATCTATAGAGGACCTTGAGTCTAGATACGTTAACTATTTTTTTCTTTCTAAACTCATATTGCCTGCTAGCGTATTTTTGCGCTCCTAACTGCGCGCTCAGACAAAAATGAATGGAAAAGACTAATACCAGAGGGAATGGTACTGATGAGACCACTGACAACACTCGAGATATCCGAAGTATGCGGCGGCGGCACTCCAGAGATGGACCAGTTCTGGAACGAAATGAACGTTGGATCAAGCGTAGCAACCATGGTAGTTATGGGATCTCCAGGCGCTGGACTACAAGTAAATGGTGCTTTTAATGAAGTAAAATACCTCAGGTCTCAAGGTTATGCGGTCGGCATGATTGATGTACTTGATGGCGATGTCGAGATACCTACTTTTCTCGAGGGACGGCACTATCTAAAAACATAGAAAACATAAGATTATATATGACGTTTTAACCAAGGGTAATGCTTGGATTATTACTCTTGGTTCGAACTATGCGTCGTTATAATCGCAGAGTCTGTTTGGATAGTGCCGAAAATGTGACGCGAGCGTCGGACCTGGATGTCGGAGCAGAGGGCCTAAATCGAGGGATCGAGGAACTATAGAGATGGCCCCGGTTTTTCGGACAGGGTGTTAAGCTATAGACCGGCCTGAGAGAGGACGGGTTTATGGGTGAGGTTACGCGGAAGAGGTATTCAGGCGAGTTCAAGTCGCGGGTTGCGCTGGAGGCGATCCGGGGCGAGCAGACACTGGCCGAATTGGCGTCGAAACATGGCGTGCATCAGACGATGATCGCCTAGTGGAAACGCCAGGCGATTGAGGGTATGGCGGCGACGTTTTCCGGTAAGCAGGCGCCCGAGGCGACAACCAGTCCGGCCGATCTGGAAAGGCTGCACGCCAAGATCGGGCAACTGCTGGTGGAACGGGATTTTTTGCGGGATGCCTCTGTTCGATTGGGCGTGATCAGAGGCGGCAAATGATTGACCTGAAGCGGCCTCGGCTTTCCGTGGTGCGGCAGTGCACGCTGCTGCAGCTGAACCGGTCGGGCGTCTACTACCGGCCCGTGCCGGAAAGTGAGGCCAACCTCACGCTGATGCGGCTGATCGACGCGCAGTTTCTGGAGACGCCGTATTACGGCTCGCGGCAGATGACGCGGCATCTTCGCAGGCTCGGTCATGATGTCGGGCGCAAGCGTGTCCGCCGGCTCATGGCGACGATGGGGCTGCGGGCGATCTACCAGAAACCACGCACGACCGTCCCGCATCCGGCGCATCGGAAATATCCGTATCTGCTGCGGGATTTGGTGATCGATCGTCCCAATCAGGTGTGGTGCTCGGACATTACCTACATCCCGATGCGCAAAGGTTTTCTGTATCTTGTGGCGATCATGGACTGGTCGACGCGCAAGGTGCTCTCGTGGCGGCTGTCGAACACAATGGACGCCGAGTTCTGCATTGAGGCGCTGCAGGAAGCCCTGATCCGCTATGGCGTGCCGGAGATCTTCAACCCGGATCAGGGCTCGCAATTCACCACGTCCCGGTTCACCGAAGTGCTGGAAGCACGCGAGATCCGCATCAGCATGGACGGGCGCGGACGCTGGCCGGACAACCTGTTCATCGAGCTCCTGTGGCGATCCCTGAAATACGAATGCGTCTACCTGCACGCGTTTCAAAGCATCCAGCTTATCTTTATTCTCGAGATATTAGTTGTAATAGTAGTTATAAACATATAAATCCGCACAAAACAACCTACATTTAATGCCGGTTTGACGAAGTTTCTTAGAGCCTGTTTGGAAAGTCCATGACGAGCGTTTTTCGGCGTCTTCATCATACAGTAGACCTTCATGAAATATCGGAAACCCGCGCTTTCGCGTGGAGGCCAGATGAGGCGCCTGGCCCTCTGTCGGGGCTGAGACGCACTTTCCAAACAGGCTCTTAGGCTTCCACAAACTTGGTGCCTACCTAACGGCTAGGTTGTGTTGACAATCGAAACCTCCCGCAGAGAAGGTTGGATAGGTTACATTAATGTGCGCACTGCATCAGAGGTCATCAGACCCATGATAGGATACACTATAGGTAATAGTGTATCAGGGCGCCTCTCCCCGTCCGGCGGGCCGGTCTGTCCTGCCCCCGTAAACGCTTATCTTCCGGTCGATCCTGCTGTCTTCCGCTTTGCGCTCATGATACAGTTCTCACGGATAAATGCCCAAAGCGCCCAGAAAGGCCCTGCCCCGCCCCCTCACCCAGCTCAGTCTCTTTCCCGAAGAGGCCGATCTCGCGCGTATCGATGCCGCCGCCAATTGTTGGCGCTTCTATCGTCTCTCCTTGCAGGAAGATCTCTTCGGCGGCACCGCCCTCATCCGTCACTGGGGGCGGATCGGCACGGGTGGCCAATTGCGTGTCGCGCTCTATCGCGATCGGGGAGCGGCCCAGGGCGCGCTTGAAGATCTGCTCGGGCAGAAGGTGAAGCGGGGCTATCGGGCTCGGAAGGAGGGGGTGTGAAGCAGAAAGATACGAGGGCTCTGCCCTCGCGCTCCCGGCAGGAGGCTCGGCCTCCTGCACCTCGGATTGTTAAGGCAGCATCCGCTGGGGGAATGCAGCTCTTTGATCCCAAGGGCGCGCGGAAATATCTGACCATTGAAGAGCGTGATCGTTTCCTGAAAGCGGCCGAGCTGGCACCGCGTGAGGCGCGGACCCTGTGCATGACCCTCGCCTGGTCGGGATGTCGGTTGTCCGAGGCCTTGGCCCTGGCGGCCGATCGTGTCGATCTGGCGGCCGGGGTTCTGGTGTTCGAGGCCCTCAAGAAACGGTAGGCGGGGATCTATCGCGCCGTGCCCGTCCCCCCTGCCCTGCTCGATGCCCTCGATCTGGTTCATGGTCTACGCGCGCTTCAGCGCAAGGGGGCGCGTCATCAGGAGGCCCATCTCTGGCCCTGGTCACGTATGACCGGCTGGCGGGCTGTGCATGCGGTGATGGAGGAAGCCGGGCTGTCCGACGTGGCCGCATCGCCCAAGGGGTTGCGGCATGCTTTCGGGGTGGCGGCCGTGTCCAACGCCATTCCCCTCAATCTCGTGCAGAAATGGCTCGGTCACGCCCAGCTCTCCACCACCGCCATCTACGCTAATGCCTCAGGTATTGAGGAGCAGGATATTGCTCGGAGAATGTGGGGGTAGGTGAATTGGCGCTGGCATGTTGAACGATGTTGACCACTCTCATCGCTTGCATGATGCCTGCACAGCGCGCGCATCTCTTGATGTCTGTCTCAGTATAGATCAGCTTGGGAATATACCATGATGGATGTCGGAGGTATCATGCCGCAGACTGCTAGAATCTTTATAAATGGGCGCAGTCAAACCGTGCGTCTCCCGGTATCTTTCCGATTTGAGGGTACCGAGATCTTTATCTACAGAGACGAAGTAACCGGTGATGTGCGCCTCTCCAGACGACCGGAGAGTTGGGTCGGCTTGTTCGCGGCCATCAAGGATGGTGGCGTGCCCAACAATTTCCTCGACGCTGAGGACAGATCTCAGCATGAGAAAGACCGTGATCCGTTTACAAGGATCACGCCATGTGCCCGGAATGTTTGAAGCCAACGCGGTCTGTTGGTGATGTCATGTCAGCTACGGCCTAGTAGATGCATGCGATGAAGCTCTGGCGCTTGGCCTATATAAAATTCGTCTCGCCGGCGACCATGTTATTTGCCGTCGGGTAGAGGATCAGGCTGGATAGCCTCAAGGGCTGTGGCGTTGTGCGCATAGCTACTTTGCGTGCCTCGGCGAGCTTGGTGCGCACGGCACCGGAAAGATACTCGTCAGACGTCACCCATACCGGGCGGCCATTGATCGAGCGGCTCGGCTCGAGGATGCTGCTGCTGCCCAGCTCGGCCGTCACGGCTTCTTCGCTCTGCCCCATCAACTCAGCCACGATCGGCAGCTCGACGCGTCCCGCTTCATGCAGGCACACGGCTAGGGCATCATGGACGGAATGGATCTCGGGTTCGGACGGCGCCTGAATCACGCGATCGGTAAAGAGCGGCCCCGGCTCGGCCGTGTCGGTCTCCTCGTCATAGCGCTCGATCGAGGACACGAGCCAGACATCGGGATCGTCGAGGAAGGTCTGCAGGTTTGGGCGACGCTGGGTCTCGCTCTCGGCGCCGGTCACGGCGTCGACGCGGGTTGTCGTCTTCGTGTGGTTGATCGGGCCGAACTGGCGCGTGAAGTTCAGCCAGGCACGCTTGAGGCTCGCCTGCAGACCGGCAAACGGCTTGTTCTCGAACTGCGCCCGCAACACAGCGCGGGTCGCATCGCGCACAGGGATCATCGCCTCGTTGATACGCGCGTGCTTCTGAAAGATGCCCTCCTTCTGCTCGCCCTTGCCAATGACGACCACCCTCCCCTGCCCGCCGACGATCTGATGCAGGATGCCGCCTTCCATGGAGTAGCTGCCTTCACGCAGGTCGCCGCCCTCTTCGCGCGTCTCCTTTGCAGGGCGGACGATGCGGCTATCGGCCACGGGCGGGAAACGCAGTGCAGGTGCGATGCGGCCGAGGGCTTCGGGGAGTGCGTCAGCCAGATCCTGTCCGTCGCGGGCAACGCAGGTGTAGTCCATGCCAAAGGCCGTGCTGGCCCAGCCATGAAAGCCCAGAATCTGTTCAGGGTGCGCTTCCATCCACGCATTGATGCGCAGGGCCCCATCCCCCATGTTCGTGCCCTCGATATCGACGCAGGACAGCCAGGTCTCGTCACCGGGCATCTCGCCGATCTCGCGCTTGCGGAAGAACAGGATATCCACGACCACATCCGTGCCGGCATCGGCGCGCATGGTGCTGGCCGGCAGGCGCACGGCGCCCAGGAACTCGGCTTCCTCGTGAATGAGCGTGCGCGCACGGGCATCGGTCTTGTCGAGCGTGTGGCGCGAGATCACGAAGGCCGCAACACCATTAGGGCGTAGAGCATTGACCGAGCGGGCCAGGAACCAGTCATGGAGCGACAGCTCCTTGAGGTCACGCGGCTCGGCCTGGCTCACAGTGCGGTTCGAGAACGGCGGGTTGCCGATCGCCAGATCGTAGCCTGTGCTCAGTTTGGCACGGGTGAAGTCCTCTGCACGGATCCACTGCTTCGGATAGAGCTTCGCGGCAATGCGCGCCGTGAGCGGGTCCATCTCGATGCCGGTGAAGGCGATCTTCCCCTCGAGCCTTTCAGGGCGCGATGCGACGAACAGGCCTGTCCCGCACCCCGGCTCCAGTACGGACCCGCCTGCGAAGCCGCGCGCCATCATGAAGTCCCACATGGCATGAACGACTGATTCAGGGGTGTAGTGGGCATACTGGGTCGAGCGTGCGAGGGCACTACGCTCTGCCTCGGTGGTGCAGGCTTCGAGATCGGCACCCAGCTTTTCCCACCCTGCGCGATAGGCTTCATCGGCGCGCGGGAAAAGTGCGTTTGCCAGCTCCCCTGCCCCGAACCCGGTGAAGCGGCTCAGCTGCGCCTGCTCTTCGCTCGTTGCGTTACGGGCCTCGCGCTCGAGGGTAGAGACCAGCTTGATCGCCTCGATGTTGTACGCGCACGCGCCTTCCAGCCCTGGGCCAGACCACGCAGACCGGCGAGACGGAAGTCAGTCTGAGGAATGACGAGCGGTTCGACCGCAGGCAGCAGCGCGCCCGGTGCATCGCCCTCTTCGCCTTCCAGTTCACCCCAGAACAGGTTCGCATTGCCATCAAGGGCGGTATCGCCAAACAGGCTGAGTTGGAAATCGGCGTTCGACATCGGCTGGCATCCGTGCAGGACCGGACCTCACCTGCGCTCTTTGACGCGGGAGGGTGCGGTGATTGGAGAAGATCCGGGATCGAGATTTTCTTTTCTCTCTCCCTTCTCCATCTCCGGCACCGGGACCCGGCGGCAGGGTTAAGCCCGGTGCGCTCGCGCGCCGGCACCGCAGCCACGCGCAGCGACCGGAGGTCGTGAGCATGGCAAGGAGCCACGGCTTAGCCATGACGGCGGGTTCTGGTCCGCCTCTCTCCTCTCTCCTCTCATCTCCCCGTTAGTTGCTATCCAACGATGTCGTCTTGAGAAAATGGAAGACACTGCGCACCCTGAAAAACCCATGTCGCAGCGCGACGAGGCATGACGCGTCGTTTTGGATTGCGTCGTATAAAGGGGGCTTAGTGCGGAAATCGAGGCGCTTCGCGCTGGAGGAAACTGCGCGCAGAGACGCATAGCGGCTCTGCGTGACAATTTATCGCAGACGTATCGGACTAGAAGATCGACGTTCTGAAATCAGAACACCTTTCAGTCGCAAAAAACAGTCAACCATTTTTGAAACAGGTTGACTTTCTGAGTTGACCTTTATAGCCTGCATGCAGACATAAACGGGGATCTTTCACATGCAAGGCGACGAGTTCAGAACAGCTCGCGAAGAGATGCGTCTCTCTCAAGTAGAGATGAAGGAGATACTCAATACGCGTCTAAGCCGGTCATACGATAAGTCACGCGTGAGTCGCTGGGAAAATGATCGCGAACCAATTCCCGGCGAGGTATCCCGTCTCATCATCGATCTTCTCGATCAAAGACGTGCCAAAGCTCGCATTATCGCGTTCGCCAATCAGAAAGGTGGGGTGGGCAAGACGACCAGCGCACTTAACATCGCCTCCGCTCTGAAAAGGGCCGGACAACGAGTACTTCTTGTAGATCTCGACCCGCAGGCCTCAGCTTCCGACTGGCTACTGGGGCACGGGTCCCTCCAGTGCTATAGGGCGGGCCGCTCGATCTACCATGTCCTCCTCAAAGATGCGGACATCAAAAACGCTATCATTGGCGCAGATGAGCCGATCGTCGAAAATCTCAGATCCTTCGATCTCCTCACCAGCCATATTGATCTCGCAGAAGCTGACTCACGCAGAGAACCAGGCTTCGAGCGGGCACTCGCGGAGAGTCTCGAGCTCGTGACCGATGATTACGATTTCATCATCATCGATGCACCACCCAATTTGGGTCTCATGACCTACATGGCCTTGGTTGCTGCAGACTTTGTTGTAGTTCCGGTGCAAACAGAGCCGCCCGATGCAATGGGTGTGGCACTGCTGCTCGATACAATTACGAAAGTCCAGAGGCGACTCAACCCTCTGCTGAGAGTCACCGGCATCCTTCCCACGCGCTACAATGCGAAGCAAGCTGTAGATCAAGAAGTCCTTCGCCACCTGATTAAGTATACCGCAGGCCGCGCGGCGGTCTTGGAGCCCGTCAGCGAGAGCGCTGTTTTCGGAAATGCTGCTTGGTCAGGCGGGATCGCCGTTGACACGTCTCCAAGGTCGAAAGCTATCTCACCTTATCTCCGCTTAGCTTCCGCAATGGCAGCAAGGGAAACACCGCATCTTGCAGTCTTGGATCACAATGAAGACGATCACGATGAGGATATGCCATGACCAGTATAATGAAGCGCAAAGGTCCTTCCCGAATGATGGAGACTATGGGGGCACGCGTCCAAGATCTCGGCCACGGCTTCGTTCAAGCAGGAGAAATCAAAAACCACAGCTTTGAAGTCGATGTGAATGATGTATTTCCTGATCCGGACCAGCCTCGGAAAGTGTTCAAGGAAGAAGAGCTTAAGGAATTGTCCGAAAGCCTCAAAACCCATGGACAGCTTTCTCCAATCATCGTTCGTCGAGATGAAACCAAACGAGGTAAATGGATCATTATAGCAGGGGAGAGGCGGTGGCGGGCTGCAACTAGGGCTGGCCTGACGACACTTCTGGCAATCGAAAATAGCGGGCCCGAGCAAGTGCTCTCACTAATCGAAAATTTACAGCGAGAGGATCTGCATCCCGTCGAAGAAGCAATCGGTGTCGCGAAAGTCGTTGCAAGCAACAGATGGTCTCAAAGGGAGGCTAGTAGGCAACTCGGGAAGAGTGCTTCCGAGGTCAATGGAATGATTGCCGTTGCTAAGCTTCCCGAAACTTTCCTGCAGAGTGTTCTGAATTCAGAACATCGTATAACCCGAAACCTGCTTGTCGAATTGGCACGTCTGCCAGCAACTGCTGACCGAGAAGCCCTGATGGCCAAATGCTTGAAGGGTGAGCTTACGATACCGATGCTGCGCACAGCGGTGGCAAGTGGCGGATTGCAAGATCAGGACGCAGAGCGCTCTAGTGAAGAGGAATCCAGATCACCCAAAGGAAACACAATAAGGCCGAAGTCTTACTTCGCTAGGGTCAACAAGAATCTCAGCAAGATAGCTGCTTTGTCACTCGATCACGAAGATAGGAAAGCTGCCGAGGCTTTATATTTGGCGCTGGGAAAGATTTTGGGGCGGTAAAACAGTGTAGCGCGCGAGACTGATCAACATGGCGAGGCGCCGTTGAGGCTTCATCCAGGGTGTTCTGATTTCAGAACACTCTGGAAAACCAGAACCCGCTTGCCGGTCTTGATATACATACCCGGACAGCCTGATCCATTAATCTCCATGGACCAGCGCGTGAGCAGGTGGTTCCCTTAGCCAACATTCACGATACAGAGATTGTGAGGTTCTGCCCGCTCGACCAAGGGCGCCTCGTTGAGAAAGTTGCAGTATCTATAGAACCTCAATAAGCCCCACGTTCGTACATTCGCCCCACCTCAAGGCTAGGGAGATAAACGAACGGTTGGAGAACATGCGTATAGCAATCGCAGAAGATGGGGGCAGTTGGATTGATAGCACTGTCAAAACCGGCTTCGACCTGGATTACGTGCTTTCACACTGGCCTCGTCAATATAGGTCTCGACAACCTGGAGGCTCTTGTGACGCGAGAAACGCTTGAGCTCGAGCAGGTCGTATCCATCCTGGGCGCCGGTGTTGATCGCACCGCGCCGCAGGCTGTGACCTGAGAAATCACCCTCCAATCCAGCAGCCGAGCACCGCTTGCGAATGATATCTGCGATCGCACGGTCGGAAAGCGCGTCCTCGCCGATCTTCGGCAGGGCAGCGGAGGGCATACCGGCTTTGACCTGGGCAGGTAGCCAGACCCTGCGAAACACTGGCCCCTCTTTTATACCAGCCACACGGAACCAGGCGTTAAGCGCGAGGATAGGGCAGTGACGAGTTATCCCAGAAGGGATGCCGATCAGTTCGCCTTTGCGCGCCTTGTCACCCTTCGAATGTCGGAGACGAACGATCAAGCCGTCTTCGGAAAAGGTCAGGTCGGATACGAGCAGGCCTGACAGCTCAGAACGACGAAACGCCCCGGCGAAGCCCAAAAGCAGAATGGCCCGGTCTCTGCGCGAGGTCGGATCCAGACCGGGTATTGCGTCAACTGCCTCCGTCAATGACTCCCAGGTGAGAGCCGTCTTCTGCTCCGGCTGTGGGTTGATTGCATTGCGGCGAATACCTGCCAGAGCCCCTGAGACCAGAGGATGGCTTGTAGGAATGGCGATCTGCGCCAGGTGATGCAGATAGCGCAGCGCGGCGCGATGGATATCGATCGTAGATACCTTTCGTGCACGCAGTGCCATATCAGAGAGATAGGCAGCGACATCATCACTGCGTGCAGGAAGGGCAGGGAGGTTGTGGTCGCTCGCCCAACGGCACCAGCCACGCACTGCCGAACGGTAAGTCCGCAGCGTGTTACCTGACTTGGCTAACTGGTTGAACACCTCGGCCGCATCCCGGGCCGTCTGCAGGGTACCATCATGCTCAGGCAAGACGATGGAAGAGACGTGCGAGAACCACGCCGAGACAGCGGCGGGCGGTTGGCCGATAGGGCAGGGGGGTAACTCGGCTAGCACCTTACCTGGCCTAGCGCCGCCCGCGTCCTCGAGCGCCCCAACGAAGCGAGGCACGCCGCTTTCCACCTCAAGACACAAGGTTAGCTTGTGCTGTTTGGGGAGAGCGCCGACCAGCCTTTGTAGCGCTGCAAGAGCCTGAGCGCCCGTTTCAGCCGGCTCCGCGATCAGTGTGTCGGCAGCAAAATCGCCATTCGGCAATTGGCCGCCGGCTAGAACTACGGAAAGGGGAGGGGTAAACACTGCTTGGGACAAGGTCACGGTCACGTTGCGCAGCTCAGCGTCCCCGATGAGACCAATGGCGGCGCCATCCAGGCGATCAAGTACTGCTTGCCGGCCTGCCGATCGGCTTCCAAACAACCGAACTTCATCAATCATCGACATGTAGTCCGAATAAACCTCATCCCTACTCCCATACCACGGTCGGAACGCGGTGCGAACGCGTGGATTGCGACTACGCTGGAAGTGCTGGGAATCTCGGCGAACGAACCCTATGCCGCACGCCGTTAAGATCTGATCACGGCTAAGTCCGGTTCAGGATCCCGCCGTTCTGCTGACGTTATTTTCTAGTCTTTGTAGCTCCCGTCTAGGTCACACTGTGGGCAATACCCTCCACCGGGGATAGGTTGTCAGAAAGACGCGGATCTCTATGCTCATCCTTTGACCGCCCGATAGCCATCAGCCCGTAAGTTGGATCATGACCCGTTTCCGCTTTCGCCCTTGTTCAGGACATCGGCGTAAGGCCACCGTCTTTTCGAAAACAGACGAAAATCATTCAGACTGGGATACGCCCTGTTTCTTGCTTTCTCCAAGGAAGCCCATAACTAGATTTCTGTAAGCTTGATTGAAATTCTTGAACGGATACAGACAGGTCAGTACGATCGATTATATGCCAGCATGGAGTGTGAGCGATCATTTCAAGCTCACTGACCTGGTCCTCGCCGATGTTGCGACTTCCGGCATGAACCAACCCGAATCGTGTAGAATAAAGATCCTTCAGCGATTTCGCGATATTCTCTCGTTCAACCGGGGTATCACTAAGGATTGACGCTGCGTTGCGTGCGATATTTTGGATTACGGGCGTATTACGGTCATCGCTGGAAAGTAATGCTTCTATAGCTGTGAAAAAATGTAAGAATCTTTCGGCGCGGTCTGAGCTTTGTCGTCCACGCGCTAACCATCCTAGTGCCTGTCTGACTCGTTCCCCAACTTTCCCTTTTTTTGCCCCATAAATATGCGCCACGAGGTAATGTCACGTTAACTGCGGCATGATAAATTCGGGCGATGAAAGCATCATCTACGAGCTATAGACGGCACCGATTTCCGCGTGAACTGATTGCTCATGCGGTTTGGCTCTACTTCCGTTTTCCCCTGAGCTTCCGCCTTGTGGAAGAGATGCTTCTTGAGCGGGGCATTATCGTTTCGTATGAGACCATCCGCCGATGGAGCCTGAAGTTTGGTGCGGCCTATGCCTGCTCCCTACGTCGCAAGGCAGCAAGACCGGATGATATCTGGCACCTGGACGAGGTGCAGATTGTGATCCGTGGCAAGCCTCACTGGCTATGGCGGGCAGTCGACCAGGATGGGTATGTTCTCGATGAGATCCTACAAACCCGTCGGAACACCAAAGCAGCAAGGCGTCTGTTGACCCGGCTCCTCAAACGGCAGGGGGTGCGCCCCAGTCGCATGATCACCGACAAGCTGAAATCCTACGGAGCTGCCAGACGCAAAATGCGTCTCTCAATACGGCATCTCTCGCACAAGGGTCTGAACAACAGGGCAGAGAACAGTCATCTACCGTTGCGAAAGCGCGAGCGTATCATGCAGCGCTTCCGTTCACCGGGCGGGTGTCAGCGCTTCGTCTCCACCTTCTCAGCCACCCGTAATCTCTTCGTTCCACCCGCCTCCATCAACTCAGCTCTATCCCGACACATCCATCGTGTCAGGGCCTTCGCTCAATGGAGTAGTACGACCGCTCTCAGCCTCTGAATATCCCTCTCAAGGTCTTCAGCTGCCTCCCGTCAGTTAACGTGACAGCACCCAAGCGGGTTCTGTTGCAAAATCTTGGGTTAGTAGCGCAAGCTCGAGGTTCAGAGCTTTTCAGGATGTGTAGACCCCGAACTGCCTCTCGATCAGATGCACTTCTCCCAGTCCTTCAGACCGTTCACCGCCTTGCCCAGAAAGCGCTGCGCGCCTTTGGCATTCCTAGTCGGTAAGAGGTAGAAATCGATCGTATCGTCGTCCCTGTCGACAGCCCGATACAGATATGCCCATGCTCCCTTGACCTTGATATAAGTCTCGTCCACCCGCCAGCTGAGGGTGAAGCCCGGGCGTTTCCAGTATCAGCGCAGGCGCTTTTCCATCTCAGGCGCGTAACGCTGGACCCAGTGGTAGATCGCCGAATGATCAACGTTGACGCCGCGCTCGGCCAGCATGGTTTCAGGATCCCGATAGCTGATCCCGTAGCGACAATACCATCGCACCACCCATAGGCTCACCTTACCCCGGAAATGTCGTCCCTTGAAGTCGCTTATACACCATGTTCCACGCCAAAACCGTGGCAGGTCTCGAACAGGGGGGCCGACTTTGCAACAGAGCCCGATCATCCACGCTACGGCGTTCAGGCAGTGGTGAGCGTACTGTTTGATGGACGAGCCGATAGAAAGAGGCTGTTCACCCTGCAACTACGTGAGGGACCGATTGCCAAACTACCTCGTATTGAAGACATGATCGCCGACCGTCTGGCGCGGTTTGCGGTAGCTTCGCCCTCGGACGATTCCCGGCTCCGCCAGGCGACGGTACTTTTTCGTTTGGCCGAAAAGCTCGTTATGGGATATTTGTGTTTGAGCTGAAGTGAAGAAGGTGGCGACTTCACGTTTTTGGAGAGACTGTGAGATGTCACGTGCCGACCGACCCGTTCGATGGGACCAGATGCAAAAGCGGATACAGGCACGTAAGGCAGCTTTTGGTATCACGATAGAGCCGAGAGCGTGGAAACACTGCGTAACAAGGGGGGCAAGCGGACGGCTGGTAAGCGTGAGCTTCTTCGCCGTGTGAGCCAGAAATCGATCGATGCCGGTCTCGAGCCAGTAGCAGCCTATTTCTAAGTTAGGGCTTGGGGATGAGCAGCCCTCGGGATGCGGAGAAACTCTCTTCCTTACCACCAGAAAACCGATCCAATGTCGCAGGTTACCTGAGGGCGACCTTTGCGGATTTCGCGCATAGAGAAGGCGACCATTGAGTAGAGCGGCGCCTTACCTGCAAGTCAGTGAACTCAAGGTTATCGTGGCGGTCACAGCGGGTGGAAGGGTGATGTCACGTTAAGTGCGGCGTGTTAGACGCTGACGATGAGAGCGTCATGTGTGAGCTACAAACGGCACCGTTTTCCGTGTGAACTGATCGCGCATGCGGTGTGGCTCTATTTCCGCTTTCCCC
>NZ_JBXWTO010000022.1:0-36165 GCF_057319415.1 Asaia sp. A2
CCAAACTCAAGGCCCATCTCCGCCGCGCCGCCGAACGCACCCGCGACGGGCTTTGGAACAGGATCGGCAAACTCATCGATCAGGTCGCGCCCGCAGAATGCGCCAACTTCTTCACCGCCGCTGGATACGAGCCAGATTGAGAGGAAAACGCTCTAGTTTCTTTTTTACTCTTTAATTTTACCTAGGGACAACGTCATGACTACCTCTCCCAACCGTCGTTTCCTGCTCAAATCCTTCGCTACAGGTGCTCCAGCGTTGCTGGCATCAAGCTCCGTTGCAGCTCCGTACCATCCGCAAGAGGCCGCCCTTGTGCCTGGCTCGATCCCTGTTTCGCAGCTTCCGTTTCATTACGACGTGAACCGGGACATCCATAATCTGGAGAATGGCTATTGGGGAGTTATGCCGCGTACGATAGCTGCGGAATACTCACGACAGATCACTATGGTGAACCGCGATAACTCTATATGGGCACGCAACGTGCTTCCAAGCGGCTCGTGCCTGGCAGGAGGCGGACAGGAAGCTCAGGCGGCAATCGCGAGACAGGTTGGCTGCTCACCCGAAGAAATCGCCGTCACACGCAGTGGGTCAGACGCTTTACAATTGCTCATAGTTAATTATCGCCTGCTAAAAGCTGGTGAAGCTGTGATCTATTGTGACCTGGATTACGATGCGATGATCGATGCGATGAACTGGCTCGGTACGCATCGTGGTGCAAAGGTCGTGCGCTTTGCAATGCTGGAACCCGCGACGACAGCCAATATACTGCAAGCTTATCATGATGTGCTAGAACGCACACCCAATGCGAAGCTTCTGCTTGTGACACAGGTTTCTAACCGGACAGGCTTGGTGACGCCGGTCAAGGAAATTGTAGCCATGGCACGGGAACGTGGCGTGGATACCGTGGTGGACGTAGCGCACGGCATCGCCTGCCTTGATTTCAAGATTGAGGATATTGGCGCCGATTTTGCTGGATGGTCCGTGCACAAATGGACGTCAGCGCCCTTAGGGACAGGAGCGATGTATATCCGTTCTAGCCGACTTGAGGACATAGACGTTGCTTACGACAACCATCATATTCCAGTTAGCAAAATACAGGCACGTGTGCCTGCAGGGACGATCAATTTTGCGGCCATACTGACGATCCCCAAGGCAGTTGATTTCCATTTTGCTGTAGGAGCTGCGGCGAAGGAAGCACATTTGCGAGCACTACGTGATGGATGGGTCGATGCTGTGGCAGACCTTCGAAATGTCGAAATATGTGTACCCGCAGATCCCGCCCGCTATTGCACAATCACTAGCTTTCGTCTCAAAGGCATGACGACAGAGGCCGATGCACTACATTTGCAGCGCGTACTGCTGCAGAAACACAACGTTCATACAGTCTGGCGCGGCGGCATTGCCAAGGGACCCGTGATTCGCGTGACTCCCGGGCTTTATAGCAGCCCGTCTGACATAGACGCGTTGGTAAAAGCGCTACAGGCTGAACACTCTCTATTTGTCTAGGCCTTGCTCATAGAAAGAGTTGATCCAAAGCCTTACGGCGGCGAGATTGCGGAAACGTTTCAAGGACTAGGCGGACATGTCGTAGCAAATCGCGATACGGGGCAGTTGCTTGGGACCCACGTACATCCGCCCAATACGATTTCGGTCCCGTAGCGTTGCAAGCCTGTTTGCAGAAGCACTTCTACGGCCTTTGCGTTATGGAGTGACCGGGGGTATCCCCTGGATCAGTAGGTTCAGGCACACGCTGTGGCTCCCATAGCATCTGCCAGCCCGCATACACTACGAGTTGAGATCTAAAGGGAACACTGGGGCACTCACGGCTTTATAGTCCGAGACATACCCGCCAGCTGGTACAAAGCCGAAAGGACGACCCCAGATTACGTATTTGGAATGACATTTTTAGTAAATCCAAATCAGGTTTTAGCAAAAATCTGTCCTGTGAGCCTTCCTGTTTGCCCCCCGTGCCCCGCGAATATCAGGATTGCGATGCTGCCAGTGGTCGGTCGGCCCTGTTTCTACCAGGGTTCTCAGCAGGACATGTCACGTACGTTGTTCGGCCCAATGCCTGCGTTTAGGCGGCAGAAGAAACCCAGTGGAGGGTTCGAAAAACCCCTGTGGTCTGGGGCTGCTGGTGTGATTCTATCCCAGCTGTGATGTTGGGGGGGGGGCTGATGAAGCAGCCGGGTTTCTTTGATGTTGAGGAGCGGCTTGCGCGGTTGAGCGGGCTTGGTGACCAGCTCGAAGCGCTTTCCCGGACTGTGGATTTCGAGGCGTTCCGCCCTGATCTGAAGAAGGCTCTGGCTTACTCGGACGGGAGCAAGGGCGGGCGTCCGCCGTTCGATCCGGTGCTGATGTTCAAAATACTGGTTATCCAGACACTGAACAATCTCTCCGATGAACGGACGAAGTATCTGATCAACGACCGTCTGTCCTTCATGCGTTTCCTGGGTCTGGCGTTATCGGATCGGGTACCCGATGCCAAAACAATCTGGCTGTTTCGCGAGCATCTGACCGAGGCGGGCGCCATCCAAACACTGTTTGACCGGTTTGATGCTACCCTGCGCAACGCTGGGTATTTGCCGATGTCCGGCCAGATCCTGGATGCCACGCTGGCGGCAGCGCCCAGGCAGCGCAATACCAATGCGGAGAAGGCCGATTTTCGGGCAGGGCGGATCCCCGAAGGCTGGGAAGACAAGCCGGCAAAGCTGTCCCATAAGGACAGGCATGCGCGCTGGACGCTGAAGTTCACGAAAGCGAAGCGGCAGGACGATGGAACCATGCCGTCGAGTGATCTCGCCATCCCATTCTTTGGCTACAAATCCCACGTCTCCATCGACCGGAAGTTCCGGTTCATCCGAAAATGGAAAGCGACGGATGCCGCCGCCAGTGATGGTGCGCGATTAAGAGAGGGGCTGTTGGATAAAACCAATACGGCCTCAGGCGTCTGGGCAGACACGACGTATCGCTCCAAAGCCAATGAGGCCTTCATGGACAAGGAGGGCTTCGTCTCGAAGGTTCACAGGAAAAAGCCGCATCTCAAGCCCATGCCCCGCCACATCCAGCGGTCCAACGCAGGGAAGTCGATGATCCGGTCGCGTGTCGAGCATGTCTTTGCCGATCAGAAATCACAGACGGGTCTGTTCGTCCGGACCGTGGGCATAACGCGAGCCACCATGAGGATCGGTCTGGCCAATATCGTCTACAACATGCGCCGCTTCCTCTTCCTCGAAAGACTGAACGCGAGCGCGTAGCCATCCCGGAGGAAACAGCGCCCGATCTGCCCAAAGCGCAGACCAAAAGTCACCCCGGAAACCGTTAGTCAGAATGACAAAGCCCTAAATCACCAGCCAGCTCCATCAACCAACGGTTCTTCGATCCCTCCACCTATTCCATGCGCATACGCTTGTCCGACGTTCCGGAGACTTTGCATGTGTCCGGTCGTGATCGATCCTGCAGGTTAGGCAGGTAACGGGAGGGCGTGTAGCCGACCGATTTGCGGAACATTGTGATGAAAGCATTTACTGACTCATAGCCAAGCGCGATAGATACGCGCTGCACACTTGTGCCGCTCACCAATTCACGGAGTGCGACAACCAAGTGCAGTTGTTGACGCCACCGACCGAATGTTAGTCCGGTCTCACGGATCATCAGCCTTGCCAGCGATCGTTCGCTCATCGCGATACGCCCAGCCCATTCGGCCAAAGTACTCCGATCTGCCGGGTTCGCCGTCAAGGCGTCGGCGATCGCGCGGATTTTTATGTGGTCTGAAACGGGCAAATTGAGCCGCTGTTGTGGCATCGTTGCGAGTTCGTCAAGCATCACTCGCGCTATTCGTGCGGCGTGGCTGTCAGGGGAATACTCGTCCCGTTCGGCGGCCAAACGATCGATCATCGTTCGGATCATCGGCGTTATCTCTAATGCGCAGCAATGGTCAGGAAGACGGCTGGCATCCCTTGCAACAAACAGATAATCGACCCGAGCGTTCTCGGTTGCTCTCGCGCTGTGCATCACCCCGCTTGGAATCCAGATCCCGCAATTTGGTGGAACGATCCACACATCACCAGCAGCGGTGCAGGTAACCGCGCCGTAGGAGGCTACAATCAGTTGCCCCTTGCTATGCCTATGCGTCGGGACTTCGGACGCCTGATCAGTAAAGTCTAGCCGATGAGCGATCGCAATCGCATTCGAGCTATCCGGATCAACAAGGGTGATGACTGATGGGGGATGAACCAAGTTTTTGGCAGTTTTCAGTGATTGAATGTCCGGATATCTAATTTTATAAGTTCTTGCAAGTCGTTATCAACAAGGGATGACATTAACTTTTCATAGGTTGGCCGGGTGTAATGGGCCTATCCGTAGGCTACTGCACCTTATCCATCACCCAAGGATAGCAGGGCTCAGGACGGACGCTGATGCATTGCTTTATTCCGGCAAGTGCTTCGCAGCCGCTATGCTGGCGTATTTTATAGCGCTTCGTATTGGATTGCCGCGCCCCTCGTGGTCGATTGTTACCGTCTATCTCGTATCCCAACCTAGCGCCGGGGCGTCGCTCAGTCGCGGGCTATATCGCCTTACAGGTACTTTTATCGGTGCTATCGCGACTGTTGCAATCGTCCCTAATTTTGTCAACGAGCCGATAGTTTGCAGCGTGGTGCTCGCCTGCTGGATCGGTCTTGGCCTGTTCGTGTCGCTACTCGACCGTACGCCGCGCGCCTACGCGTTTGTTTTATCCGGCTATACCACCAGCTTGATAGGTTTCCCTGCCCTAGCATCTCCCGGTACCGTATTTGATATTGCTTCGGTGCGCGTTCAGGAAGTCGCTCTGGGCATCTTCAGCTCTGTTGTGGTTCATCGTTATATCTTACCTCGGAGGCTCACCAGTCAGTTTCTGTCCAAGGTCATGGCGATCTCTTGTGACGTGCGCAGACTAGCTGGCGACGTGCTGACCGGTTCTTGTGGTAATGACCGGTATCGGTTGGCTCTGGATCTTCTTGCGTTAAGGGGATTAGAGACCCATCTGCCGTACGATCCGATCATTGTCGTTCCACACGATAGGACCTTGCGTCTGATGCATGATCGTCAGGTGCGGTTCCTGCCGCTTCTGTCGGACCTCGAGGCCCAGCTCAAGGCCGTTAAAACCCTCGGGATGCCGCCGGATCTCGATCATCTTCTAGGCCGAGTATGCCAGTGGCTTACCTTGGGTACGCGAGACGAACGTGAGGCGGAAGTGCGCGCGTTGAGTCATGATGCGAGATCGCTTGCCAATGCTGATGCCCCTGCCCCCTCGGGGATGCTGGCAGGTAACATCGCCCGTCATCTCGCCGATCTCATCGATCTCATCGCCGATGTGGAGCAGCTTGCTGCTGCGACGTGCCCAGGAATGAGAACTCCGCTGCGATTGCATGGCGAGAAGGTCCCCAGGGGTTATGTTTTCCATCGTGATGTCTTGATGGCAGGACGTGCTGCCTTGGGCGCGACGGTGGGGATTGGCATCGGCTGTCTCATCTGGATCTGGTCAGCGTGGCCGGATGGCGGATTGGCCGTATCAGTGGTGGGCGTTACCTGTGCGCTGTTCGGTAATGTCGACGCGCCCGTGCCTTACGTCCGCAAGTATCTCGTCGGCTCTTTCTACGGCGTGGTGATCAGTCTGATATATAGCTTCGTAGTCCTACCGCGCGTCTTCGATTTCTATGTTCTCGTTGCGGTGCTCGCTCCCGTGTTTCTGTTTGCGGGATCATTGCAGGCACGGCCGGCTACCGCATTTATGGCGCTCGGTATCACGCTGACGACGCCGATCCTTGTCGGGCTAGGTCCTGTATATGGCGGATATTTTGCTGAAGCCATCAACAGCGGCATCGCCTTATTCCTCGGAATAGGTTTCGCGGCAGCGAGCATGGCGCTTTTGCAGACTGTGTCTCCAGATGTCGTAATCGACCGGCTGGTTCGACTGGGGCGTCGGGACGTGGCGCGGCTCGCTCGGGGCATAGGGCCCGGCGAGGCAGCCTGGAATGGTCTGATGGTCGATCGTATCGCCTTGTTGCTTCCTCGGCTTGGGTTCTCGCCACGCTCTGCTATGGGAACTGCAGAGGCAATCGTTCGCGACGTGCGTATTGGTCGGTCGTCGAACCGTCTACGCGGTTGCTTGGAGCGAGGCGAAACGGCGAGGAATGGAGAACTGCGCTTATTGCTCGGTGATCTCGCAGAGTATTTCGATAAAGATGAGTCCTCGCTCGAAGTGCTGAAACGTCGAGTGGACATGCTGATAGCCTCGGCGACACTGACAGGCGATGCGGATCATGATTTGCGGAATCACCTCATCGATCTCCGCTTCGCGCTTTCGCCTGTCTTGGACGGGCAGGTGCAAGCATGATTCCCGATCTCTGCCTGAGTGGCGTCTACATACCTGGCTTCTTTATCGTCACGTGTTTGGCTCTGCTGATGACCGTCACGGCGCTGCACCTGTTCTCCATCACAGGCGCGTCGCGATGGTTTACCACACGGAGCATCGTCGAAATTGCCGTCTTCATCATTCTTTTAGGCCTGCTTGTTAGGGCCATTTCCATCATCGGACCACATCCATGAAACATTACCGCGCCCTTTTGAGCCGCTACGCCGTTACTTTGGTGTTCGTCGCTATCGCTGCGCTGGTAGCGCTGGATTTGTGGGATCGCAGCGAACATGTACCATGGACACGCGACGGCCATGTTCGCACCGACGTAGTGCGAGTGACGACGGATGTTGGTGGTCTCATCACGCAGGTTCTGGTGCACGACAATCAGGTTGTGCGCCCGGGGCAGCTTTTGATCGTCATCGATCGGCCGCGCCGTGCGGCAGCTTTAGGCCACGCAGAGGCAGCTATCGCAGAGGCGCGGGCTCAGCTCGATCAGGCGCGCAAGGAGGCGCGCCGGGATCTCGCTTTGGGCAATCTCGTCGCAACCGAGGCGCATGAGCAGAATGTCGCCAAAACAAGAACGTTGGAAGCGGCGTTGAAACGCGCCTGTGCTGACCGGGATATAGCGCTCCTTGATCTCCAGCGCACTGAGATCCGCGCTACCGTTGCCGGCATCGTGACGAATCTTGACCTTCATCCTGGTGACTACCTGTCTGTCGGAACGCAGGCCATGGCTCTGGTCGATATCGGGTCGCTACGGGTAGAGGGGTATTTCGAGGAAACGAAGTTGGGGCGTGTCTCGGTTGGCGACAGGGCCCGTATCCGCCTGATGGGAGATGGTTCCGATATTGCTGGTCATGTTGAGAGCATTGCGGCCGCGATAGCCGACGACCAACGCAATGATACTGTCAACCTCCTGCCAAAGGTATCACCAACATTCTCCTGGGTGCGGCTCGCTCAGCGTATTCCGGTTCGAATACACATAGATCACGTACCATCAGGAACAAAGCTTATCGCCGGGCGGACCGCTACGATAGAGATCATTCCAGCGCCTCTCTCGCCTGGGGTGGAGAGCGGCAGTTGAGACCCCTTCTTGCCCCTTTACTGGCGCTACTCGTAGCGGGGTGCGTGGCAGGTCCTGATTATCGCATTCCTGGCAAGGCAATGATCAATCAGGGTGGTGCAAAGGCCCCATTTCTCGGAGATAAGACCAAAGGCCTGGCCCGCGCGGCGTTACCTGCACACTGGTGGCGCCTCTACAATGATCAGCAACTTGACGTTCTTGTTGCTGCAGCCCTAAGGGCAAATACTGATCTCCGTAGCGCCGCGGCCAATCTCCGTCGTGCGAGCATACTCATACGCGAGGCAGAGGCAGCACGAATCCCGACGACTGATATCAGCGGTCAGACAACCGGTGCGCGTCTAGGTGGCCCGACACGGTTTCTGCCAGCACCCTTCAGTTATGCATTGGGCATCAGCGCCAGTTATCCGCTCGATCTGGCAGGGGGGATCAGGCGTGGCATCGAGGCCGCCAATGCCCAGGCAGAGGCGGCTCGTGCGGCGCGTGATCAGGTCAGGGTCGTGGTAGCTGCCGCTGTTGCTCGCAGTTATGCTCGTGTCTGCGCTGACGGCGTAGCTTTGACCGCTGCGCGGCGTGTTGTTGCTATCCAACAGGCAACTCTAAATGTAGCTCGTCATATGGCTCGGGCAGGTCGTGGGACCCGTTTTGATATTGATCGCGCTGATGCGGCGGCTTCCACTAGCGAAGCCGTTATACCCGACATCCTTGCTGATCGTAGGACCGCCCTGTTCATGTTGGCGACTTTGATGGGGCGCGTGCCATCAGACTATCCGCGCCGACTTGAAGAATGCGCGACTATCCCTTCCCTATCTCGTCCGCTGCCTGTCGGAGACGGGGCGATGCTGCTGATGCGTCGTTCCGACGTAAGAAGAGCAGAACGATTACTTGCTGAGGCGACTGCGGGTATCGGCGTGGCCAGAGCCGATCTGTATCCGAAAGTCAGTCTCGGTGGCTCGGCTGGGACCAACACGTCGGTTGGCCACGCGCTTTCTCTGTCGTCATTTGGCGTAAGCGTCGGCCCGATGATTTCCTGGTCTTTTCCCAATCGCGTCCTTGCGCGGGTGAAGATCGACGAGGCCGACACACAGGCAGAGGCCGCGTTGGCTGCGTTTGATGGCGCAGTCCTTCTCGCACTGCAGCAAACGGAGACTGCCCTGTCTGCCTATACACGCACGCAGGAACGTCTGGATGTGTTGGAACGAGCAGCCCAATCTACTAGCAGGGCAAGCGACGAGGCCAGATTGCTTCAGCGTTTTGGGCGCACACCCTTCCTCGATGTGCTTAATGCGCAGGCCAGTTACGCGAATGCACAAACACACCTTTCCTCTGCGCGCATCGATCTGATTGATCGACAAATCGATCTTTTCCTGGCCCTTGGCGGAGGATGGGAATGATGTCCGCCAGCTTGGCGTATGCACCTCTACTTCCGATAACCATCGAACATTATCGGAAGTAGGGGAAATACGCAGAAAATTGCGACGCGCGAATTGGAAAGTTACCTCGAGAGCAACAAGCAGAACAGAATCGCGTATGCGATAACGAGTAAGTTGTGGTTGGGCCGCTGCCATAAGCTCTTCTAGTTGGGATCGAGAAGCGTGAACGCCAATTCTTGCCAAAATCTGCGCCTAGTGGGGTTTTCGAGAAGCGCCTGCCAGATCGTTGGTGATCGCCAGTAAAGCCCGTTCGGCCCGTGCCCGTTCGCTTTCGCCTTCAGTTGGTGGCACGGAAATGTCGGGCACAATGCCAGCTTCCTCGTTTGCACCCTTCGCACGTAATCTCATGCAATTCGGCACTCGGAAACGAAGACGCGAATGTCGAAGGATGATGGGGTCGCTTTTCGTCATGAAGCCGCACCCATCTCCACCTGTGCGATTGCCAACAAGCTTCGCGATCCGGTTGTCTTGCATAACGGCTGCAAACATTTCAGCCGACGAATAGGAGCGCTGGTCGGCAAGAACGTAAGTCGGCCCGGTCCAGCTGCCAAAGAATGATTGAACTGTGGATGCAGAAGAAAGAGCGGCTGCAGCTTTGCTGTCGCCTAGGGCGTTTCGGGCCAGCCCAGCGGAGTAGCCTCCAGCATAGCCCGCAGAGAGTAGCCGATTGCAATTCGTCGGCGACCAGGCGCGTTGTTCGCGCCAGACCCATGACAAGTCGCAACGATGCTTACCAATCGCCGCGGTCTGCTGGGAGAAAAAGGATCGTGCATCTGTGAGCGCAGCCTTGGCGTCGTGCGACTGAGTGGCGGCGAGCGCTTCGTTAATATCTCTGATCTCGTCAGCGAAGTAGCGACCGGCATCGGATGCGTCTGCCATTAGAAGCCGTGCGGATCGTACCGGCCTGTCCGTAAAGAGACGGGGCGTCCAATCGCCGCTATCGTCGCCTCCGCTGTTATTGCTAATATCAACGACAAGGGCCGTGGCCCCGGTGTGACGCAGCGCCCTGATCTCAGCCGCCATATCATGAAACCAGCGTAACTCCGCCGCTTCACGCACTGAATTGGGAGTGATTGCCCTGCCAGCCTGCCGCAGGTCTGCCCAGGCATGCAAACAGGCGGCAGGAAAGGCGCGGGCACGGAAGTTCTGGATGCGGAGGATACCAAGCGTCACGCCCGATCGCGTGATTGTGCCGGTCCTGAACGTCGAGCCAAGCCCGTCCAATATCAACTTGAAGCCGGGTAGCCCTTCCAGTGGCAAAGAAAAAGCGACTGATCCGGTCGAGGCGTATCCCAGCGCTGCGCATCCTTCGATCGGTGCCGCCGGATCAAGAGCAGGCCGGCTGGGCTCAATCGGAGGTGTCGTCGCTACAGCGAGGTACGGCAACTCCGAGAGATGTCCATCATGAAAGCCAGCGATAAAAGCGCGAATGGCGTCGGCCGCCTGGGTGTCGTCATTTGCCGACGCCACTGCAGCCGCAGTATTACGATCAAGCGCAGGCAAGTCGATTCCGCCGGCGTCGGACGCCTTCCATGCGAGATTAGCGTAACGGTCCACCAGCTCGGATTTGAGCTGTGAATAATCCTGTTGCCACGCTTTGCGGTCAAACGAGGCGGCCGCAGATGCCGTCGAGGTCAGCAGACTTAAGACAATCGGTAGAAGCAGACGCATATAGAGCTCCATTGGGGCAGCACCGTATGCCCATGGGCTAAGCCGGATCATACAAGCCGGGCGTTACGCGTGGCGACGATACTCAGAAGGCCAGCAGTCTAGCACGGAAAGATCGAGAGGTTGGGAGAAAGCACGGCTCTCTCGCTTATCGCCTGGATTAAGTCGTCCCCAATTCGCACGCCAGATGAAGCAGTCGAGATGAATTGGGAGGGGCAGTCGAATAAACCCCTGCCCTGTCTACATGATAATATGCTGCTTCATACCCGCCGCTCTAGGGTATTTGCCCGATTTGGGATTCCGAAATGCTGAATGCACAAATTGCTCGCATGTGCTCTGGCCTGAGCAAGGTCGAAGGTGCTCTGCATGCGCATCAGCGTTTCGGCTCGTACGCCAAAGGCCTTCTCGAAGCGGATCGCCATCTCTGCGGTTAGCCCACACCTCCCATTCAGAAGGGCGCTGATCGCCTGGCGGGAAACCCCCAGATGCTCGGCGACGGTGTTGATCCTGATATTCTGAGGCTCAAGAAGCTCGGTTTTGATCCAGTCCCCGACATGGACTGCGAGCGAGCTATGCATCTTAAGCGCCATGGTCGTCCTCCAAAGCCATATCGCAGAGTTGTCCCTGCTCATTGAGACGAAAAGTAAGCCGCCAGTTTTTAGTGACGGTCATGGACCAGGTGCCTGCCCGCTCTCCGACCAAAGGATGCTGGCTATAATTTGGAGGCACCGTGAGCTCATCGAGTGATTCCGCAGCGTTGATGAAGGCGAGCATCTTTCGTAACCGGCTTACATCGCCGACCAGCCCTTTGGCATTTCCCGTCTCAAAAAAGCGTCGGAGGCCTTTGTGGCTGATGCTCTCGATCTCCATGCGTGTAAGGTAATGCATTACATCAACGATGTAAAGACGATCGTTACGTCGAGCGTATGGGCGGTTAGGGTGATAAGATCGACGATCGGAGAAAATGGCTGTTTCCCGCCATTCCCCTACTTCCGCTTCTTTCTATTATCGGAAGTAGGGGAATGGCGACGGAACGGTGATGAATGGGAATGATACTAGGACATAAGTTTGTTGTGCTCGAGATCTATGAGAGTATCCGCAACGTTGGATCAGTGTCTAAAGCCTTGACCTACCACGTTCTTCAGCTACGGTAGCGTTGCCTAAAAAGACAGCGATGTAGGTATGGTGACAACCTGCGGTCTCTCTGGAGACAGTCACGCTTGAGCGTTTGAACCCGCTTTTGGCCATGGCCGGACACAACGAGGATTGGCCTCGTTAGTGGTCGGTCGTCGCTGTCTGCATCGCGATTGGCTCGTGTCCGTCTCAATAACGGAAAGGGACGATTCATGAAGCTCAATCACATTAATCTCTACAGCCATGACATGGAAGCTGACCGCGTCATGTTCGAGCAGTATTTCGGCCTGCAAACACTCGTCGTACGCGGAAGCAGGATGGCGATTATGCAAGATGATGACGGTCTTA
Organism: Asaia sp. A2; assembly: GCF_057319415.1. Lineage (NCBI taxonomy): Bacteria > Pseudomonadati > Pseudomonadota > Alphaproteobacteria > Acetobacterales > Acetobacteraceae > Asaia > Asaia sp. A2. Next base: position 12,059 of record NZ_JBXWTO010000022.1, read on the forward strand.
TCTTGATCGTGAATCATTTCGATAGGCAACTCGATGGGTTCGAATACCCAAGAAATCTCGATATTTTGCATATCGGCTTCATTCTGAGGTCCCGCGAAGCAGTAGATGCTTTGTTCGCTCGACTGAAGGTGGATGGCTGGGAAACTCAGATGCCGCACAAAACGCATGGCGCCTGGTCGTTCTACTTCCGGGCCAAGGGCGGTTGTTTTATTGAAGTCACGACGGTGACGCCAATCCGCCCTGAGGAAGCGTATGCCGGTGGGCCGCTTTAAAACCCTCCGGGAGATTGGGGAGTTCTACCAACCATAGGTACTTCGGCTTCGCGAGAAGACGAAGTACCTATTCCACGCGCATACACTCGTCCGATGCTCCGGATACTTTGCATGAGTCCGGTCGTGCTCGGTCCAGCAAATCAGGCAGATAACGAGAGAGCGTGCAGCCGCTGATTTGCGGAGTATTGTGATGAAAGCACTCACTGACTCACAGCAGAGTACGGCAGATGTGCGTCGCGTGCTTGTGCCGCTCACCAATTCACGAAGTGCGACGATTAGGTGAAGTTGTGGGCGCCACCGACCGAATGGACACTCGTCCCGTTCAGCGGCTAAGCGATAGATCATTGGCGGTGTCGTTTCAAGGAAACCACCTTGCACTCGATAGGGTATCAAAAAACTAAGTGGCAGTCTTTGCAACAGCGGGATTACGCCCAACTGTATCCCCCCTCATCTTCTCCGGCTGCTTGAGGGGATAGGGGCCGCCTGCCAGAATATCGATACATAGTATCGCGAACGATGTCGGGTACCGTACTGGCAAAACGAGCGTCGCGTCGCCATCTGTCCATCGCATGTTCGCTTCCTCCAGCGGATGCCAGCCTGCGATGTGGTTATTTTCCAGATGAATACGGATCTCACTGGTTTTGCTCGCTTCAAACAGAGTGATCTTGCTTACCAAGACACCAAGATATCGACGGTCATCCACGAAGGGACCTATGGCGTCACAGGGCCGTGATACATTGGACCGCAACCTCAAGACCTGGATATCGGGAGGCAAAGAGAAAACTACGCGGTCCGGAAAGATGCGTCGAGGCCATAATATCGACTGATCTTCGGTAACCAACTTGATGTCCCAATCATCCGTTATGAAGGGCACCCCGTCACAGGAGGGCATGGACGCTATGGCACGCGCCTTGCATGCTTTGAAAATTGGCTCGACAAACGCACGATCCACGCAGAGGGGGGCGGCAGAGCGAGACCAATCGCGCGGCGTCTTTATAGGCGTTGCTCCGCTTGATGACGAGAATGCGATACGATTGCCCGTATCAAGATAACTCTCGGTTTCAGCGCCGTTTGCATAAATGACAGCGTGCTCGGCAGTTTCAAGGTGGTAGTAACGATACTCCGTCAGTGTCCGATCATAAACTATATTTTCACCATTCACCAGCATACGTGCCGGTACGAACCGTCCGTCAATGAAGACACAGTGCTCCGAAGTTACCAGCAGATCCTGATAAGGCCTGTCATTCCCAAGAGCATGTTTTTTTATTCTCACGGGATAGCCAGCTTCATCATCCGGGCGATCCGGATTGATTGTCCTGTGTCTACTCCCCACCCAGATGATCTTTCGCACTGCCAGTTCGCCGCTGGCACTCACAATGACACTATCACCGCTCTTGAGCGTTTCGACAGGTCTATCACCATCAGGCGTGCGGATCATGCTTCCTGCAAGGAAGCACACACTTGCCAGAGCTTCGATCGATAACGTTGTACCTGTTTTACTGATGGTGAGTGGGCCACGCCCGGAGGTCGAGTAGGTTCCGGCTGTGAAATTTGTGCCCGCGACCGCTATCAAAGCGATGGTGTTGCCGCTACTATCGGTGACGGTAATCGTCTGGGAATTACCCGACGTCGCAATCTGGTAAGCGGCCGGTGTCGAGGACAGGTTCGTGAACTGTATGATGTCACGGGCGGCGTCAAACCCTGTAATCGTTGTCGATGACAGATTGACCAGAGCCCCTCCGGCATTGGCTATAAATGTCCCACCACCTTGGCCGAAATTGATTGTGCTCCCTGACAAAAGGCTGAGCAACCCGCTCCCGTTGCTGAACACACCTCCACTATTGATGTTGACGGTCGTGCCACTCAGGGCGTTCGCCACAAGACCGGATGCCAGGGTGGCGTTGCCCCCATCGACATCGATCGTAGTGCCGCTCAGCGCCGACGCACCGGTAGATATGACCGCCGTACCCCCGACATGGATCGTGGCGCCTGAGAGAACGCTCAGAACGGTGGTCACGGTGCCTGAGAACCCGGGGGGAATCACATACGTGCCGCCGCCAAGTCCGAGGATGGATACAATGCTGAGAGTTGTGTTGGATGTGGTGAGAACATTACTGGCCGGTATTCCGGTTACCGTATTCGTCCCGCCATTCGCGTATGTGATGAGAAGGTCGTAAGTCGCCCCTATACCGAACAGCCCGGAATGATAGGTAAGGCCGTAAGTCACGCCACTGGCGTTTTTGTAATTTGTCATTTGGGAATACTCCCGGCAGGCTGCTGTCGCAGCATCCGTTCAGCTCAAGTGCCGTCGCCTGTCTTGAGGGTTCAGTTCAGACGATCCGCCGGTAAATTATTGCGGTCGATCATTGCGAGAGCCTCGAGCAACGATCTTGCGAGCACTTTGGTCGCGTCTCGGGTCAGGCGGAGATGTACAGTTGCCGAAACTGCTATATTCTCGCCGACCGGCCGCTCTGCCGCCAAAGTGACGGTGACTACGTCGCCGATGGTCCCATAGACGGGCACTTTATCGGCAAATATCATTGGGGCATTGTCGACATTTGTCATCACAATACGCTTGGTCTCGCCAGCGCCACTCGGGGTGCCGACATCGGCTGCACGCTCAGTACTGACAGTCCTGTCGTTTCGGCTGATCTTGCTCATCCCTGTCTCCTTGTCCGCGAAATTCGGACCGGGCGATCCCGGCCCCCATCCGGTTTGAATTACGAAATGGTGATACTGGACGCTTTCAGATCTCCCACGCCTAGAAAGGTCACCTTCATATTGTTGTCGAGTTGTAGCGTCGTATTGCCGCCCGAAACTGTTGCGGTATCCAACAGGTTCTTGACGGCCTGATCGGCATCTGCGGGCTTGTAGTTGTACATGAAAAACATGTTTCCGGCGGCGCTGCCAAAATCGGTGATGGTGATATCTCCACCATTATGCCCGGCAAGAACACCGAAACTATTGGCCGCACCATTTCCGCCGGTGACGGTTGCATAACTGTTTCCGTTCGCGTTTTCGAATTGTGTTCCAAACACAAAGTGATCAGAGCCCGACCCACCGATGAGCGTGTTGTTGCCCGCCCCTGTCCAAGCCTCCAGCGTCCCTCTGGATGAGGACGCGTCGATATATTGATCCCCGGTGGTATTGGGTTGATTGGCCGTAAATAGTGTACGTCCGGCTGTATCGACCGTCGCGTGCAGGCTGTTAGCGCCCCAGATGGTTCCTAGACCCGCATTGATGGATGTATCGCCGGTACCGGAGATGAATTGCAGCGCACCAGAGACGCTAATGGCCTGCGTTGTCCCGTGATAGACCTGCAAGTCACCGGCCGCAGAAATCGTGTCTCCGACTGTCCCGATGATGGTTCCTGTCTCACCAGTAAAAGTTACAGTCGATCCCGTACCGCCAAAAACGGAGCTATTGGTTCCAACCGATATGCCGCTGCCTGTGAGCGCCGTGTCGACGACTAATGCATTGGACTTGAGAGTGACGCTCGAATCTCCGCCGATCAGGGTGACCGTATCGGACCCATTTTCAACACCTGTGATCGTGTCCTGACCCTCGGACGCCACAAAACTCGTCCCCGTGCCCAGCGTGATGAGATTGCGCCCCTCTCCAGGACGAATATTGTTGACGCCACGTGCGGCAATGATGGTGTCGTCGCCCGAACCGGTTGCAATCGTCCAGTTTCCGCTCCGGCCAGTACCGTCGAAAAGGTTATTGCCAGCCGTCGATACGAAAGTTCCGTTGTAGTTCCCGGCGTAGAAACTCGTGCTCTCCGTGTTGCCCGCCAGCACGGAGAGGCTATTTGACGTTATACCACTCCCATTAACGGTGACAGGCAGTCCCAGGGGACTGATGGCGCCGCTTGCGCTGTTTTCCGAGCCAATCAAGAGATTGGTGTAATTACCGCTCATGGCGAAAGAGCCACCAATGGTCACGACACCTTGCGCAGTACCCGTGGTGATGTTCGATACCGTGCCCAAACCCCTACCGAGATCAATCGATCCAAACGATCCACCACTAGCGGCATCAAATATCTGTTTCGCGTAAGCGGACGCCAGGCTTTCCATCCGGGCCCCGTCTACTGTGACCTGGACTGTCATGCCCGACGAACCAACTACAGTGACAATGCTCATGTGGCCGCCTCCAGCATAAAGCGTTAAAAGCAGGAAGCATGTCAGGGGTCCTGCTCAACGACATCAGCTGGGATTATGCAACATCCTATCATCCTACCATTATACCGATTAATGTTTTATTCATACCGAATGGGTATGGATCTAAGGCGACTTCGATCGTTCGTGGCTGTGGCGCAACTCGGGAGTCTGACCCGTGCTGCGCGTCATTTGCACATCGAGCAACCGCCGCTGAGCAGACAGATTTCGTCTCTTGAAAAAGAGGTCGGTTTTGACCTTTTCACTCGATCGCGAACTGGGATGAGACTTACCGAGCTTGGTTCTGTATTGAGTCGGCACGCAAGTCGAATCGTGGAGGAAATAAATATATTAGATAGTATTATAGAAATATCCAGGAGAGAATACAACCACAAGATAAATATAGGACTTGCAGATGGTTTACATAATCTCGACCGGCTCATAAAATCCATGATGGTCATGAGGTCTTTTGACTCTCAGGTAATTTTCGGATTAAAGCACGACTGCAATGAAAATATTATCGCTATGCTCAAAGATGGGGCGGTAGACGTCGCTCTAATTTGGGGAGAGGCTGACGATGATAATTTTACGAGCAGAATTATACTTCAAGAAAAAATGTTCGCGGTAATACCAGACAAAAATTCTAAAAAAAATAGCTTCTACCAGAGCATTTACGATGTGGATTATAAACACATATTGAGTCCGTCAAAATATCGCAATAAATACTTTGGAGACATGATGGAAAATCTATTTCCACCCGAGAGTACAGTAAAAACCAACCTCAATCACGATATCGACTTGTTATCTCTCGCCCCAATGGTCGCTTCCGGCGCAGGATGTGGCTTTGTTCCGGAGTTGCTCACCGCTACCAGCGTAAATGGGGTCTCCTATGTTGAAGTCCGTGGTGATGAAGCGATATGTGTGGCGTCTCTGGTAACGCGTCGTGAAATTCTGCCACCTCTTGTGCGGACTTTTCTGTCCAGTTTCAGCTAGACAAATACCAAGGCATGATTGCTGCGTTCAAGACAATCCGCAACAAGGATAGCGTTGGAAGACATAGGGGTTCCTTGGGAGGGGTAAGTAAGACTATTGAAAGTTATATACGCCATCTTTTTTTACAAACTTACATGCATAAATTAGTCATCTTTAAGTAACTAGAGTAATATCCAAGTAGATTTCAACATGATTTTTCATCTATTTGCCGCACGACGTATTGCTTCTGCTGTCCGAGCCCGCCGATTCCGAGTTCGACAACATCTCCAGGACCAAGATAGATCGGATTTGGTTTCATCCCCATACCTACTCCCGGTGGGGTGCCGGAGGCGATAACATCGCCCGGGAGCAAAGTCATATAGCGACTAACATAGGCCACTATCTGCGCCACAGAGAAAATCATTGCGCAGGTATTGCCTGTTTGCATCCGACGCCCGTTTACGTTCAGCCAGATATCCAGCTCTTGAGGTCGAGGTACATCCTCTTTCGTGACAAGCCATGGGCCGAGTGGACCGAATGTATCGCAGCCTTTTCCTTTGTCCCATTGGCTGGATTGCATTTGGAAAGCACGCTCGGAAACATCATTGGCGATGGAATAGCCAGCGACATAGCGTAGTGCCTCATCCTCTGTCACATTTCGCGCGCGCGTGCCGACTATGATGGCGAGTTCGGCTTCCCAATCGAGTTTTGTGGCGCCTTGGGGCATTATGATTGGATCATTGGGTCCCGACAATGCGGTGATTGCCTTCAGAAATATGATTGGCTCTGCTGGAAGAGGAAGACCCGCCTCTTCCGCGTGATCGCGGTAGTTAAGTCCAATGCAGATATATTTTCCGATTTCTGAAACTGGGACACCCAGACGGGGATTAGACTTAACCAAGGGTAGACTTGATGGATTGATAGCAGCCAATTCGGCTAGCCGCCTAGGGGCTAAGACGGACGCCGAGACGTCCTCGATGACACCGGTCAAGCTTCGCAATAGGCCAGCTTGATCCACCAGGCCCGGTAATTCCTTTCCCGGCTCTCCGTAACGGCATAATTTCATATCTGAATCCTCGCCTGTCTGTCGTGATCACAAATGATCGCGGCGGATGCTTCGAATGCGTAAGCGGTCTATGTTGTGTATCCTGTAATTGCTTTACTGCTCCCCAGGTCCGATTCGTGCCCAAGTATCTGCGCCCGATCCGTTATATCGAACGCGCAGGTGTATTGATACGTATAGGTCGGGATAGTGCTTGTCCGTTCGTGGGCAGCGAGGGGCAAGACAGGGGGCCTTATCGTTAGGGCCAGTGAGTCACCTCGTTGTCCCGCCTTTGTTTCCTCTGGATCATCAACCAAAAAGCGGCTGGCGCGCAGAGCAGTGTGTTGCCAAGAGCGACTTTTGACGTGGCGCAAGCCGACATCAGACATGCAGCCTTCGTCTTCGGACATCAGCCTGAATGAAAACAGCACAGCCGGGTCACCTTTGGCTGCCCACGTCCCCAAGATTATGTCTGCACCAGCGCTAAGGACCAGGCAGTCGCCGGACCTCAGACAGGCGCTGTCCGCCCCATTTGTCGCCGTTATAACCGTATCATCAAGTACAAAAGTTCCAATGTCGACAGCAGTTTCGCGTCCCAGCCTAAAGGCCGCGTCGGTCCTCAGTTTGATCGGTTCAGTCACACCTATTCGCCCCCAGCGCCTGAATGCATGGTCGCTACAGTTCCCAAACGAAAAATGACCGCCAATTGTGATATCGTGCTTGACCATATGAACCAGTTCGTCAGGGTGTCGTACCGTGATCATCCCTCCCGCCTTTTATCGCTGGCTGATTTCAGAACCGCCTGCTGCGTCGTAGCGACAGGATATCGTGGTTCCCAGCCTCCACCAAGTGCGCGGTAGAGACGTGCCACAGAAACCGAAACCGTCGTTGTCGATTGCACAAGCTGGCTCTGGCTTGTCAAAAGCGCGTTCTGTAGTGTCAGCACATTCAGAAAGTCTGACGCCCCATGCACATATTGCAACTGGGCGAGGCGCACGGCCATCTCGTTCTGGGCCACGGTCTCCCTCAGGCGGTCACGCTGCTGCTGGGCGGCCGAGAAGTCAGCCATGGCATCGTCGATTTCCTGCCATGCCTTGAGGATGGTGCGCTGAAGGGTTATCGCCGCTTCCCTCTGCTGCGCACGGCGCAGGCGCAACTGCCCCGTCAGGCGGCCGCCTTCGAACAGCGGCAGCGTCATGGTCGGGCCGAAACCATATTGCCGCGAGGCCCAGGAGCCGAGCCCGCTGAACTGCAGCGCCTGCACGTCCAGACTGCCGGAGAGGGTGATGCGCGGAAAGAAATCCGCTACAGCCACGCCAATGCTGGCGGTGGCAACATGCAACTGTTCTTCTGCCATGCGAATGTCGGGCCGACGCTCCGCCAGTCGTGACGGCAGACCGACGGGCACCGTATCGGGTACCGGCGGTATCGGTGCCGGCGTGCCGAGCTGTGTTCGGAGCGCTCCCGGCTCACGTGCTACCAGAAAACTCAGCGCGTTGATCAGATGCACTTCCTGTGCGCGCAAGATCGGCAGGCGCGACTGGAATCCGCTGAGCTGACCACGGGAATCCGCCACGTCGAGTTGCGTGGAGGCGCCTTGCGTGAAGCGCATCGTCGTCAAATCGACACTATGGCGCGCGGTGTCGATATTGCGCTCGACGATTGCGATCTGCGCCTGCACGCCGCGCAGATCGAGATAGTCCTGCGCGGTCTCGGCCATAAGCGAGACCAACACGTCGCGCTGCATGTCCTGCGTCGCCTGGACCGCCGCAGTTGCGGCCTCGACCTGGCGTCGGACATGACCCCAGAGATCGACTTCCCAGGACGCACTCATGCCGTATTGGGGTAAGTTGAAGGAAGGATTGCCGACTGTGCCCGGCATGGCCACGGGACCGAAGCCCTGCGCGCCGCTGGCGACATCACCCGCGCCCGCGCGTTCCAGCGTGCCGAGCAAGCCGAGGATACCGTTGGTACTAGCCCGCTCGCGGGCATAGGAGGCATTCCCCTCCATATGCGGGAACTGTGCCGCACTTGCGATCCGCCGCTCTGCGATGCTTTCTGCAAGGCGATAGGCGCTTGCCCGCAGATCCAGGTTGGCGGACGCGACCTGTTGTTCCAGTGCGGTCAGCACCGGATCGCGATAGATCGTCCACCATTGCGGATCGGCGGGACTTTCCTCGGGTCGGCTTTCAGCATCGGTCATGCTGCGATGCCAGTGCGGCCCGCTTGCGATATCGGGCTTGTTATAGTCGGGCCCAACGGTGCAGGCGCCGATTAGGAGCATGCTCGCCAGGGAGAGCGTGCGTTGGCTAAAGCCTATGGTCATGATCCGTTCCTCACCGCCACAAATAGCGGGGATCGTTCGCCCTTACGCCCTCGGGATGCGATGCCGTGTCGATCCGGACTTCGACCGACATCCCGATCCTGACCCGCGCCGCCAGAGTCTGGCCGGGATCGAGGACGATGCGCACCGGGAGGCGCTGGACCACCTTTGTGAAGTTGCCGGTGGCGTTGTCTGGCTGGATAGGCGCGAAGGCCACGCCGGTCGCCGGCGGGATGCTGTCGACATGGGCATGGAGAGGCTGACCTGGGAATGTATCGACCCAGACCGTCGCTTTCTGCCCCGGCACGACATGCGTGAGTTGCGTCTCCTGGAAATGGGCGACCACAAAGGCGTCCTGGACCGGGGTGACAGCCATCAGCGCGCTGCCGGGATTGACGTAATTGCCCACGCGCACGCCGCGAGCGCCGACCACGCCGTCCACCGGGGCCGGGATGGTACAATAAGACAGGTCCAGCGCCGCCCGCTGCTGCTCGCCCTCGGCGCGGATCAAATTCCCTTTGGCGCGCTCGATCTGGGCTGTGAGCACGTCCTTTTCCTGTATTGCGGCCAGTACGGCGGCCTCGTCGCGTGCTTTGGCGGCCATGGCCTGGCGGGTCTGTGCGACCGTATGCTGGCGCTGCTCGATCGAGCCGGCGCCGCCTGCGGCCAGCGTGCGGTAGCGCGCCTCGTCCTGCTGGGCGAAAGTAAGTGAGGCGTCGTCGGACTGTACCGCAGCGCGCGCGGCGGAGATCAGCGCGTCCTGCCGCAAAAATTCCGCCTGCAGGTTGACGATGTCCGCCCGCGCGGCGGCAACGTTGCCCTGCGCCACCTTGAGTGCCGCACGGTAGTCGTCATCCTCTATATGGGCCAGCACCTCCCCCTTGCGGACGCGCTCGTTGTCCTGCGCCATCACGGCATCGACGCGCCCGCCGACCTTGGGAGCGACGACGGAGGAATAGGCCGACACGTAGGCGTCATTCGTCTCGACGTTGACACCATCGCCGAGCACGAGCCGATCGCCGCCCCAGGCCGCCGCTCCTAGCACCACGACGCCGGCCACTAGCAGCAAGACCTTCGTTGTTGCGTTCATGAATACTCCCTCTGGCGGCCCCGCTGGCCGCATTGTCTGTCGCGGATTGCGCGGGACCGTCAGGTCAGCTTCAGGTAGATCGTCACGACGAGGGCCACGAAGTAGCCCTCGATCCGGTCACGCAGCGTCCACCTCGGAGCTATCGAGCAGCTCGTATAATCCGATGATAGGATGTCTCGATGCCGCAGTCGGCGAGCATTCCGATACGAACTGGTCTTCATATTAGTCTCACATGACATACTGCCCGCCGCCGTCAGCGAGCGGGAGCGGTGGTGGAGAGCGCGCGGGGTGGATAGACCCGTTGCGGCAGAACCAGATTGAGGGCGAGCAAGACCGCGCAGACGCCGATCATGATCGTGTAGATGTCTGCACAGGCGAGAATGAGCGCCTGCTCCGATACCTCGCCGTGCAGCAGGACGATCATGTTCCAGTCAAGTCGGGCTGGATCTGCGATATGCGGCGCCAGAAGCGCATGCGCAGGGTCGCCCCAGGGCTGCAAACCGTTATGGTTGGTGCCATATGTGTCGAGCAGCATGGTGGAATGGAATTGCTCACGCCGGCGCAGCAACGCGGAAATGACGGCCGCCGCAATCGCGTTGGCCACTCCTTTGGTCATGTTGAACATGCCGGAGATGAACGGCCCGTCGGCCGGGCCCAACCCCATCGTTGCCAGCATCAGGATTGCGATGACCATCATGGGCTCACTGGCCACCTGCAGGAACTGCATGGCGTAGAAGTTCTCGCGGACCCAGTCGGCATCGATCCAGGTGCCCAGGAAATAAGACAGCCCTTGGATCGCAAGGCCCGTCATCAGCACATGACGGCAATCTACCCGGCGGATATTGCACAAGGCCGAGACCAGCGGCAGCGCCAGCACCTGCGGTACCGCCAGGATCAGCATGACCGGCGCGATCTGGATCGGGCGATAGCCGCGCACCTCTTCCAGATAGACTGCAGGAATTTCCGCTGTGACCGCGCCCAACACCAGAACCGCCGCTAATGTCAGCAACGCATCTGTCACGTTGCGCTGCTTGAGCAATTGGATTCGGAAAAATGGTACCGGATGGAACCATTCATTGACGATGAAGAGAACGAAAAGAAATCCGCCGCCAAAGAACAGATGAGTGATCAACGGCGAGCGAAACCAATCCAGCCGGTCCCCCTGTTCCAGCGCAATCACCAGCATGCAGATTGAAGGCAAGCCGGTGAGAAGGCCACGCCAGTCGAACTGACGGAAACGCTCCAGCCGGATCGGGTCCTGCGGGAGGCCCCATGCCACGCATATCATGGAAACGAGACATAGCGGCACGATCTGCCAGAACAGGAACGGCCAGCCGACATACTCGAACCAGAATCCCGCCAGCGGCGCGCCGCCCAGGTTCGGCCCGAAGGTCGCGGTTAGGGCATAGGCACCCAGGCCGTAGATCTTGATGTTGGGCGGCAGGAAGCGCAGCGCAACTGTCATCAGCATTGGCGGCAGACAGCCGCATGCCATCCCCTGCACGCAGCGCAGCAGCAAAAGCGATGTCAGGTTGGGCATGAAAGGGGCGATCATACCAAGCGCGCCGACTAGTCCCGTCATCGCGATCGTCAAGCGGCGGATGGAGAACGTCACCGAGCACCATGGCGCAAACGCCATCGCGGCGATGTTGAAGGCCTCGAACAGGGCCGTGAACCAGGTTCCCTCGTCGTGCCCCAGATGGAACGCGCCCCTTATATCGGCAAGCCCCGCCTCGGTCGTGTGCTCGTTGAAGCCCGCCAACAGGACTGCCAGCAACACACCCGCCAACCCCGTGGCCAGGCGCAGACCGAACACCGGCGCCTTAGGGGGTGCTTCGGGACGGATCGGTATGCGGGTCAATTCCGTGGCGCCGCCGGCTAGGGACCATGTCATACTATCTGCGTGGTCCATGGGACACCTCGCCGCGGGATCATTGAAGAATGCTTTCCAATTTGAAGAAACATCCCATCTTTGTGAACACTCAATTATGCAATCGTCTGAGAGCAAATATGGAATTGGGCAGTGTCAGATATCGATTGCGACAGGGCGAAGTGTCTGCCAGCTTGTCCGGAAACAACGCAACAAAGATACAACACAATTCATCCTATGATCGGATCTTTAAGCAGGGGAATATTCGATGGGGAACATAACAAGCGGCTACGACCTCAATCTCCTGAAGGCGATGAACGCTTTAGTCGAAGAAGCGAGCGTCACTGGGGCAGCCGCGAGATTACAGGTGAGTGCCGCAACCATGAGCCGCACGTTGTCGCGTCTGCGCGAGACATTTCGAGATGCCATTCTGGTGCAGTCAGGTCGTCATATGGTGCCGACACCACGCGCCCTGCAGATGCAGCCGCGACTCAATCAGATCCTCGCTGCTATCGGTGACCTCTATCACCCGCGCCGTGAACTAGATTTCACGGGCTTGGCGCCGATTTTCCGTATCCGGGCCGCTGACGTGGTGATCGGTCCATATGCCGAGGCGCTGCTTCGTGCGTTGCGCGTCGATTGTCCCGCCACCACATTGATTTTCACAGCAGAGTCCAGCAGCGACGATAGCGATTTTTTGCGTCAGGAAGGGATAGATCTCTATATTGGAGCCACAGCGTTCCTGCGGCCTGAGATCATGCGGCGGAATTTGTTCGAGACCCGATTTCGCGGCGTAGTACGGGCTGGCCATCCCCTTCTGCTGGGCGACATCACACCTCAGACCCTGGTGACTTACGATCACATTGCCGTCTCACGCCGGGGGCGACGACGGGGACCGATCGACGAGATACTCTCGGATCAATATGGCTTGACACGCAACGTCGCTCTTTTACTCACTTCTTTCTATGCTGCGCTTCAAGGTCTATCGCAGACCGATCTCGTTCTCTCAGTACCCGATATCGTCATCGACGCCTCACGACTCGATCGTTTGGGACTTTTCGCTTTTCCATTGCCGATCGAGCTTGATCCCGTAACTATTTTTCAAGCTTGGCACCCTCGGCACGAGAACGACCTGATTCATCAGTGGCTGCGACGCACTGTGATGCAGGTCATGTGTCGAAGTCACGTTGCGAGAGGGTCAACAGTCTAGGTAATAAACACGCGAGTGGCGCTGGTTTAACGCCCCTGCTTAGATATCCCAGAAATGTTGCGCTCGGATATAGGTATGTCTGGAACTCTATGGTCAAGACTGAAGGCATCTATCAGCGGATGAAGGATTGCAAGTGCGGCGTGTGCTGCCTGGATGGGATCACCAGCTTTGATCGCGTGGTAAAGGTCGTCGTGAAGCGATAAACTTGGCTCTGTAACGCCGTGTTCGACCATCGCCGCGCGCGCAGCATCACGGGCGGTGCCAAGGAAATACCGATAGAGCTCAATCAGGGCTCGATTTCGGCTGGTCTCTGCAATTGCACAGTGAAAGGCCGAATCTCGCTCAAGAAACATGTCAACACTCTGGCCTTCAACCCAGTACCCTCGGGCATCGAGTCGTGACTTGATCCGTTTCAGGTCAGTTGTTGTGCGTCGTAGGGCCGCGAGTCTGGCCGCCTCCACTTCTAACATAGCCCGCAATTCAAAATGCTCACGCAGGCTAGACCGACGTAGCGTTCGCATCATCGCAGCGGGGTCATCTTGGGAACGCACATAGGTACCGTCCCCCTGCCTGACTTCAAGAATGCCTGCGTGAGACAGCACTCGAATAGCTTCGCGCACTGTATTGCGCCCAACCTGTAGTAGTTCGCTGAGCTCTCCCTCCGTGGGAATTCTCTCACCGAGCTGCCATACTCCTGAGGCTATACGTTGATTCAAGGCGTCAAGGGCAGAGTCCACGAGAGACTGACGTCGGGTCGAGGTGAGGATAGGCATATGCGGTGCGAGAAAAACCTCAGACATTATCTTTCCAATCTTTGGTCGGACATTGTCCGCCGAAGGTATTAGTCCATAAAATTGACAATCATTCGCCCTCTCTGCCAGACGCAGACGATTTTCGACAGAGGCGCGCAAGCGCTCGCTGCGTCTGAAGCTCCCAGTGCAACAAGACTTTGTTCTGAGATTGAATTCTGGCAGTCGTGACTATCTGCAAAATTATGGGATCTGCGGCGACAAATCGAGGGTGATGTGAGTCACATCGTTGAGACCCGAGCATCCGATCTTTGCCATCCCAATCGCTTGGCGAGATGATCAAACATTGGTGTGGTGTCGTTCTCTGCACCACGTAAGCGCAGTCCCAACCCGATCAGAGCATTCCCGAGCATCAGTATCCGACTGCCTTCAGCGTGACCCTCCGATGAGAACTGGTCGACAAGCCAGGAGAACGCAGAGACACCGCCATATGTTGCTCGTGGCTCGAACAGCTTTTCTGCCTCGCCCACCTCGCCCAAGGCGTTAAGATTATAGGCAAACGGATAGGCCCGGCTAAGGCGGTCGAGCGGGGTCGCGTCCATGTGCGCGAAGCAATCGGCGATGCGATTGATCGCCCGATCGGAGATTGCATCGAGTTGGCCCGTGACCATCGCGGTCTCCACGATATAGGCATGTGACAAGCCGTTGAGGAAAAAGTTGGCACCGGGATCTACAATATCGAGAAAACGAACCAGATCGTCGACAATCACTCTCTCCGCGCCGATTTCCTCTGAAATCTTGCCAAGGTTATGCAAGGCGATGAGGTAATACAATCCCTGGTGCATCTTCTCCGCTGGTTCTAGCTCAGCCCATAGCGGCCTCAGTTCGGCCAGCCGATCGTGCCCCATTGTCACGTAGGATGTACGCCCCGAAACCGCGATCGCGTTCAGCATCGTTACACGCGGGTAGATCTTGACGTAGGCCGGCGAGATCGGCTGTGGAAAGCGCAGCGGAAAGTTAATCTCGTCATCTTGATCGACGTATTCTAGCACGTCCCTCATGAAATCATAACCGTCGTCGAAAATCATCCCGTCCAGTCCGACCGCTGACAGCACCGAAAACAGCATCGAGCATCCACGCCCCCTGAAAAAGGGGGAAGGAACGGTTTGGATCAGGCTTAGCGCCTCCCGGACACGATTGCGGCGGCCCGCAGTCAGTTTCTCTTGCAGTCCCGCCTGCCCCATCCCCAGAAAGAGCGACGTGTAGGCGAACAACTTCTCGTATTCACCGTGGTTGCCGGCATTCTCGTCCCTGATCTGGTCTGGTTGGATGCGATCGACCATTGCCAGCATCTCTTCGGCGAAATCGTACTCGGCATTGACCAGCAAGGCGATGTCGAGATGCAGTTTGGCAAAAGCGTCAAATAGTATACCAGCGCCGACGACAGCGTAATACGGATTTTTCTCTGACCGTAGCGCATCCGTGAGTTTGCATGTGGTCGTTATTAGGCGGTCGTTACTTACTACGACGTCCGGATTAGATACCTCAACTGCAAAATCTGCCAAGAGTAGCGCGAAACGTAGATAGCCTTTAGGGGCGGGAATTTTGCGAAGCAGGATATCACGCGCCTGATGAACGAGGGATCCGAGATGCTCATTATAATCGACGGGATACTGACCGAGGGAGAGCCCGCGTACCATCCTGCTCCAGGGCGTGCAAATAACACGAGATTCGGGAGCCAGAGCCGCCATACCGAAGCGCGACAATGCGGAATTGGGCGTTGTGACCATAATATTTTTCCTTCGAGGTGCCTCAGCGGCCGGCGACTATGTCCGCCCGAGAACTTGGTCTCAGGAGAGCCGTCAATTCGTTAGTTACGCTTCCATCATGTCTGCTGACGCCGGTTCGGATAGAGACGCTCCTCCGTAATCGGGCACGGGGATGCCTAGGAACCTCCTGCGCTTACCCTCGAGCATTTCGAGTGCCCAGTTTAACCAGCGGACTCCCTCGCAGAAGATAGCGACCGGGCGCCGCTGCACGAGATACGAGTCGATCAGGCTGCCGTCGAGTTCCATCTGGAAATGGAATGGCGGCATGGCGGTGAAATGAGCGCCCATCATGAAAACGAACCGGACCAGCCAATGCGGATCCTCGGCAACAGCGGCGGACTGGGGATTGTCGAGGTCATAGAGTTTGCGCATCACTGGCGCGAAGTAGCGCTCCATCCCCGTAACATCAGGACGTTCGTCGACATCAATGTTGCGCTCGGTCAGATCCTCGACCCTATAGGAGCGCTCATACGGATTACCCGGTTCATACCGGATTTCGACCTCTGGTGAGCGTCCCTCCCCGACCGAGACTGAAAGATCGAAGCGCTCGTGATGCACTTCGTCGTAGTGACCGAGCGAATTGTGCCAAGGCTTGTTGTCGTACATTGGGTCGTCGCGCGTCTCAGCGCCTTCGCTGTTGAAACCGATCGCCCGCGGATCGAGGAACCGCAAATCGATCGAGGCTGCCGTAATCGCGTCTAGCGCGGCCTCGATATCTGCCGCCGGTGCGCTTGCCTCAATCAGCGCTTGAGCACGGACCAAAGGTGCTACGTCATTGATCTTGATATTTTCGGTATTGGTGTCACCCATGACGAGGGCATGGAAGTGTGGCTCGAGCATGTCGCAATAGGCCGCGTTTCCTCGCAGGATGCTCAGGATTGTCCGGAAGTTTCGGTAGCGTACCCCGTTGATAATAATGTGGCTCGTATCCAACAGCTTTTCGTTGAAAGTGTTTGGCGCTGTGCTGCGGCATAGATCAAGGCGGTCTTCGATCTTACGGAAATAGGAGGTCTCCAGGGTATTGCCAGGAGACCTTACACGCCGCAGGCTGTGCACGTCATTGCGCAGCACGAGAGCGATCTGCTCGTAGATGCGGGCTATGATCGCAGGCGGCGGGCTGCAACGCTCGACATAGCGGCTGACCTCCTCCCCCGGAACGAAGCTCATCTCATAGATTAGTTCCTTGAATGTGAGCCGGTCCGTTTCCTTTAGATAGTGGGTCGGCACCTGAATCTCGCGCTCAAGGATATCAAATACGTGCGGAAAGTAGCGCCGTGCCGGGTCCGGCAGGGCCTGCAGGAATTCAGCCTGCCGCTTGGCCTTGGTGAAGGGTGGCAGCATGACGCCGGTCCCCTCCGGATTCCAGCCGACTGCTATTAGGGCTTCGCTCAGGATCTTTCGAACGATGACATTCTCATGCTGCATGGTGGTCCTCCGCGGTGACGAACATGGTCATGGATTCACTACCGCCCTTCCCAAAACCCAGGACGCGCTCGCCCAGTTTGACGTAGGAAAAAACTGTACTGCTAAGAATCTTCCGGCCGCGCGCGAAATGCAGAACACGCTGGTTGTCGCTGGTGAGGGACGAAACACAGCCATGTTCCAAAGCTTCGAGGGACGCGTTATGGCTGCGTTGAGCTATCTGCTCCGCTGTAGATACGACGGTTACCGCGCTGCCATAGGGTGCCGTGTCGAATATCCCCTCGCCGGGATCCGCGCCCAGGCAAACAATCTGGACATCGCCGTTGAGACGAAGCGAACAGCGCCGTTGTTTAGCAAGGGGAAGTTCAAACAGGCCCCGCGTAGCGGACGCAATATCCTTGGCCGCCGTCATCGGTACGCCAGCCGCCGAGACAAGGGGGGCCGAAGCTTCCCGAAGCCGCCTTAGAACGTCATTGTGTCCGGTATTGAACGTTGTGTCCACCTGGATAGCACCACGCAGGTAATCGGAATACAGCGTTACGGCGTCTTTGGGATCCAGCGCATCCGCAGCGCAGAGCGCTACGCACCATCCTAATACGTCGCCGCTCGCGAAATAATAGTCGTGTGAAAGGAAAATCGCCGGACGTTCCGCCCGCAACAGGATCAACAGTGCAAGCTGATGGAGGATCTGAAACGTCGCAACTGCCTGCGGGGACATCACCGCGGCCTGACCCGGCCCCGCTGCGGTGATGTCAAACGACAGCGCGGACGTGAACTTCTCATAGAGTGCTGCGACCTCATCATGATGTTCAGCCATGCGTCTGGCACTGCGGATCAAGTCAAGCACTGGAGCGTCGTCCAAACGGCTGAAATAGAAGACCAGTGCTTCCGGCGTCCAGCGACCAGCAGAACACCGGGCCGTCACCGAACCGTCCGGCTTGAGGACTTTGATTTCTGTAGTCACCCGCCCCAGCGTATGGCTATCACCCACGACACTTTTCTTCGCCTGTACCTGAAGCGCAAGTTCTCCTCCCGCGAGGTCGAGATCGTCGCGCGCGGCGGAGGTGTGCTGGTAGATCTCCAGAAACCGTCGTAGAGAGGGTGATAAAGAACTCGGGGCAGTCACTTGAAAGGTAGCAACCATACGTGTGAATTCCCGGAGCATGAATTCCCGAACCACCGGATAGCGTGCCGGCACGCCAAACATTCGCCTCAACACGGCCAAATCACCGTCTTGGAGATGTGCCCTCCCAGCGGTATCTCGCGCTGTAAGGCAGCCAATCTGCTGCAGCAGCGTTGCGGCCGCCACGAGGGCGTCTGTATTCTCCTGTCCGCCAGCATAGGCGATCGCCGGCAGAGTGAGACCATTGTCTACCAGAAGCTGCACCGATTTGCCGCCTTGGCCAAGTTCCAGCACGATATTGCCGCCGACATACTCGCAATTGTTGGCGGTCCAGCGCGATTCCATAACGGAGTCGATGATGGATAAAACGGCATCGCGCACGTCCGCAGCCTTATGGACGATACGATTGGCATGATTGCAGATCAGCGGCGTATGTGCATTCTGGAACCGGATGCCTTCGCTGTCCATCATCCGAGCGAATGCTTCCCGGACCGGCGCCATGCGGGCAGCATGGGCCATGAAGCACGTCGGCTCTTTCAACTCTGTCACCGCGACGTCCGCAAAGTTGCGCATGAAGAGCCCAAAGCTTTCCCTTGCACCCGTCCGGACATAGATATTCGCTTGATTCGCGGCGTATGTCTTGTGCAGCTCCACGTCGGACACGTCATAGACATCACCGATTGCCACCAAGACGCGATTCAAGGTGTCCGGATGACCCGTCAGCGCCACGACATGAGCGGGCTGGAGCACAAGAGGTTGTGTGACGCCAACAGCGGCCAGCATTTCGGCGACACGCACCTGCAGGGCTGACGGCGATGACACGCCTTCGGCGCCGACGAGGATGAACGGGGCCAGCGCATGGGCAAGTTTTGCGCCGTCGGCTAATGACAAGGCGCCCGCGGCGACAGCCGCAGTGATGATGCCGAAGCTTTCGCCGGTGAACGACACAAAATGAATGTCCGTCCCGTTTCGTTGCAAGACATCGACGAGATAGCGGTGCAAGGCGATCCCGTGAGCCAGCAGCGCGGCTCCCAGGAATGCCTGTCGCTCTATCCGATCATCAGGAATATTCGAATCCCGCAAGACGAGGCACTCGGGATCACAGCCCAAAGCTGCCCCTGCTTCCGAGAAGACTTGTCGAACAACAGGCACGCCACACTCGAACAAATCACGTTCGAGTTCGCGATACGCCGCGCGGCTGCCTAGTCCGGGGAAGAAACCGACTGGCCGCATCGCGTTAAGGCCAGGCGCAGGCGTCTGCTCAACTGACTGGCCTTTAATAGTGGTTTCACGGGCTTCATTTTTCGGACTGCTGCTCATTGGCACTAACCTCTTCGGAAAACAGTCTTTTGATATCGGTGCGTCCGACGGTGTTCTTCGCGTTCACTGCAATGGGCGGGTGATGAACTGAGCCCTCATTCCCAAGGCTCTGACTAGAGTGACGCAAATCAGATCTGAACGGATGGAGCCGTCGGCGACGCCCATTCTTGCAATTCATCCTATGTTTGAGTCAACGACTTATTTGTTGGTTCGCTTCATAAGCTGATTTTGATTATGAAAGTATTGGCCTGGTAAGAAGGATACTCGAACGTTCTTGCATGGCGAGCGGGCTACAGGCATGCTGCGCGGCTAGGGAACGCTTGCGTCCGATCAAAACAACTGTCTCGCGGGAGATTTATCCCGCTCCTTCGTGACGAACGAAGGTTTGACACGGCCTCATGGTCGAGGACGCAGGCTCCCCTCAATCAGGCATCCTTGGACGTTGTCAAAAACAAGGCCAAAGTTACGATCTCAAATCTCTCCAATGCAACGATTATCACCAGGGAGAGCTTGATATCCGTCTGATCCGTCTGGCAGGAACTTCATGCAGAGGCGGATCAGATTACGTTCGCCTGATCAGCATGTTCATAGCTCTGGATGGAAGCAGGCATTTTGGCCGGAGATGTGCTAGTCAGCCATTTATTAAGCCGTCTCCGGTCAACCAGCAGGTTGCAAGGCGAAGCCCCCGGCACGCCAAAAAACGCTACGGGCCGACAAACCACGACGGCTGTTCAAACGAGTATTGAACGGCGCAGCATTGGTTGTTGTCTTCGCTTCGAATGATTGGTTGGTCCTACTCACGCGTGACATCCGCATCCCTTCACGGTCACGTACGTCCGCCACATACAGCACTCGACTATTGCAGTATGAGGTCAACCCATCCGTTCGGACAGTATTGTGGTCCTGCTATGCGATCTATGGATACGGTCGTTTGGCCCGTTTCGTTGCTGCTGACGTATCATGACCCTTCTCATCAGGCGTTCCTCCAGCCTGCGGTTGCTCTCGTTTTCGCTGATGCACGTTTCTGAACCGAGGTGTCGTAAACTATGAGCCCGAGTCCGTATCGAAGATCTTCGGTGCGTCGTAGCGGATCAGAGACTTCCAGTGCGTCTCAATGCGAAATTCGTCAGCCATTGTGTGCGAAAGCCGCCGGTACACCACCTTGCGGGTTGCCTAGTTATGATCGCCATTAGGCAAAGAGATCCCTTTTGCGTCGAGATACAGGCAATATCCCAGCGCCACACCTAGTCCATCTGGTTGATCTCCATATTCCGCGATGGATATGGAGACCTTCGATGCGCAGAATGGGGTACAGCCACACTCGACTACTGGTAGATCTTTTTTCCAACTGTCCGCGCCATGAGAGGACGCGCTTACTTGCGTTGAGCTCAAATGTAGCTGGCTACTTCGGCAGTATCCGTTCGGGACGCACCGAGATCCTCATTGGGATCTCCAGGCTGCACCAGATGGATCCGCACACCTGTCTCATCACCACCAAGACCGGGCTTGAGCACTTGCTGGCCGTCGTAGTGGCCGCCATTTTGAGTGCGATACGGGATCGGCGTGTCGATGAAGAGATTTTCCATCCGGACCTTGAAGGCGGCGGCGACTTCGAGCCAACGCTCTTTCGACATGCGGTCACTTTGATAAACCGGGAAGGGCTCCATGACCGCCATACCCGGATAAAAGAGCTGCCCATGCTGAATGGGCCATAGGATCTCATCCAGACGGCCATTCACGCCGCGTTCACTATAGTGCGGCTCGCGACCCCCAATGTTGACGACAACCATCGCCCGCCGCCCGGCGAGCGTCCCTTCGCCGAAGCGGTCACCCCAGCGCTCTCCACCGTGCTCACCGACACCGTAGGCGAAGCCAAGCGCGTAGACGCGCTCGACCCAGCCTTTTAGGATCGCCGGCGTGCTGTACCACCACAGCGGGAAGGTGAGGATAACCGCATCCGCCCACAGTAACTTCTGTTGCTCGGCCACGACGTCAGCGGGCTGCGTGCCCGTTGCAAAGGCGTTACCCGACTCAGATGCATAATGCAGCCTGTCGGCGTTCTTACGCGTTGGGAAATCAGCTGCGTCGGCGACAGCCTTCCAGTGCATGGCATACAGGTCCGAAACCTCTACCTGATGGCCCTGCGCGGTCAGTGTCTCAACCGCAAGGTTCTTCAAGGAACTGGTGAGTGACTGGGCTTCGGAATGGGCATGGACGATCAGAACGTTGCTCATAAGGGGCTCCTGAAGAAGAACGGGAAGGGGCGGCTTTTGGCCGTTTAGGTAAGAGTAGAGACCACCTTACCATTCTTGAAATCAAAGCATCTATGTGCTGGTATCCACAAAATGGATGCCATACCGCTCGACTTCAATCTGCTCGTCACTCTCGACACGCTGCTGGCCGAGAGAAATGTCACCCATGCCGCCCGGCGATTGAACATGAGCCAGCCTGCACTGTCGACGCGCTTGGCACGGCTGCGCGACATCTTCGGCGATCAGCTGCTGATCCCGGCGCAACGCGGTATGGTGCTGACACAGAGAGCCCTGGAATTACAGCCGCGTCTGCACGAGGCGCTCGAAACCGTCCGCCAGGTCGTGGCGACGGACTCTGCATTTGATCCATCCCGGGCAAAGGGCACGATCAGTATCGCGGCCAGCGATTACACCCAAAGCGCCTTGCTTCTGCCGTTGGTCCAGACCTTACGGCAGGAAGCGCCGGGCCTTCGAATTGCGTGGCACAACCTGGACCTTACAGCCTTGCACAGCCAGATGGAGCGTGGAGCGGTTGATCTCGCCATAGACCTCCCGCAAAGGGTGTCAGGGCAGTTACGGATGCGCACGTTTTGTCGTGAAGACTATGTTCTGATTGCGCGAAACGGGCACCCTCAGGTTAAGGGTAGGATCGACCTCGACCTATTCTGCCGCCTCGATCACGTCATTGTATCACCCGACGGCGGTGGCTTTTCTGGGCCGACCGATACTGTCCTCGAAGCTCTGGGGCGATCGCGATATGTGGCGCTCTCCAGCCCGGGCTTTCTTGTCGTTCCCAGGATCATCTCGAACTCCGACATGATCGCAGTCGTGCCGGCGCGCATTGCCCAGGAGGAAAGAGAGAAGCTGCAGGTTCTCAATCCGCCGATCGGTGTACCAGGTTTCGAACTAGCGTTGCTTTGGCATGACCGAACTACGACGCATCCGGTGCAGCGATGGGTAAGAGAGCGATTAACCCAGCTCGTTAAAAACATCTAGGCGAGGCTGTCACTACTCTTCGGCGATACCGGCAGCAGCTCAATATTGAACGATCATCAGGTCATTTTTTCTCGTGGCCATGTGGTTACATTAAGCTCATCCACGGTATGTTGGGACCATTTTGTTCATACTATGCTCTATATCTGCTACCCGAAAAGAGATTGAGGTTTACCCATGCCGATGTGCTCGAGGTCGGACGGCGATTTCTTCGTCTCAAAGGGGCAAGAAATGATAAAACCTCTGATAAGATTGCAAGTTGATACTATACTGAAGGCCAATGCACACTCTATCCTAGCGGATGCAACCTTGAGTTAGTCTGGTGGCACAGGGGACGAAATGAATATTTTACGATTGCTACCAATCGCTCTCGCTGCTCTGTGCTGTTGTGAACCGGTGTTCGCCCAAAGTCTGATCAGTGACACTCCACATGTCGCGTCTAAATCATCGAAAGGCATTCGCTCGAACTCCCCGAATTCGAATGCCAACTTGGCGGCCTCAAAAAACGAATTCCTAGTCGTACACGGGCTTCGAGGCTACCAAATGGCTCCTCAATCTGACATCACCCCGCCTGAGGACGTATCTAGGGCAAACGTCAATCTTCCATGGATAGGAAAAGTTGAAGTTTCGAATGGTGAGAGCTATGGGAGGGACCCGAATACAGGAACAAACCTAGAACCTTTTGGCGAGGCTTACGAAAGCAGTAGTATTGTAGGTCACGGCCTGGCAGGTCCGGGTCAGGTGAGTGTCGGGAACATGAATCCTTGAAGCGGCGCTGCCAATAAAGCCCAAACTATTATTTTTCTGTTGTTGGTTGATCAGACCTACCGCTTCCATTCCCCCAACGGGACCGGGACCTCGAGAGACACCTCAGGAATAGACCTGTCTGAGACCAGTGTCGCATCAGTCTTTAGACTGCGAGGGTGGAGGGATCGAACAACCGTTGATTGGCGCGGCTAGCTCCTGATTTCTGTTTTGTTGCGTGCTGATTGACGGCTCCCGGGGTGACTTTTGGTCTGCGTTTTGGGCAGATCGGGCGCTGTTTCCTCCGGGATGGCTACGCGCTCGCGTTCAGTCTTTCGAGGAAGAGGAAGCGGCGCATGTTGTAGACGATATTGGCCAGCCCGATCCTCATGGTGGCTCGCGTTATGCCCACGGTCCGGACGAACAGTCCCGTCTGCGATTTCTGATCGGCAAAGACATGCTCGACACGCGACCGGATCACCGACTTTCCGGCGTTGGACCGCTGGATGTGACGGGGCATGGGCTTGAGATGCGGCTTTTTCCTGTGGATTTTCGAGACGAACCCGTGTCGGTCCATGAAATCCTCATTGGCTTTCGAGCGATACGCCGTGTCGGTGCTGTCACGTTAACTGATGTGAGGTAGGCGACGCCCGGGGAATGAGTATTCAGGCGCTGAGAGCGGTCGCGCTGCTCCATTGGGCGAGAGCCCTGAGACGGTGGATGTGACGAGAAAGGGCGA
>NZ_JBXWTO010000023.1:0-35391 GCF_057319415.1 Asaia sp. A2
GCACAAGGGGCCGGGCGTGCAGGCGGCGATCGAGGCCGCCGGAGCCAGCCTGCGGTTCCTGCCGCCTTACAGCCCGGACTTCAACCCGATCGAGATGGCGTTTTCCAAACTCAAGGCCCATCTCCGCTGCGCCGCCGAACGCACCCGCGACGGGCTTTGGAAGAGGATCGGCAAACTCATCGATCAGGTCGCGCCCGCAGAATGTGCCAACTTCTTCACCGCCGCTGGATACGAGCCAGATTGAGAGGAAAACGCTCTAGAGAGAGGGCGTTCCCCTCTCCCGCCCCGGCTCACACGCGGGGTATGTTGTTCTTCTTGGTCCTGAATTCGTCGGCAATGCTCAGCACATAGATGCCGAACCCGCCAAGCGAAAGCGCGAGCCCCACCCAGCCAACTGACGTCCATCCAAGCCCCGCCGAAATCGCAAGCCCACCCAGCCAGGGGCCGACCGCATTGGCGATGTTGAAAGCACTCTGGTTCAGTGCAGCGGCGAGGCCTTCCGCGCCAACCGCCACAGTCAGCAACCGCGCCTGCACCACAGTGGCAAGACCGCCGCTGGCACCGATCATGAACACGTTGATGGCGAGAGGCACGAATTTATGCGCAGCCTCGGGAAAGCCCGCCATCGATGCAGCCCCCATGAGCAGCACACCCGCAAGGGTTGGCATCATCTTGTGATCGGCAAGCCAGGCACAGACCAGCGTACCGATTGTCATGCCCACACCGAAAACCGCCAGCATGATCGGCACATAGGATTCCGGTACCTGTGTAACGTTGATCATGATCGAGGCGAGATAGGTATAGACGCAGAACACGCTGCCAAAGCCCACCGCACCGATGGCAAGCGTCAGCCAGACCTGTCGCAGCTTGAGCGCCGTGAATTCGTTGAGGATACTGGCATCCTTGCGTGGCGCATCCTTGGGAGCAAAGATACTCAGCAGAGCGGCAGTGCACAGCGCCAGAAAGGCGATAAGAGCGAAAGCCCAGCGCCAGCCGACAATCTGACCGATACCATTCGCCAGCGGCACACCACCGATGGTGGCAATGGTCAGGCCCAGAATGACACGGCCCACAGCCTGGGAGCGCTTGTTGGGCGGCACAAGTGATGAGGCCAGAATGCCGGCAATGCCGAAATAGGCGCCATGCGGCAAACCACTGATGAACCGGCAGGCGAGAAACAGCACATAATTCGGTGCAATCGCGCTGACACCGTTACCAATCATGTAAAGCAGCATCATGCTGATCAACATGGTACGTCGGCTGATCCCTGCGCTGAAAAGCGCAATGGTTGGTGCCCCGACGCACACACCGGCGGCATAGAGCACAATGGCATGGCCCGCCTCCGGGTCGGTCACGCCAAAGCTGTGCGCGATCATCGGCACGAGGCTCATGGCGGCAAATTCTGCCGTGCCGATTGCAAAGGCCCCGAGCCCAAGACTAAAAAATATGATGCGAATATCGCGCATCGACCGAGCCAGATCGCCAGATCCCAAGCTGCTCATGCCACCCTCAGCCAGTATGAAGAATGATTCCCGTGAATAAGGGCGCGCCCATGGACCTTACCGCATACCCCGAGACGATTTCTGCCCTTACCCTAGCTTCGGACCAATACGAAGAGGCTCTGGCGCAAAATGATGTCACCGCCCTTGATGCGTTGTTCAGTAATCAACCGAACGTGATCCGCCTCGGCGCGACTGAAAACCTTTTCGGGCCGGAGGAAATTGCCGCCTTTCGCCGACAGCGCACAGGAGGCGCTCCCCCCCGTGAACGTCTGCGACGCGACATCATTGCGCTCGGTGTCGATGCCGGTTGCGTCACCATCCTGTTTCGCAATCCGCGTACCGGACGCATCGGACGTCAAAGCCAGACCTGGATCCGGCAGGGCGCGGCGTGGAGAGTCATTGTCGCGCATGTGTCGTTTCTCGACTGAGCCGCCGACGTCTTATCGTTCAGTATTCAGGATATGAGACACAGGATAGAGCCAACAAAGCATCAAGGGTTGTCGTGGCTGGCGACGGCGTCCTTCGCGCCATGATGAACTATTCGACATGAATAAGAGCCCCCATTTGACGAAGCTTTGGCGCAACCGGTTTCCCTCGGGCACGTTTGGGGATCATCGCTTTGCGCGAATGTCCGACATCAAACTTGTTAGGGTAGATCAATGACCACGAAACACGCGATGCACACGACCCAGAATGCTCTGAAGTCCAACGCCAAGACCGTGTCGATTGAAACGCTCAATGCCCGCCTCGCCGATCTGATCGATCTGGCGCTGATCACGAAGCAGGCACACTGGAACCTCAAGGGGCCACAGTTCATTGGCGTGCACGAAATGCTCGATGGCTTCCGTGACAGCGTTGACGATCTGGTAGACAAGGTTGCCGAACGCGCTGTGCAGCTCGGCGGCACCGCCTACGGCACAGTGCAGGATGTTTCCAAGAAATCGGCCTGCACGCCCTACCCCACAGACGTCTACAAGATCGCCGATCATATCTCCGCCTTGATCGACCGCTACGCAACAGTCGCAAACAACGTGCGTGAATCCATCGATGTGACGGATGAGGCAGGGGATGCTGACACGGCCGACCTGTTCACCGAAGCCTCGCGCGCGCTCGACAAGCATCTGTGGTTCCTTGAAGCCCACACGCAGGAGCCGACAGGCGAAATGCGCGATGGCGATCACAAGGGCGCTCGATAAACGCTTTTTTCCTTCCTTATAGGAAGAAATAATCAGAGCCCTGTCCCCAATGAGGCGACAGGGCTTTTTTTATGACCCATTAGTCGGGTCAGATACGACTTTCTAAATCTCTCTATAAAAACAATTAATATGCGCCCAATATTTCATCGCCAATCTGCATCTTGATGAAATTTAACGCTCGAAAACAATTGCACACCGTCAAGAGTCTAAAAATAGCGTAACCGATATAGATTTTAGATGATCTTTGACGGAAATTCTCTGCGGTGCCCTCGGGCTCGTAACAGAGGGTGAATTGTTTTGAGCATTGTCACAATTGTAGGGACGTCAGGCACAGCCATTCAGGTCACAGTCGGGGGTGGCAAGGCGCAGGCGCTCGCGCAGACCTACGCGCAGCAGATGTCTGATGCCTATACACGCAACAATCTCACGACTGTCCTGCTTTCCGATACGAATGCCAAGGTGACAACCGGGAGCAACACGCTGCTCCAGGGCTTTGTCACCACAGGCGGCAGTTTCGCCCCTCTTGGCACCTATGACTTCATTGGCGTTGGCGGTTGGGCTGGTTCTGGCAACCAATCCAGCCAGGGTCTTTTGGGGGATCGCGTAACCATTGACGGCTCCGGCATCGATCCGACAGCCACCCTTTCCGTTCTCGGTGGCAGTACGGCCGGCCTGACCTACGAAGCGGGCGAAAGCAACGGGAACTTTCTTGGCATATCCGGTGATAATTATTTCAACGGCAATACACAAAGCGCCAGCTGGACCATCATAACCGGTGAAGGCAATGACACGATTCTTGCGACAAACGGCGTCAACACGATCGATGCCGGGACAGGCCGCAACCTGATCCAGCTTCAGCAGGGAACGAACGATGTCATGTCCGAAGGACAGGACACCATAACCGGGCAGGAAGGTGGCAAGACCTCCCTCACCTTGGCGGGCGGCAATACCCTTGTCACTCTAGGCAGCAACAGTCTCGTCATTGATGATGCCACCACCGGCAGCACCATAAAGGTAGGCAGTGACAGTACGGTGCAGTCAGGTCAGGGATCGACGATTACATTCACGGGCAATAACGGCACGCTTTCCGGCGCCACCAACGACACGGTTTCGGCACTTGGCGATCTGACCGTTCTTCGAGGTAGCGGGCACGCACTCAGTGTCTCGGGTTCGCTCCGGTTCATCGCTGGCACTGGCTCGACCAATATCGCCGCGAATCAGGCGACACTCTGGGGTGCCGACGGCCTTACTGCCAGCATTGATGCGACCCAGGCAGCACTCTGGACGGGCAACCAGTCTGGAAGCAGCAGCGTGGAAATGATCGATGCCTCGTCGTCTCACGGCACGTTCGAGGCCTGGACCGGAGCAGGACAGCAGACGATCATCGGCAGTCAGGCAGCTGATCACTTCGTATTCGGTACGCAATACAGCGGGCACGACGGCGAGACCTATGCCACCGTAACCGGCGGCACAGAAGCAGCGAACACATTCGGCGTACTGGCCGGTCATACAGCAGGTGACATTACCATCACCGATTTTGCAGCCGCGAGCGGCAACAAGTTTTTCATGTACAACTACAAACCGGCTGACGCCGATGCCGCCATCAAAAACCTGCTGGCAACGGCGACTGTTTCAGGCGGCAATACCGCCATCATGCTCGATAACAACATGAAGGTAACGTTCATGGGCGTGACTGATCTGAAGGCCAGCAGTTTCGATATCAGTTGATCCACAGCCATCCTTTGACGGCATACAGGGTTTTCAAGATGACGCATAAGCAAAGATGTGTCGTCTGATCAATACAGGAACATTCTTCCCGCCTACCCGGCTTTACCTGTCCGCAGCGCTCTGGATCAGCGATTTACGAAAGCCATATTGCTTTCGTTGTAGCGCTTGCCCATGACCTTTTCGGCAGAAAGCGCCTGATCGAGAATGGTGATAGTCTGATGGTCGAGACGCACATCCAGTGCGCCGAGATTTTCATCCAGATAACTCTGCCGCTTGGTACCCGGAATGGGCACAATGTCCTGCCCCTTCGCCATCAGCCATGCCAAGGCGATCTGCGCTGGTGTCGCATCATGCTGGCGCGCGATGACCCCGACAGTCTCTGCGGCCTTCTGATTGGCTGCAAAAGCCTCGCCCTGAAAACGTGGATCAGAATGGCGAAAATCACTTGCCGGATAGGATTCCGCAGGCTTCGCCGTTCCGGTCAGGAAGCCACGGCCCAGCGGGCTGAACGGCACGAAACCAATCCCCAGCTCGCGCAGGGTGGGCAGAATATCGACCTCTACGTTACGTTCCCACAACGAATATTCGCTCTGCACCGCTGTGACGGGATGCACGGCGTGAGCCTGCCTGATCGCGGTTGTGCCAGCTTCCGAGAGGCCGAAATGCAGAACCTTCCCCTCCTCGACAAGCCGCGCCACCGCGCCCGCCACATCGGCCATGGGCACGGCCGGGTCCACACGATGCTGATAGAGCAGGTCGATATGGTCGGTCTGCAGACGTCGCAGCGACGCCTCGACCACTTCCCGGATATGATCGGGGCGACTATCGACGCCGCAGGATTTTCCATTGTCGATCTTGAAGCCGAATTTTGTGGCGAGCTTGAGGGCGCTGCGCCGTCCTGCCAGAGCGCGGCCCAGCAGCTCCTCATTCAGAAATGGCCCGTAGACCTCAGCCGTATCGAACAGGGTAATGCCACGCTCTATCGCGCGGTCGAGTGTGGCCAGGCTCTCGCGTTCATCGGCAGCACCGTAGGACTGGCTCATCCCCATGCAGCCCAGCCCCAAAGCCGAGACGCGCAGCCCTGATGCTCCAAGAACGCGATATTCCATAGACCGACCCCTTTACCTGCAAAACTTCCAATCCGGCAGACACAAAGCGGGGCGCGGGTCAGGGTTTCTTGCGAGACGATGGTCTTTTGGCAGGTTTATCAAGCAAGCGGCTCAGATACCCCACCATGAGCGCCTCATCGGCGCTCAGGCTCGTGCGTGCGCTCTCCTGTTCCAACAGGGTCTCAGCCTGACGGGCAAAGGCTTTACGCAGGCTTCCGTCTAGATAACCGGTCAGGATCTGCGGATGGATATAGCATTTGCGGCACACGGACGGGGTGTTCCCCAGTTGGGACGCGACATGCTCGATCGTGCGCAGGATGTTTTTCTTGGCCCTGGCCCGGCTGTCGCTTGCCTCGAGGCTGGACAGCGTCAGCGCTGCCAGATGGGTCGCCGCCCAGGTCCGGAAATCCTTGGCGGTGATATCCTCTCCGCTGATTTCCTGCAGATAGGCATTCACGTCCTGAGAGTGGATCTCGTGCGGTTCGCCCTCATCATCGAGATACTGGAACAGTTTCTGTCCGGGCAGATCCTGCAGCCGTGAAATCACGCGGACGAGTTTGGGGTCGCGCACGTCAAGATGTGCCTCGATCCCGTGTTTGCCCCTGAAGTCCAGCGCCAGCTTTCCTCCCTCGATATGCGCGTGCCGGTGCCTGAGTGTCGTCAGGCCAAAGCTGCGATTATCCCGGGCGTAGGTCTCGTTGCCAATACGCGCCATTGTGCGTTCCATAAGGCGCACCACGGCAGCCAGCACGCGCGCCCGATTGAGGCCGGGATGTCTGAGGTCGTCATCCACGCGCTGTCGTATCAGAGGCAGCTTGTCGCCAAAGACCAGCATACGCGCGAATTTGTCCTCGTCACGGATCAGGCGCCATCTGGGGTGGTAGCGATATTGCAGCCGGTTCCGGCTGTCCTTGCCCACCGCCTGCAGATGCCCCTTCGGGTTGGCGCAAATCCATACGTCCCGATAGGCGGGAGGAATTGCGAGCCCCTTGATACGGGTGAGTTCTTCCGGGGCGGTGATACGATCTCCCGAAGGGTCGCGATAGAAAAAACCCTTACCTGCGCGATGGCGGGTAATACCGGGGCCGGAGCGGTCCACATAGGTCAGGCGAGCGGACCGGGCGTGTTGACGCGCCTCCTGCTCGGCACTCGCTGTTGTCTGGCTTTGCATGGCGCCCATTCTCCCGCTTCGCACGGGCTGGTCCCCGTGCATGGGTGGAGAAAAGCGCGACAAGGGCAGGAGGGTTCCCCCTCCTGCCCCTGCCCTGCAAGTCCACGGCCGGACCCGTGCCCGATTGTCCCCGCAGACGTTACTCCGCAGGCAAACGGATCAGATAGTCGAAGGCGGAAAGGGCGCTCTTCGCCCCCTCGCCCACGGCAATCACGATCTGCTTGTAGGGCGTCGTCGTCGCATCGCCTGCGGCAAAGACGCCCGGAACAGAGGTTGCGCCGTGATCATCCACCTTGATCTCGCCAAAATCGTTCAGTGCCAGCGTATTGCGCAGCCACTCGGTGTTGGGCAGCAGCCCGATCTGGACGAACACACCTTCCAGATCGATCCTGTGGTCCTTGCCATCGCCACCGCGATAAGTCAGGCCGTTGACCTTGCTGCCATCACCTTCAATGCGGCTCGTCAGCGCCTCGGTCAGAACCGTCACATTGGGCAGGCTGCGCAGCTTGTCCTGCAACACCTTGTCAGCCTTGAGCTTGGAGCTGCGCTGCAACAACGTGACATGACCGACGATACCCGCCAGATCGATGGCCGCCTCGACACCACTATTGCCGCCGCCAGCCACGGCAACACGCTTGCCCTTGTAGAACGGGCCATCGCAATGCGGGCAATAGGCCACACCCTTGGTGCGATACTGCTCCTCACCCGGCACACCCAGCTGACGCCAGTGGGCTCCTGTGGTCAGGATGACCGTGCGGCTGTGCAGGATCGCACCGCTCTCAAGCGCGATGCCATGCAGCCCACCCGGCCGTGCAGCGGGGAAGAGTTCCTTGGCACGCTGACCGGAGATGATCTCCACATCATAGCTGCGCACATGGGCTTCGAGCTGGGCGGAGAGCTTGGGTCCCTCAGTTTCCTTGATCGAGATGAAGTTCTCGATCCCGGCCGTGTCCATGACCTGACCGCCAAAGCGATCAGCCACAAGCCCCGTCCGCAGTCCCTTGCGTGCAGCATAGATGGCAGCCGACGCACCGGCAGGGCCGCTGCCGATGATCAGCACATCGAAGGCAGGCATGTCCTTCAGACGTTCTGCCGCACGACGCGGGGCGTCGTCATCCAGCTTGGCAAGGATCTGGTTCACGTCCATGCGGCCAGAACCGAAGGCCATGCCGTTCAGATAGACCTGCGGCACAGTCATGATGTTCTTCGATGCCACTTCCTCCTGGAACAGGGCACCGTCGATGGTCGTGACATTGATGGCCGGGTTGATCATGCTCATGGCGTTCAGGGCCTGCACCACATCAGGGCAGTTCTGGCACGACAGCGAGACGAAGATCTCGAAGCGGAACTCGCCTGCAAGCCCCTTGATCTGCTCGGCAATTGCCGGCTCGATCTTGGGCGGATGGCCACCCGCCTGAAGCAATGCCAGCACGAAGGAAGTGAATTCATGCCCCATCGGGATGGCCGCAAAATTCACGCCATGTCGGCTGTCGCCACGACGGATCAGGAAGGACGGACGACGCTCGCTGACACCGTCTTCCGAATAGGTCACTTTATCGGAAAGGGCAGCAACTTCCTGAAGGAGTTCACCCATCTCCCGCGCTTTCGCGCTCCCGTCGAGGGACGCTTCAAGCACGACCGGGTGGCCCAGATTGGCGAGATAGGTCGAAAGCTGTGACTTGATGGGGTCCTGCAACATCAGGCTGATCCTGCTCTTTCCGAAAAACTGCGCCGGATTATTCCGGCGGGGTTGGCCCGGCATGAAAGCCGGGCCAGACGACCTCAGATCTTGCCGATCAGGTCGAGCGACGGAGACAGGGTGGCTTCACCCTCTTTCCACTTCGCAGGGCAGACTTCGCCCGGATGCGACGCCACATACTGGGCTGCGCGGATCTTCTCGATCAGCTCGGCAGCCGAGCGACCGACGCCACCGGAAGTGACTTCGATGTACTGGATCTTGCCTTCCGGATCGATCAGGAACGTGCCGCGATCGGCCATTCCGGCTTCCTCGATCATGACATCGAAGTTGCGGCTGATCGTGCCCGTCGGGTCGGCCAGCATCACATACTTGATCTTGCCGATAGCCGGCGACGTGTCGTGCCATGCCTTGTGTGTGAAGTGCTTGTCGGTGGAGACCGAGTAGATCTCGACGCCAAGCTGCTTGAAGGTCTCGTAATTCTCCGCGAGGTCTTCAAGTTCGGTCGGGCAGACGAAGGTGAAATCAGCGGGGTAGAAGAAGAAGACAGACCACTTCCCCTTCACATCGGCTTCAGACACCTTGATGAACTTGCCATCATGATAGGCGTCGGTCTCGAAAGGCTTCACGGTCGAATTGATGCGTGGCATGCGATATGCTCCCTTTTCACATCTCTGTTTGATGACGGGCTCGTTGTCCCACGAACACGAACGCCCCGGAAATCGTTTCTGTCAATGGCAGATATAGGCAAAACCGCTTTCACAAACCGGTCGCATTGGTCCTATCTATAGACATGACCTATATACCTCTTTCCGGGCTTTCCCTGCGTGACATCGAGTATGTGGTGGCTGTCGATGATCTTCGCAATTTCTCGCGTGCCGCCGAACGATGTGGTGTAAGCCAGGCTGGATTATCGGAGCAGGTCCGCAAGCTCGAAATGCTGCTCGATGTCACACTGTTCGAGCGCTCACGCCGCCATGTGGCCCCGACGCCCGATGGTATCCGACTGATTGCCATGGGCCGCGAGGTTCTGGCATCTGCACGCGCCATGATCGAAGCGGCCCGTGCCCGCACGGGCCCGTTGGAAGGATTGCTGCGCATAGGCGTCATCGCAACGCTGGGCCCCTATTATGTGCCGAGCCTTCTGCCCCTGTTGCGCCGGTCCTATCCGGAACTGAAATTGCAGCTGACCGAGAGCCTGACCAACACGATGCTGGCCCGCCTGCGTCAGAATGAGCTGGATCTCGTCTTCGCGGCCCTGCCCATTTCGGGAGAGAGCTTCGAGACCGCGCCCCTGTTTGAGGAGCCCTTTCTGGCTGTCTTCCCTCGCACGCACCCTCTGGCAGAGCGTGAAACCCTCGCCATGCAGGATCTCGCGAGCGATCACGGCGAAAACGGGCTGCTGCTTCTGGAAGATGGCCATTGCCTGCGTGACCAGGCGCTGGCTGTCTGCGGCATGATGCCCATGCGCGACCAGCAACGCCTTGCAACCAGTCTGGAAATGCTCTGGCACATGATCGGTGCCGGCGAGGGCTATTCGCTCATTCCGCAACTTGCCCTGCGCAACCGCGCCGAATGGGACGAACTGGTAGTCACACGCGCGCTTCCCTCGGCCAGTCGTCAGATCGGTCTGGTCTGGCGCAGCTCCGATCCGCGTGGCCCGGCCTTTCGCGAGTTTGCGTCCTTTCTGGCACGTCATATCCCTGAAGGGTGCCGACCAGCTGTCACCGCCTGAGACGACGCCCGGACATCATGGGCCGCGCCCCTTCTCGTCACTGAACCGGATCGAGGCCTCGCGGGAGGGTAGAACCAACCTGGCGTCGTCTGTGCCATGCAAATGCACCGATCAGATCTGCCGGCCATATTAACTGCATGGAATTAATCTGATGCAGGATATCTAGAAAAGCCAGCTCCAGAACCCCTTATCCTTGAGGTCGTTCTCACAGCTGGCATATTGCGCCGCATAGACGTTTGCCCGTGCACCTACCTTGCGCGCGACGGTCATGAGCCACCCCTTGCTGGCATAGGAGCGCTTGCGATAGCCGCCCCACCCTTCATGGTAGGCAAGATACTGCCTCATGCCATCCGTCACCGGCACACGGTTCTGCTTGTGGGTATTGGTCATGTACCAGTTGATGAAATCGAGCGAGTCGGAAAAATTCTCCCGACTTGCGCTCGTGTCGGTCGCTCTCTGATAATCCTGCCAGATATCCGTCTTGGCCTGCGGGTACCCGTAAGCTGTGGTGACATAGCCCCAGGGAATGAACCACAGGATATAGGTGCGCTTCGTATGCAGGTTACTGTGATAGCCGGATTCCTGATACATGATCGCCATAGGAACGGAGAATGGTACGTTCCATTTCTTCTCCTGACGCAGCGCCGCGTGGTACCAGCCCCGCTTTTCGTGAAAGACCGAGCAGATATCATCAGGATGCGCAGGCGGCGTGGGCGTACAGGCAGCGAGGCTTAAGGGCACGAGGCAACCGCCTGCGAGGCCAAGACGCCTCACCGATTTTCTGGACGACAAGATCGACACCACCCCTCGGAACCTGTTGCCACACCACGCCCCGACATATCGTCCGGGCGCTTCTGTCATAACACAAATTATGTCGGGCTTATGGTTGATCGGCTGGCGTGGCAGCACCAGGAGTATCTTTCGGTACCGTGCAGTGCCCCCTGGAAAGATGCTGACCCGATCGCCCTGGCACTCCCTCATACAACACAAAGGCTTTGGCCCCTTACTGTCGTACCGGGTATAGGGTCAAAATGGGATGGCGGTGAGCTCTGATGCCTTCTAAGCACAGCCCTTACGCTGCCCATCGTCATCAGGACGCGGCTGGACCATCCGCCCCTCCGGCTGCGATCTGGTGCCTGGCCTTAACGACCGCCTGAACGTCGAACCTCTGCCCCCCGATCAGCCTGACAAGACAAGCCGGGGGCTGCTTGAGCGGTTCAGCGCTCCGTCGTGACGCCGCGCCATTCATCGCGGGGGACGAGCGAGAGATCAGCAGCGCAGCTGCCCACCATGTAGCGATCAGCGTCCCAGGACCAGATTTCAGGGGCGTTTAAGGGCTCCTCGCCGCCATAGGTGGGGAGTGAGGATGCCAGGCCAACTTCGCCAGTCTTTATTGCCTCGTACAGGCTGTCCAGTGTCGGATACATCATGGGATTTTACCTCCTCGTCGGGCCTTCTTGTTCATCCCCGGTATTGTTTTCCGGGTTGGATGCAGAACCAGCCGCAGGCTTCGGGGTTTCGGTCAGACCCACTGCGGAATCCCTCACTTTTCCGACAGCGTCACACAGGGGGATCGTCGCACGCCACCCTTGAGCAGTAATGAAAACCATGACCAGAGACCCAACTTTCACGAACCCGGCCCCCGCCCATGACACCGTTCAGCCTGCAGGCCAGAGAAGTAAGGCCGAGCGCGATGAAGCCGAGCGGCGACGTCGGCTCGGGCTGCTGATCGACCGCTTACCCGCACGCCTCGCGAAAACCGTGCGCTGGCTGCTTGCACCGTCGCGGATCTGGATCCGTATTCCGGCGGGGCTTCTCTTCATGGTCGGAGGTTGCCTGGCTTTCCTGCCCGTCCTTGGCGTCTGGATGCTGCCTTTAGGCTTTTTTCTGCTGGCGGAAGATATTCCCCTCCTGCGTCGATGGAGCGGCAGGCTCCTTGCCTGGATCGAGCATCGTCATCCCGGCTGGATGGGGCTCGACTCCTGATTGACGCTGTGCCGACACAGGCAGGGTGGGGCGTTCATTCCACTCAGGGATAATGAGACTATCCGGTCATCGGCAGGCGCGTAGCCCGGTGGCCGGAGCAAACTCAGTGCGTCGGGTTCGCCGCTGGCGCCGGTACCGGATTGGTACGCACGCACGCCGTCTGCGCCTTTGCAGAAGGATCGCAGAGCGGCAGTTTCTCGGCGGTGGGGATGGGCCAGAACAGCCTTATGCCGAGCGATATCAGCACCAGAACAAGCGCAACGATCGCCCAGGGCATGATCGAGGGGAGTTTGCGCGGCGGCTCGGGGTCAGGCACCCCGTCCTTCATGATGCGATGCAGATCGCTCACCAGGTCAGCCCTTGACCAGAACGGCCTGCATTTCGTCCCATTCGCGCTTGCTCAACCCTGAATCAGCCTGTGTCACACTCTCACCGGCCAGCTGGCGCTGCAACACAGCAATCATGCCTGCCGAGAAAGTGAACGCGCCCAGTCGGTAGTCCTCGAAGGCCGATGCCGTGATGGGCACCCAGGCACGCAGGATATCGAGCATCGCCTCGGCATAGACCCGGATCTCATACTGCGCGTGGCTGTCAGCACGCAGGCTCAGGAAGTGCAGCAGGTTATGGAGGTCAATCTTCCAGTACCACTGCGTATAGGTGTTGAGCGTCAGGTTCATGCGCGCAAGTTCACGCGCCAGACCATAGCCCTCGGGGTCGAGCATCGTCTCGTAATTGTCGTAGCAACGCGAGGCGTCCTGACGCAGCAGGTCCAGCACCTCGGCGGCCTTGTCGGGCGAAAGCGCCTCGGCACGACCCTGACGGTTGGAAACGCTCTGGGCGGAAACCTGCGCGGGATCGGGCAGATAGAACTCGCGGTCGAGAATCGAATAACGCGCCGAATACTCGTTCACGTTCGCCATACGATGGCGAATCCACTGGCGCGCCACGAATACCGGCAGCTTTACGTGGAACTTGATCTCGCACATCTCGAACGGCGTCGAGTGACGATGACGCATCAGATACCGGATCAACCCGGTATCCTCGGACACCTTCTTGGTGCCGCGCCCATAGGACACGCGCGCAGCCTGTACCACCGCGCCATCATCGCCCATGTAATCGACCACACGAACGAAACCGTGGTCGAGCAGCTCGATCGGATTGAAGAGAATCGCCTCCAAGGCAGGCACGGTCGGCCGGCTCGTCTGAGAGGGCGTAAGGCGGGAGGCGTCGATCTCGGCGCGTTGTTCTGGTGTCAGCGGCATAGGCCGAGGCTTACCACAGGAATACCGGCTTAGACACCTGCACTTCGCCTTGCGAGACAATTTGTCCGCTTCCGACACCCCTACATATCAGGTGCCATCAGGAAACCGGCACTCATGGTTCATCACGATTCAACCGGCTTGGTGTGACGCGCGGAACGCGGCAGCAAACCACCCCTTGCCGGGCGCACAGCAACACCCTATATGCATCGGTGCCGGAGGGCTTGCCCTTGGCTATGGCGATAAACGGTAAGTGGAATAATCGTTACGGACCCGGGGGCAGTGCCCGGCGTCTCCACCATTCCTTCCCGAGGGCTCTGCCCAACGGAAAGTCAGGGGACGAAACAGGCTCGACGTGCGTGGTAAAGACTTATCTTTTGCCCGGCATTGTACCGCCGTTATCGGGCTAAATCACAAGTGCCAATGATAACACAAAGGTGCTCGCTGTCGCTGCATAAGCGATAAGCGCGGTTCGGGAGGGCACCGGGCAACAGAAGCCCTCCCACTTTTCAAATCAACATGAACTCCACATAGCAACCCCAGAGGCCAGTTCTGCCAGAACAGCCATCGCCCGGAGTTTCGGGTGTGGCGCGCTCCCGCAAGAAGCGTCCTATGGCGCGACAGGGCCACACAATGCGGTCGGGGCGGGTTCAGCCTGAGCATGGGTGAAATACCACGTCTCCCCGCAAGGCCTTGCCATCCCGCATGAAACGTCGCATCCCTGCGTGATCAGTTTTCGCAAGATGGATCTTCCAGAATGAATGATGATCAGGGTGACGGCATGGATCACGAACTGCCAGAAAGCCTGCTGCCTTACGATGAGTGGGTTGAAGATGCCTATCGCGAAGTCATGCTGCGTGCTCTCGATTATGCGGGCGCCGAAGGGCTGCCGGGCGAGCATCATTTCTACCTCACCTTTCTGACCGATTATCCGGGCGTCATCATTCCCGATCGTCTGCGTGCGCAATACCCGCATGACATGACAATCGTGCTGCAGCATCAGTTCTGGGATCTGAAGGTAGACCGCGACGCCATGACGGTATCCGTCGGCCTCTCCTTCGGGGGGATCGGCAGCGTTCTCGTCATTCCCTTTGCCGCCATCACGGCCTTTGCTGACCCGCATATCCGCATGGCCCTGCGCTTCACGGTTGCACCGGGCGAAATGGCCGCTGAAACCGAAGAGCCCGAAGCCGAACCCGAGGAGGCCGAAGCCACCCACCCGGCGGCCAGCGAGGATGGCCAGGTTGTCAGTCTCGACGCTTTCCGCAAGCGCCCTCACTGAACGCGACTACCGCGCTCTGACGACACCCCCCCCCCCCAAAAGGGCGTCCTTGCGGCGCCCTTTTGTCTTCCAGTCATCCTGACCGGCACCGCAGTAGACCGGCCTTGATCCTCAAGCCGCGTTCACAAGCCCCAGAACGAGCTTTTCCATTTCCGTCCTGACATTCTTGTCGGCCTCGCTCCTGACCAGTTGAGGGGCAAGTTTGAGGAGGTGCAGCAGCACGACGCCACGCGCAGCGGCACTGGCTTGTGCTCCGGGTTCTGCCTTCTCCAGAATATGCACCACACGGCCCTGAAACTGGGCGCGCCACTGCGCCGTGTGGTGCTCGGCGTCGGGTCGTGCCGCCAGAAGCAGCGTCGTGTAATCGCGCTCCTCACGCTTATCCAGCCAGACATCCAGCAGCGCACGGGCCAGTTCTCCCCCCGCTCCGGGCTGGACGGTCTCGCAAAGCTGATCGAGCACGGCAAGGCGGTCATGGATGAACCGCTCAAGAAGTGTCGCGGCAATGCTCTCCTTGGTGGGAAAGAACCGGTAGAGCGACCCGATGGCCGTGCCCGAGCGCGCGGCGATCTCGGTCATGGTCGTCCCATCGACCCCTTTTTCGGCAAAAACTGCCCCGGCAGCATCGAGGATACGCGCCACTCTCTCGCGCCCGCGCTGCCTCTTGGGCGCAATTGCGTTTGACTTATGCGAGGATTCCCTCGCATAAGTGGCGGGTGACGTTTCCATCAGAGAAGGGTTCTCCCATGCTTGCTCTCGATCCCAAGACAACGGCGCTCGTGCTGATCGATCTTCAGAAAGGCATATTGAGTATGCCCGTCACCCCCCATACGGGCCAAGAGGTTCTGTCGCGCAACATGAAACTTGCGGAGCAGGCCCGTCAGGCCGGTGCCCCGGTCATTCTGGTGCATGTCGGCTTCGCCCCGAATTTTGCCGATGCGCCGCCCCATAACGTGGACAAGCCTCTCGCCTCGTCCAGCCCCCTGCCCGCAGACTGGAGCGACTTTGCCCCGGACCTTCAGCAGCCGGGTGATCTTGTCGTACTCAAGAAGCAATGGGGCGCCTTCACAGGAACCGATCTGGATCTGCAACTCCGCCGCCGGGGCATCCGGACGATCATCC
This sequence comes from Asaia sp. A2, assembly GCF_057319415.1. NCBI lineage: Bacteria > Pseudomonadati > Pseudomonadota > Alphaproteobacteria > Acetobacterales > Acetobacteraceae > Asaia > Asaia sp. A2. The sequence goes on from NZ_JBXWTO010000023.1 coordinate 15,787, forward strand.
TCGCCGGTATCGCCACGAATTTTGGCGTGGAATCGACCCTGCGTCACGCCTGGGAACTCGGCTATGATGTGGTCGTGCCCGAGGATGCCTGCACCTCGCTCAATGCCGATCTGCACAGCATGGCGGTAACCCATGTCTTTCCGCGCCTGTGCCGTGTCACACGCAGCGACGAGATCGCGTTCGACGCATGAAAGGTCAGGCGTCGCTCTGGCTGGGGCTGATTACCCTTTCCGCTTTGCTGGGTGGCGGGCTCACCCTGCTGGGCCTGCCTGCTGCCCTGCTGATCGGCGCGATGGTCGCGGCCATTGCCGTGGCCGTTTCGGGCCGTGTCATACCGCTGCACCGCACGCTGCCCGTTGTGGCTCAGGCGGTCATCGGGCAGCTCATGGCGCATAGCCTGACCCTTGGCGTTCTGCGTGAAATCCTGTCGCAATGGAGTATCTTCCTGGGTGGGGTGTTCTCGGTCATCGTCATGAGCTTTGCCCTTGGCTGGGTGCTGGCGCGCTTGCGCGTCATGCCCGGCAGTACGGCCCTGTGGGGTGCCTCTCCGGGGGCTGCCACAGCCATGCTGCTGCTTTGCGAGGCCTATGGCGCGGATCAAAGGCTTGTGGCCTTCATGGTGTATCTGCGCGTGTTGCTGGTAACGCTCACGACATCGATCATTGCCCATATCACCAGTGCGCACCGCCCTGTGCCGCATGACGCCAGCACCTCTCACGCCAGCCTGACCAGTCAGGTCGGGATGCCGGAAACAGCCCTTCACCTGATCGGCCATGAAGCCGCGACGCTGTGGCCCTGCCTTGCCGTCAGTGCCTGCGCGGTTCTGCTGGCGCGTTTCGTGCGTCATGGTGCCGCGCCTTTGCTGCTGAGCATGGCGGGCGGGGTTATCCTTCAGGCTGGTTTCGGCGTGCATTACGCCCTGCCCCATTTCCTGCTCGTCCCGAGCTATATGGTGATAGGCTGGATGGTCGGGCGACGCTTCACCCGCGATGTCATGCACCATGTCTGGCGCACCCTGCCCGCCGTCACACTTTCGACGCTCATCCTGATTGGCGGTTGCGCCCTGCTGTCCTGGCCCCTTGCCCATATTGCCCATGTGGATGTGCTGAGCGCCTATCTGGCGACGAGCCCCGGCGGCGCTGACTCGATTGCCATTATCGCAGCCTCGACCCCCATCAACATGCCCTTCGTCATGGCCATGCAGGTGGCGCGCTTTTTGTCGCTGCTGGTGATTGCGCCGCGCATTGCGACAACGCTGGCCCGGTTTCTGCCCCCCGAGCCCGATGCTGTCTCTAGTCAGACGGCCCGGAACACTGATAGTGCTTGATATACGCCCCCGCCAGCCGAGGTTCGATCCTTCATGCGCTTCACTGTTGATCGTCTAGACCATATCGTTCTTACGGTTCGTGACCGTGCACTCTCCGCCAACTGGTATCAGCGTGTCCTTGGGATGGAAATCGAGGAATACGGTCGCAACAACCGTGTCTCCCTGAGCTTCGGTGGCCAGAAGATCAACCTGCGCCCTATGGAGTCAGAAGGCTGGACGACCGCGGAATCCGCTGCCCCGGGTGTCAGCGATCTGTGCTTCACCACCGCCATCGACTCGGAAAACATCATCCGTCATCTGGATAAATGCGGTGTGGCGGTCATTGAGGGACCGGTCACCCGTATCGGCGCCCTTGGGCCCATTACGTCGGTCTATATTCATGATCCTGACAGGAACCTGATCGAAATCGCTTCCTATCAGGGGTAAGACCTCACCCTTCTATCGGGTCATGACTACATGTCAGGGCACTGGCCATTATCTGCCATGCCCTGACCCGTGAGGCGTGCCTTACCAGTTCTTGCTGATCAGCCAGAACTCTTCCGAGGTAAGGGTCACGAGCCCACCTCCCGGCAGGCTGGTCTCAGCAGCGGCGCTGGCCAGCGCCTCGATACGTTCGACCATGATCGTCTTGCGGACATGGGTTTCGGACTGTTCCTTCACCTGACCCAGCGCAGTGAGGGCAGATTTGGACGCCTTGGCGACACGCGCGGCATCGAGAGCAGCATAGGACATGGTTTACCTCCGTAAGAAACGTTCCCCCAATCTAGCGGAAAACAGCCATCACTCCACCCCCCGATACGGGGGTGGTTTTCCACGCTGACATAGCGCGAAGGAGATGGCGTCTGACGCGGGAAGCATTAACCGTTCCAAGAGTACCCAGGCCTCAGCCCGCGCGATGCGCTGTCAGATCGAAAACCACCGACACTTCAAGCGCCACCCACTGCCCTGTCGACCACGGTCCCTGCCCCACGCCGAAGCGACTGCGCAGCAGATCGGCATGGCCTTTCGCATGAGCGGTCTCCCCTGTGACATCCAGGGTGAAGTCCAGCGTCACGGGTTGCGTGACACCGCGCAGGGTGAGTGTGCCGCTGGCCTGATACTGATCGCCCTGAACACGGCGGATTGCGTTCGACACAAAATGGGCTTTGGGGAACGTCGCTGTGTCGAACCAGTCCGATCCGGGCAGGGCCGTGTCACGTTGCCTGTCGCCGGTTTGTGCGCTGGCCAGATCGATTGTCATGTCGATCTGCCCTGTCTCAGGGTGGGCAGGGTCGAGCGCTATCTGCGGCTCATACTGCGTGAAACTTCCCTCAAACAGCGTCCCGGTCTGGGTTCCGGTAAAACCGAACCGGCTATGCGCCTTGTCCACCACCCAGCTTGAGGGCAGCCCCTTCGCAGAGGGTCCGGTGACATCCTGCGCACTGGCAAGGGTCGCTCCTGCCATGGGCACAAGAACTGAAAACAGGGCAATCATCTGCCGCGCAGGCAAGGCGCGAAACTGAACATTCATCGACGGGATCTCCGCAGAAAACTCGGCAGCATGCGGGCAAGCACCTCGTCATGCAGCACGAAATGGTGGCGCAGGGCCGCAAACCCGTGCAGCACAATGAGCGCAATCAGCAGATAGGCCCCATAGGCATGGATCGCCGAGAAAACAGCCTCGACCGGCTTCTTGTCAGGCAGTGATGAGAGCCATGGCAGATCAGGCCAGGGGATGACGCCAAACAATACGGTCGGGATGGCAAACACCGAACTCGATACAACGGCCCAGCCCGTAAGCGGCAGCCCGATCATCTCGGCATACAGGGCAAGATGGGCCAGCCCTGCCAGACGCCTCTCACCCGGCGCCATGTCCGGGGGTAGAGGCGGTGGCGGACGAACGAACCGCCACATCAGACGCAGACAGGCGGCGATCAGGATCGTGATGCCAATCGATTTGTGCAGCTGATACAGGGCAAACAGTCTGGATGGGCTAAGCGTGCCATGGACCATGACCAGCCCGATGCCGATCAGCGTGAGGATACCAAGAGCCATGACCCAGTGAAGCGTTATGGCAACCGGGTCATAGCGCCGCGTGGACCCCGCCCCGTCTGCGGGGCGGCTTGTGCTTTGCGGTGCGTCGCGACGAGTCATTCTCTTCTTACCCAACTGACCTGACCCATGCCGGCGTCATGCTGTCCGATCGGAGAACGGCACCGATCCACTTTGAAGGGCCCGGATATCCCGGGCCCTTGTCAGGGGCGTTGTGCCCCGCTCAGGACTGGCGCTCGAAAGCCGCAGCGATGTGCAGGGTTACGGCATCGCCCACCAGCGGGACGTAGCGCGACACACCGAAGGCGCTACGCGAGATGGTCGCATTGCCTTCAAACCCGACCGTCTCCTTCTTGTCGAGCGGGTTGACGCCGCTGCCGATCAGCTTCGCCTTGAAGGTGACAGGACGCGTGACACCATGCAGGGTGAGATCACCACTGATGCTCGCCATGCCGGTGCCATTGCGCACGATATGCGTCGAAACGAAATGCGCCGTCGGGAACTTGTCGGCATCGAACCAGTCCGCGCCCTTGAGTTCACCATCCAGCTTGGCCACCGTGGTCTGGACCGAGGCGATCGGCAGGGTCACATCAAGCTTCGCCGCGTCGATATGGGCCGGGTCGAGCGTGAGCGACCCCGATGCCTGCGAGAAAAAACCCGAGAAATTGGTGAACCCCATATGCAGGAGCGTAAAGCCGACCTGCGTATGATAGGGCTCGACCGCATAGGTGCCGGCCTGCACGGCCTTGGGGTCAGGGGTCCCGCCCTTCTGGGCATGAGCCTGCGGCAATGCCGCCAGAGAGGTGACGAGCGTGAGACCGGCGAGGAAAGACTTGTTCACAACCGATGATCCTTGCATGAGGGTTGACTGATCAGAAAGAAAGGGCGGCGATCTCGGCCCGGGCGGCCTTGAAGGCGGCCTCACGGGCTTCCGGCCCGCGGCTCAGACCTTCGGCGCGGATCCAGGTGATGTCTTTCAGGCCCAGAAAGCCCAGAACCGCGCTCATATAGGGCTCCTGATGGTCCATGACGGCAGCCGGGTTGCCCGGTGTGTAATTGCCGCCGCGCGTCGAAATCAGCACGACCTTCTTGCCGGGGGGCACAAGGCCAGCGGGACCGTTCTCGCCATAGCTGAACGTCTTGCCTGCCACCACGACACGGTCGATCCAGTTCTTGAGCTGGGCCGGGACGGTGAAATTGTACATCGGCACGGCAATGACGATCACATCGGCGCCAAACAGCTCATCCACATGAGCATTGCCACGCGCCAGATCGGCCTGAATCGTCTCGTCGGTCACCTCAGCGCCGAACCGCGCTGCAACATGTTCGGCGCTGAGCACCGGGATCGGGTGCGCAGCCAGATCGTGATAGGTGATTTCAGCGCCGGGATGCGACGCCTTCAGATGCGAGATCGTCTCGGCCGTCAGGACCCGGCTGGCCGAATTGTCACCAAGAATGCTGGAATCGATATGAAGAATTTTCATGGGCTACGCTCCTGAATACAGCGTCGATGAGGCGACGGGCGGCCCGTATCGGGCCTCACCTGCTGCCGTGTGGAGCGCACCGTCCCATATGTTGATCCATCTGGACACTTGATATATTCCGATAGGTAGTATCGCTTCAGGTTATGGATAATCAGGCAAGGAAGACGCTCAATGCTGGACCGTATCTCGCTCGATCAGCTACGCGTTTTCATTGCCGCCGCCGATGATGGCAGCTTTTCCGCCGCCGCCCGACGCTTCCGCCGGTCGCAACCCGCCATAAGCGAGATGATCGCCACGCTGGAATCCCAGATGGGTGTCGCGCTTTTTGACCGTATGGGGCGCTACCCGCAGCTTACCAAGGCGGGCGAGACCCTTCTGGCGGATGCACGCGGCATCGTACTGGGCGTGGACCACATGAAGGCACGCGCTTACGGCATGTCATCGGGGATCGAGCCGGAATTATCGGTCGTGGTCGATGTGTTCTTTCCCATGGATCGCATGACGCGCGTGGCACGTGGCTTTCGCGAGACCTTTCCCCACACGCCGCTGCGCCTTTATGTCGAGGCGCTTGGAGGCGTGTTCGAGCCGATCCTCGATTCACGGGCCCGTATCGGCATTGCAGGCCCCCTCCCCGATCTGCCCGACGCGCTCTCCTCGGAAGTTCTGGGCGATATCCGGTTCATGATGGTGGCCTCGGCCGAGCACCCCCTGGCCCGTCACGAAGGTCCCATTCCACGTGAGGAACTTGCCCGGCATGTGCAGCTTGTGCTGACGGATCGTACCTCCCTTTCCGCCGGGCGCGAGCGTGGCATTTTCTCACCCTCGACCTGGCGTCTGGCCGATCTCTACGCCAAGCATCACTTCCTGCTTGGCGGGCTTGGCTGGGGCGGCATGCCGGTCCACAGCATCAGGGCCGATCTGGACTCCGGCAGGCTTGTCGAACTCGATATTGACGGCTTCATCCCCGGCGGATCGGCCATGCCCATGACCGCTGTCTACCCAACAGCCGAGCCGCCCGGCCCGGCGGGGCGCTGGCTGATCGACCACCTCAAGCTCTGTCCAGGCCATCAGGCCGAGGCTGAGGATGCCGGCTTGCCCCGGAGCGGTCACAGCCTCCCCGATGGGCAGCTTCAACCGCAAATCACGACCGGGGCCTGCCGCTCCACGCAGCCAGTTCTCCCCTGACGACGCATGCGACGGTGGGGAGAGGAAAGGATTATTTGCACTGGTATTTCAGGCCGGATCTGGCCTAAACGAAGCCGCCCATGCAGATATCCGATTTCGATTTCGATCTTCCGCGCGAAAATATCGCTCTGGAACCCGCCCGCCCGCGTGACAGCGCCCGCCTGTTGCGTGTTGCTGCCGGTCAGCCTCTGGCCGAGACGCGTATCAGCGATCTGCCCAGCCTGCTCGAACCCGGCGATCTGCTGATTGCCAATGATACGGCGGTCATCCGTGCCCAGCTCGCGGCACGACGCGGTGAAGCCAAAATCGGGATCACGCTTGATCGTATCCTGAGCGATGGCAGCTGGCATGCGCTGGCGAAAAACGCCCGCAAGCTGAAGCCGGGCGACACACTGCATTTCGGCACGGATCCCGTAACCGCTGAAGTGGTCGAGAATGAAGGCGATGGGGCAATCTCCATGCGCTTCTCCGCCGAGGGCAAGGCCTTTGACGACTTCCTCAAACGCGCTGGCGTTCTTGCCCTGCCGCCTTATATCGACCGCCCCACCGGCCCGACGGCGCAGGATGACAGCGACTACGCCACGATTTTCGAGCGTTACAAGGGCGCCGTTGCGGCACCCACGGCAGGGCTGCATTTCACGCCCGAGGTCCTGGCCGCTCTCGATGCGCGCGGCGTAAAGCGCCACACCCTCACCCTGCATGTGGGAGCGGGCACCTTCCTGCCCGTGCGTGACGAGATTGCCACACACAAGATGCACGCCGAATGGGGCCGCATCGACGCCCAGACGGCACAGCTCATCAACGACACCCGCGCCAGTGGCCGGAAAATCGTGGCCGTCGGCACGACCAGCCTGCGTCTGCTTGAGAGCGCCGCCGATGTGCAGGGCATCGTGCATCCGTGGGAGGGGGAGACATCCATTTTCATCAAGCCGGGCTATCGTTTCCGTGCGGTTGATCGGCTGATGACCAATTTCCATTTGCCGCGCTCGACCCTGTTCATGCTCGTCTGTGCCCTGGCCGGAACCGAGACCATGCGCGAGGCCTATCGTCACGCGATTGCCGAGGGCTTTCGCTTCTATTCCTACGGAGATGCCTGCTTGCTGGACCGCGCCCCATGACCGACTCCGCCACGAAAATGCAGTGGAAGGCCGAGGCCCGTTGCGGTCAGGCGCGTGCAGGCCATCTGCATACCGCCCATGGTACGATTCCGACGCCTACGTTCATGCCGGTGGGCACGGTGGGCACGGTCAAGGCCATGACCATGGATGCCGTACGCTCGACGGGTGCGGGTATCATTCTGGGCAATACCTATCACCTCATGCTGCGCCCCGGCGCCGAACGCGTGCGCAAGATGGGCGGCCTGCATCGCATGATGGACTGGTCCGGCCCGATCCTGACCGATTCAGGCGGCTTTCAGGTCATGTCGCTCGGCGCGCTGCGCAAGCTCGATCAGGACGGGGTGACGTTCAACTCCCATATCGATGGCTCGAAGCATCGCCTGACGCCGGAAAGCAGCACCGACATCCAGCACGCGCTGGATGCCACCATCACCATGTGCTTCGATGAATGCCCCGCCCTGCCCGCCACGCCGGAGCGCCTCGAATCCTCCATGGAATTGTCCATGCGCTGGGCGGCCCGCTCGCGCGAGGCCTTCGTGCAGCGCCCCGGCTACGGACAGTTCGGTATCGTGCAGGGCGGCACGGAACGCGATCTGCGCGCTCGCTCGGCCAAGGCGCTGACCGATATCGGTTTTGAGGGCTATGCCATCGGCGGTCTGGCGGTGGGTGAAGGTCAGGAACTCATGTTCTCGACGCTTGATTTCACCACCCCGCTCCTGCCGCAGGACCATGCACGCTATCTGATGGGCGTGGGCACCCCCGATGATTTGCTGGGCGGTGTGGAACGCGGTGTGGACATGTTCGATTGCGTCATGCCCACACGTGCAGGCCGCACGGCGCGCGCCTATACCGAGCGCGGCACGCTCAATCTGCGCAATGCCCGCCATGCCGAGGATAATCGCCCGATCAGCCCCGATTGCGATTGTCTGGCCTGTTCACGCCATAGCCGCGCCTATCTGCATCACCTGTTCCGCGCCAATGAAATTCTGGGCCCGATGCTGCTGACCTGGCATAATCTTGCCTATTACCAGCGCCTGATGCGTGAGATACGCGCGGCCATCGTGGACGGCACCTTGCCGCAGAAAGCGCTTGCCCTGCGTGCCGGCTGGGCCGCGGGAGACTGGACGCAGGACGAATTCCCCCAGCCGGACTGGCCACCCGTCCCATGACGCCCTCTGCCCCATGAGCAAGAGCATCGAAGACCGCATCGCCGACCATGCGCGGCATCTCGGCTTCGATGCGATCGGGTTCTGTGACGCCACCCTGCCCGAAGAAGCCCGCACGCGGCTGCGCCAGTTCGTGGAAGACGGGCGGCACGGTACCATGAGCTGGATGGAACAGCGCATCGACCAGCGTGGCGACCCCAGGGCCCTTTGGCCCGAGGTCCGCAGCGTGATCTCACTTGGCCTGTCCTACGCACCTGAAGCCGATCCCGCCGAAACACTCGACCAACCCGATACCGGCACGATCTCGGTCTATGCCCGTCATCGCGATTATCATGATGTCCTCAAGGGCATGCTCAAGCATCTGGCGCAATTCGTGGTGCGTCAGGATATCGGTGGCGATGGCACACAGGTAAAGGTGTTTGTCGATACGGCGCCGATCATGGAAAAGCCACTGGCCGAGCAAGCCCAGCTTGGCTGGCAAGGCAAACATACCAATGTCGTCTCCCGCGATCATGGGTCATGGCTGCTTCTGGGTGAAATCTACACCACACTCGACCTCACCCCGTCACCACGACGCGCCGGATCCTGCGGCAGTTGCACGCGCTGCCTGACCGTCTGCCCCACCGATGCCTTTCCGCGCCCGTATGCGCTCGATGCGCGACGCTGCATCGCCTATCTCACCATCGAGCATGACGGGCCGATTCCGGTCGAATTTCGCAAGGCGATGGGCAATCGCATCTATGGCTGTGACGACTGCCTGAATGCCTGCCCGTGGAACCGTTTTGCCGCGACCTCGCGCCATATGAAGCTCCAGCCCCGTGCCGATCTGATGGCGCCCCGGCTGGACGATCTGGCCCGTCTGGACGATGCCGGATTTCGCAGCTTTTTCTCCGGCTCGCCTATCAAGCGCATCGGCCGCAACCGCTTTGTGCGCAATGTTCTGATCGCGCTCGGGAATTCGCACAACACTGACCATCTGGCCCTGATCGAAACCCTGACCAGGGACGAGAACCCGATGGTGGCTGAAGCGGCAGAATGGGCACGAGCCGAGTTGCTGGGTCACGAAGACAATGAGTGATCTCGTCAAACGCAGCTTCACGTTGTCACGCCACCGCACCAGCATCGCTCTGGAGCCTGAATTCTGGGCCGTGCTGGAGGAAATGAGTGCTGACAATTCCCTGGCTTCCCTGATCGCCAGTATCGATGCAACCCGCCCGCCGGAACGCCCGCTTGCCTCGGCACTGCGCGTCGCCTGTCTGGCCTTTCTACGCAATTCCTGAGCGCGATCCGGTAACGCTCAAGGCGACCCGAATTGTCACGACTGCGAACACTGCCTGCTGTATCCTGCGGAATTCAGGCCTTGCGGCGGCTCATCAACGCACCCAGCCCTGTCACGATGACATAGGCCAGAATGAGGCTGACGAGCATCATGGTCGTCATGATGATGCTGGCCTGACTCAGGCCCAGCGCGAGAGCGTCATTGACGTAAAAGACGGGCGACAGGATCTTCCAGCTTCGACCCGACCAGGCAAAGTAGTGATGGGTCGCATTACCCAGAGCGAGATAGACCAGAACGGCGACCAGCAGGGTGACAAGCGCTTTCATCTGACGTCCAGCGTTCCGTAAGACCGCATCCCGTTCACATAGGCCGGCGATTGAGCGAGCAGGAACTCACGCAGGCGATAGAAATCATGGGTTTCAGGCAATGTGATGCATCCCTTGCTGATCCCCCAGAACCCGACCGGGTGCAGCCGGAAAGCCCCGCGCCTGATGCCGTCTATCGATGTCTGATCGTCTATGATGCCGTCATCACGGTAGAGGGCGAACCAGTCCTGACGACGGGTACCCGCGAAGAAATCACCGACATGATCCCTGACGACGCCCAGTCGACCTCCGCACTGCCGGTCAAGGATATGGTAAAGCCCCGGTGGGAGAGGACCATTATTCCTGTTGCTGGCAGCCGCAGCGCGGTTGGTGAAGTCGCCTGACCCGGAATAGGCAGGAAAAGAGCCGAACCCAACGCAGGTCAGTACCGACACATCTCTTTCGTTGAGGTAAAACACACAATGCGCGGACAAGTGAGTTGCCTCCGATATCGAGCACAGAGCAATCTGCACAAGTAATTATCTCTTTTGCATTTTTCGGGGGGTAAGACCATTGCTGCAAGACCTGGTACGGGCGGTTGACAATGATGGCGCAGCCCCCCCACGATCATTGCAACGCCTCTCACCTGACCGTGAGCAAACCTCTAGCCAATGACGATCGTTGTCGATATTTAACGACAACATCATAATGCTCACCTTCGTGATGCTGGGGCTTCATCGATCCATGACGTCTTGCCCATCTGGCACTGCCACTTCTCCCGACAGCCTCGAAGCCTTCATCGAAGCCGAAATCACACGTGGCAGCTTCGCGAGCAAGCGCGCCATGATCGAAGCCGGCCTGACCCTGCTGCGTGAGAAAATGGCCATTTCGGCCAAGCGGGAGGGCGTCGCCTTTCCGCCTGCTGGTGGTCAATGCGGTGCGCTGATCCGTGGGCTGGACTGGGCACAGCATGCCGTTGGCCCAACATGCCGATGGTCTGATCCGCTACGGGCAACGATTACCAATATCGTCAATTCCCCCGTGGCCAAGATGCTGCTTTGGGGGCCCGAGCAGATCCTGTTCTACAACGACGCCTTCAGTCTTATCGCAGGCGACCGCCACCCCTACGCACTTGGAACGCCGCTCGCAAAAGCCTTCCCCGAACTCGATGCGTGGACAAAACCCGTTCTCGAAGCCGGATTGCGCGGGGAAGCCGCAAGTTTCCAGAATCGCAAGATCAGGCTCAACCGGCAGGATCAGGTCGAAACGCTGATTCTCGACTTCTATTTCACCCCCGTTTACGAAATGGGCGAAGCGCCTGGCGGCGTCTTGTGCACCATCGTCAACAATACCGAACGCGTTCACGCCGAGAAGCGTCTGGCCTCAAGCGAAGCGGAATTACGGCGCGTTACCGATGCGACGCCCATGCTCGTTTCCTATGTCGATCAGGCGCATGTCTATCGCTTTGCCAATGCCGCTTATGAATCCTGGCTTGGCCTGCCGCTTGAGCGCATCGTCAACTGTCCCGTCATCGAAGTTCTGGGGGCACGCGTCTATGAAGACAGGCGCCCCGATCTGGAAGCCGCGCTCTCGGGCCGGTCTCTCACCGCTGAGACGCTCCTGCCTCATCAGAACGGCACAGAGCGTCATACAGAGTTCCGCTACGTGCCGCATATCGACGATGATGGGGTCGTGCACGGCGTGCATATCCTCGGCATCGATATCGAGGACCGGGCACGGCGTATCGCCGAGGTCGCCGCGAGCGACAAGCGTTTCCGCACCGCAATGCAAGCCGTTCATGGTGTGCTGTGGACCAACAGCGCCGATGGCCGCATGACGGGCGAGCAGCCGGGCTGGGCTGCGCTGACAGGCCAGACAAGCGAGGAATATCAGGGTTTCGGCTGGGCCAACGCCGTTCACCCGGACGACGCGGCCGCCTCGGTTGTCGAATGGAATGCCTCCGTGTCGTCACGCAGCATGTTCGTGCATGAGCATCGCGTACGCAACCGCGACGGGCAGTGGCGCAACTTTGCCATACGCGCCTTGCCCATCCTCGATGCCTCAGGCGAAATCACCGAATGGGTGGGGGTTCATACCGACATCACCCATCAACGCGCCGCAGAAGCTGCGTTGCGCGATCATGCCGAAGACCTGTCCCGTCAGGTACGCCATCGCCAGCGGGCTGAAGAACAGCTGCGCAAGCTGAACGAGACGCTCGAAAATCGCGTGATCGAGGAGATCACAGAGCGACGGCAGGCCGAGACCCGACTGGCTCAGGCGCAGAAAATGGAATCTATCGGCAAGCTGACCGGCGGCGTGGCGCATGATTTCAACAACCTGCTTCAGGTGATCAGCGGCAATCTGCAACTGCTCGGCAAATATGTGATGGGCAACAGCCGGGCCGAGCGTCACGTCAGCAGCGCAATGGGCGGCGTGCAGCGTGGTTCACGTCTGGCCAGCCAGCTGCTTGCCTTCGGCCGCCGTCAGGCACTCGAACCCAAGATCGTGAATGTAACCCGCTTCGTGCGTGGCATGGATGAAATGCTGCGCCGTGCGATTGGTGAAGGGATCGAGATCGAGACCATCGTCTCGGCTGGTCTGTGGAACACGTTCATCGATCCGGCACAGATTGAAAACGCCCTTCTCAATCTCGCCATCAATGCCCGCGATGCGATGGATGGGCAGGGCAAGCTGACGATCGAACTCGGCAACACCCATCTCGATGATGCCTATGTGCGCCAGCATGACGAGGTCAAGGCCGGGCAATATGTGCTTCTGGCCGTCAGCGATACCGGCACGGGTATGACACCCGACATTCTTGCCAAGGTGTTTGAACCGTTCTTCTCAACCAAGGCAGAAGGCAAGGGCTCCGGGCTTGGCCTTTCTATGGTCTATGGCTTCGTCAAGCAGTCCGGCGGTCACATCAACATCTATTCCGAGCCGGGCGAAGGCACGACCATCAAGCTCTATCTGCCCCGTGCGATGGACGCCGAGGATGTCGAGATCGAACATCACATGGCCCCCGTCACCGGCGGCAGCGAAACCGTGCTGGTGGTGGAGGATGACGACGAAGTACGGGCTACCGTGGTCGAGATGCTTTCCGACCTCGGCTATCAGGTTCTCAAGGCCACCGATGCCGCCAATGCGCTGGTGGTGATCGAAAGCGGTATGCCCATCGATATCCTGTTCACCGATGTCGTCATGCCCGGAACCCTCAAGAGTCCGGAACTGGCCCGTCGCGCCAGGGAGCGCCTGCCGGACATCGTTGTGCTGTTCACTTCGGGCTATACCGAGAACTCAATCGTGCATGGCGGCCGCCTGGATGCCGGGGTAGAGCTGCTTTCCAAGCCCTACACGCGCGACGCGCTGGCCCGGAAATTCCGCCATGTTCTGGCCAATCGCCAGCAGCGCGTGCAGGCAACAGCGCCGCGCCAGCGAGACGCAACAGAAGCCTCGTCTGCCAGCGTCGGCCAGGCAGCTTCGGGGGTGGCGTCCGTCGGGACGGGGAACGCCCCGGCCCGTACGCTTTGCGTGACCGTCCTGCTGGTTGAGGATGACCGTCTGATCCGTCAGGCCACGTCGGAAATGCTCAAGGAATCGGGGTTCCTGACCGTTGAGGCTGCCGATTACGACGAGGCCCTCATCGTGCTGCAAACCATGCCGGTTGATGTGCTGCTGACAGATGTGAACCTGCCGGGCCTCTCGGGGAAGGATCTGGCTGCGCAGGCGCGCCTCCTCAGGCCGGGTATCGGGGTCGTTTTCGCTACAGGTGATGTTCATGCCGTTGAGGGCGATCCGTCTGTCGTCGTCCTGTCCAAACCCTATGACCTCACAACGCTCACTGCGTCCCTCTCGCGCAGCCTCCCTCGCCTCCCGCCTCAGGCGCAACCGGCTGACGACACGGCGTCTGCCAAAGATCGCCCCGCCACTGTTTGAACTCTCCCCTGTGCTCATGCTACCGGTAGAGAATGGCATTCTGGGGAAAGATGTTCGGTGGCGTGGCCGGTTTCGCTGTTGGCGGACCGATGGGCGCGCTCATGGGTGCGGCGCTGGGCCATGCGGCCGATCGCGGCTCGCTGCTTGAAACACCCACAGGGGGATGGCATGAGCACTGGCGCACCAAGGGACAGCCTGACCCCAATGGGGCCGCCTTCATGGCCGCCGCCAAGATGTCCACCCTGCTTGGCAAGACCGATCAGCTTTATGCCATCGGTCTGGTCGCTCTCTGCGCCAAGATGGCCAAGATCGATGGTCCGGTGAACAAGGCCGAAATCAGGGCCTTTCGCTCGCTCTTCCAGTTTCCGGCCGATAACATGCGTGAAGTGGGCATGTTGTTCGATCGGGCCCGTGACCGCACGGATGATTTCGAGATGTATGCCCGTGAACTGGGCAAGGGCTTTACCAAGGATCGTGCCCCGCTTGAGCAACTGCTGATGGCGCTGTTCGTCATCGCTCGGGCGGATCTTCCCCCCGGCGCTGAACTGCATCCTGCTGAAACGGCTTTCCTGAAAAAGGTCCATGCGGCTTTTGGCCTGCCGCCCGGAGCCTGGGACAGGGCCGAAACGGGTCGCTCCGGTTCAGCCAGCAACGAAAACGATGCCTATGTGGAGCTGGGCCTCACCCGTAGCGCCACGGATCAGGAAGTCAGGACGCGCTGGCGCGTGCTGATCAGGGAACATCACCCCGATGTTCTGGGTCAGAAAAACCTCAGCCCCGATGCCCTGGCCAAGGCTGGCGATCGGGTTGCCCGCATCAACGCGGCGTGGGACCGGATCAAGCGCGACCGCAAATTGTAGCCCCTGCCTGCGCCATACCCTTCCTCTGTCGCGTCGAGTTTCGAGCGCCACAGCACAGGCGGTACGTACCGACATGATTTGATAATTTGTTGAGAGTAATTCTCATATAGAAAAGACCCTCATGAGCCCGGCATATGTTGCTTGCCGGTGCGCCTTGCGGAAGCGGTTTCCCGGCCATGATGGTTTTTCTGCTCCTTTTCTGCCTCTCCTGTGCTGCCTTCACAATCTCTTCTGTCGCAGGCGGAGGCGCTGGCCTCGTGATCATGCCCGTGCTGGGCCTTGTGCTGGCCACCCCCGGAATCCCGGCAGCGCTCTCCATCGGTACCCTGTGCAGTACGGTCGGGCGCATTGTCACCTTCTGGCAAGTCATCAACTGGCGGGTTGTTCTGTTTTTTACCCCGGCCGCCCTGCCAGCTGCCGCACTGGGCGTGTTCTGCCTGCGGCTCATGCCACCGGTTTATCTTGAGCTCGTTCTCGGCCTGTTTCTGAGCGGCAATGTCTTTCTGCTCCTTCGCCGCAGCCCGCCCGTAGAGACCGATCAGCGCCAGTGGCGCTATCTGCCTGCCATAGGGTTCGCGGCAGGGTTCGTTTCCGGATTCACGGGCGCGACAGGCCTCCTGTTCAACCGGTTCTACCAGAGGCTGGGCCTGCAGAAGCAGGCGCTGATTGCCACGCGCGCAGCCAATGAGGTGCTGCTTCATGCCATCAAGCTGGTGCTTTATGCGCAGTTTAGCCTGTTTGATCGTGGGGTCTTTCTGGCTGGGGTTTGCGTGGGTGCCGCAGCGCTGACCGCGATCAAGGTGACGCAATGGGTCCTGCCTCTGCTGACCCACGCCCAGTTCTGCCGGATCGGCCATGCCGCGGCTGCGGTAGCAGGAATTCTCATGCTGAGCGGTGCCGCCCGTCAGATTGTTCAGAAGGATGCGATGTCGCTCAGCTACGGGCGCGCCCATGGCGAGACGGAACTGGCCATGACATGGCGCAGCCACCGGCTGGCGCTTGAGTTTGAGCGGCCTCTGGAACTCGAGGTCAAACATCGGGTGGCCAGCGTGATCGACCCGCAGACAGGCCGTTCAGGCGCGCGCCTGACGGTGCTGCATCTCGCGGCCAATCGTGGCCTGTTCATTACACGGCGGGACCTGCATGGTGATCATGACTACGGCCTCCAACGACGCCACCGGCATGACGCCTAACGAAGTGCCGACGGCATGACGGGGTCAGATCAGGGTGCCTGAGACCGTGCAAGCCGTGCCCCGAGGCCCGATGCGCGCAGCACCAGTCGTAACAAAACCCCGCACGCCCGGAGACATGCAGGGTTTTTTCGGATCGGGCCGCAGGAGGCTTAGCGCGTACCGAGCTTGAAGATGGTCGTGTAGTCGAACTTCTGTCCCGGACGGAGTTCCGTGGTCGGGAAGGACGGATGGTTCGGGCTGTCGGGATAATGCTCGGCTTCAAGGGCCAGTGCATCGGTCTGACGATAGGCCCGATGGGAGATACCGGCATATTTCCCGGTCAGCGAATCGGAGGTGTAAACCTGCAATCCTGGCTGGTTGGTCGAGACCTCAAGCGTGCGCCCGGAAGCCGGATCGAAAATCACCGCAGCAGGCCGCGGGGCTTTGCCGTAGGCACCATCGACAATCCAGTTATGGTCATAGCCACGGGCAATCAGCATTTGCGCGAAGTCGCTGCGCAGATGATCACCGATCCGCATGGGTTTGCGGAAATCAAGCGGCGTTCCCGCCACTGTGGCCAGTTCTCCCGTCGGGATCGAGGTGCCGTCGGTCGGGGTATAACGCTCGGCGTTGATCTGCATGACCTCGTTCTCGATCGAGCCCGAGCCCTCGCCATTCAGGTTCCAGTAGGAATGATTGGTCAGGTTCAGCACGGTCGGCGCATCGGTCGTGGCCTGGTAGTGCAGGCTGAGCGCGTTGTTTTCATCCAGCGTATACGTCACATTGGTCGTGAGTGTGCCGGGAAAACCCTGATCACCATTGGGGCTGACAAGACGCAGCGTGACCGAAGCACCCTTGGCGTTCTTTTTCGTGTCCACCAGCGTCCAGACATGCTTGTCGAAACCGATTTTTCCACCATGCAGGGCGTTTGGCGGGTCGGTCAGATCCGTATGGTAGCTCTTGCCATCAATGGTGAAGGTGCCATGGGCAAGACGGTTGGCGTAGCGACCGATCATTGCCCCGAAAAACAGGCCACCCTCAGCCGAATCCTTCGTGTAGCCCTCAAGTGTACCGAACCCCAGGACCAGATCCTGCACATGACCTGCGCGGTCCGGCGCTTCCACAGACTGGATGATGCCGCCATAGGTGATGACACGGACCGTCATCGCATGATCGTTGGTCAGGGTGATGATTTTGACGTCCTCACCAGAAGGGGTCTTGCCCCAGGGCTGGACCGTCACAGCTGGCGCAGCATGCGCCGCACCGTCCATTATCCCCGCAAGCGCCACCAGACATACGGCGCTCTTCACTAATGCTTTCATGGACAAGGTGCTTCCATCTGTTGATTCGCCGCCACACTGGTCGGAGAAATGATCTGTGTCAAAGTATATAAAGTTCATTTTCCTCAACCGCAGCCCACCTCAAACGCTACGCATACGGCATGAGTTGGCATCTACGGTCTGGCGTCTGACAGACATCGTGCTAGAAAACCACGATGCTGCGTCTCTCGCGAGACAGCACGGACATTCTCTTCCCGCCGGAGAGGATGATTTCTGCTGAATTGTGGGTGACGCGATGAGGTAACAGGACCGGAGTTGAGTGACAGCTCCGGATAAACGATCGTGAGCAGGTGCGCAGTATGTGGCGCGACCGAGCGCGCTGACACGACTTGGGGATTGCGATGACCGCACCGCTAGGTGATTCCGATAACCGGCCAACAGCCGGAACTGCCGATTCAAGCCGTGAGAGACGGCGCGAGCAGCGCAAGGGCGGCCGTGTTCTCATCGGGCTGAGCGCCCTTCTTTCCCTGAGTGCCTGCGCCAGCTGGCGTAACCCACCGCCGAAAGATCCCGAGGCGCTGGCGGACTACAAGGAAGCCAACGACCCCTACGAGCCGGTCAACCGCAAGATGTATGGTATCCAGATGTGGGCCTACCATCACGCGCTGCGTCCGGTGGGCAAGGCCTGGGCCTGGGCGGTACCCAAGCCGATCCGCAACTCGATCGATAACCTGAACCAGACATGGTATATGCCAACGATCTTCTTCAGTGATGTCGGCGCCGGCAAGCCACGCCGCGCAGGTGATGACTTCATGCGTTATGTCATCAATATGACACTTGGCGCTGCCGGATTCATCGACGTTGCAACATCGCTGGGCTACCCGCATCATGACAGCGATCCGGGTTTGACACTGGCGACATGGGGTGTACCGAGCGGCCCGTATCTCTTCCTGCCAGGCCTCGGCCCCAACACATTGCGCGATGCTGGAGGCTATGCCATCGCGCAGGGCCTGTCGCCCATCAACTACGTGCCACGAGGCTATGGCCTGCTGACATTCAACTGGGCCTATAATATCGCTGGCGTGCTGGGCGGATTCTCGTCTCATATTGACGAGATCGATCAGGTCGAGCAGGATTCACTCGATCCGTACGCGTTCATTCGTAGCGCCTGGCAGCAGAACCGCGCCAGCCAGGTTGACTCGCTTCGCAACGACCACCGGGCGACCGTGCCGGACTGGTACAATTAAGGACCTCCCGACATGCTGAAAACCTGCATCTCCCTCTCCCGTCGTGCAGCGCTGGGCGTTCTGACCACAGCGCTCGTATCCGTCGCCGCTCTGTCTTCTCCGGCTCATGCCGAGGACGCTCAGGGCTTTGTAACCGCCTTTGGCGGCAAGCTCGTTGGGATCATCAACAGCGACAAGGGCCTGGCCGAAAAGAGAGCCGAGGTTCTGCCGCTGCTTCAGAGCAATGTGGACATTGCCACGATTGGCAAGTTCTGCCTTGGACGCTATTGGCGGACGGCCACGCCCGAACAGCAGGCGCAATATCTGAAGCTGTTCCATCAGGTGCTGGTCAATGCCGTGACGGACAAGATCGGTGATTATCGCGGCGTAAGCTTCAAGGTAACCGGTCAGACCAGCACCCCCAATGGCGAACTCGTCAGCGCCCAGATCATGCGCCCCGGTCAACCGGTTGCCGATATGGGCCTGCTGATTGCCCATGATGGCGGCATGAAGATTGTCGACATGATCGGCGAGGGAACGAGCCTGCGCCTGACCCAGCGTCAGGATTACAGCTCCTACCTTGCCCGCAATGGCGGCAATGTCGCTACACTGATCAGCGCGCTGGAGCGTCAGCTCTCGCATCGTCACTGACGCTGCCGCCGTGTCCGCCGGGGCCACACCCCGGCGGTCAAGGCTCATCCCCACGAAAATAGTCCGATACGCCGTCGCTCTGGGCAATCTCCCCGCTCCTGATACGATGCCTGGTTGTCGCCTGGCTTGCTCCTGACACCATGCGGGACAATCCCGAATATCAGGTTCCTTCTCTCGCACACGTCGCTCTGCGCCCCATCATATGTCGGCTTTCTACATATGCTGTACGTGCGCCTGATGCTGTACGTGCGCCTGACTTGGCTTCATTGACATGCCCTCCACAGGCACTGGGTCATGACACCCAACGCGCCAGCGGCTCCCCTCACACTATAGGCTGCAATGGCTCGAATCCCGACCGCCACAGGACAATCGCGCGGCGGGTACAGGATTCGATCACCCGCCTGAACGGCGCTTGAATCCCCTGCCTTATGCGCCCTAGCCGGATCCAGCATCCCCCATTAGAGCGTTTTCCTCTCAATCTGGCTCGTATCCAGCGGCGGTGAAGAAGTTGGCGCATTCTGCGGGCGCGACCTGATCGATGAGTTTGCCGATCCTGTTCCAAAGCCCGTCGCGGGTGCGTTCGGC
>NZ_JBXWTO010000024.1:0-33901 GCF_057319415.1 Asaia sp. A2
TCGCCCTTTCTCGTCACATCCACCGTCTCAGGGCTCTCGCCCAATGGAGCAGCGCGACCGCTCTCAGCGCCTGAATACTCATTCCCCGGGCGTCGCCTACCTCACATCAGTTAACGTGACAGCACCGGTGAACGGAAGTGTTGCATGATGCGCTCGCGTTTTCGCAACGGCAGATGACTGTTCTCCGCCCTGTTATTCAGACCCTTATGGGCGAGATGCCGGATCGAGAGACGCATTTCGCGTCTCGCTGCGTCATAGGATTTGAGCTTGTCAGAGATCATACGACGGGGCCGCAAACCCTGCCGTTTCAAAAGCCGGGTCAACAGACGCCTTGCTGTTTGGGTGTTTCGACGGGTCTGCAGGATCTCGTCGAGAACAGAGCCGTCCGGATCGACTGCCCGCCAAAGCCCGTTAGGCGTGCCACGGATCACGATCCGCACTTCGTCCAGATGCCAGAGATCACCAGGCCGAGCCTTCTTGCGTCGCAGGGAGCGGGCATAGGCCGCACCGAATATCAGGCTCCATCGGCGGATCGTCTCATACGAGACGACAATGCCCCGCTCGAGCAGCATCTCTTCCACAAGGCGAAAGTTCATAGGGAAGCGGAAATACAGCCAAACCGCATGAGCGATCAGCTCGCGAGGAAAACGGTGCCGTTTGTAGCTCACAGATGACGCCCTCATCGGTCGCATCTACCATGCCGCAGTTAATGTGACATCACCCCTGATCGGCGCAGAACACGAGGTTGCCTACCTTTACCGCCGGAAGGTAACGTGCTCGCTCGACAACAGCTTACCTTAATAGGAAAACTATGTTGGCTCGATTGAGCATACGTCTCTTGCATACACTCAAGGAAAAGCGGCTTGGAACAAATTTTGATAGAGACTGACCGACTGTTGCTGCGGCCGCACGTAGCCGATGACGCCGAGGCAGTTTACACTCTAGCGAAAGACGAAGCGGTGCTCCAGTTCATTCGAGGTCTACCAGACACGCGCGAGGACGCTTGGCATCGCCTACTCCGCTACGCCGGTCATTGGAGTCTTTTTGGTTTCGGCATGTTCGCCGTCTTAGAACGGGAAACCGGCTGCTTTATCGGAGAAGTCGGCCTCGCGGATTTCCGGCGTGGGCTCGGGTCCGATTTCGATAGTGCACCGGAGGCAGCATGGCTGTTTAAGGGTGCTGTCCATGGCAAAGGTTTTGCGGGAGAAGCGATGCAGGCGATGTTTGACTGGTTCGATCGTGAACACCGCCATACCCGCTGTGTCTGTATTATCGATCCAGGCAACCTTTCTTCTGTAAAGCTGGCGACGAAGTTGGGTTTTGCTCAATATGGAAACGGCCGGTATCGTGACGCAACTGTAGAAAAGTATGAACGTGTCTAGGTTACGTTGACAAAAGGCCTATCGGTTTGGGGCAAGACCTGTTTCAATTCCTGCCTGTGGGTTACGAGCAGCAGGAACAGGGATGGCACGAGGCGATTTGACGGATCATGAATGGTCGTTGATTGGTCCGCTTCTGCCACCTGAGCGCGGACGTTGGGCCCGTCCAGCTGGAGACAACCGCCTGTTTCTCAACGGTATGCTGTATGTTCTGCGCACAGGCTGTCCTTGGCGCGACATGCATGAGCGCTACGGCAAATGGAACTCGGTTTATGTCCGGTTTCGGCGTTGGGCTGAACAGGGTGTCTGGGATGCCCTGCTGCAAACCCTGGTAGATCTGGGGCTGACCAATAACTGGCAGCATATGCTCGATAGCACTGTGGTGCGTGCCTATTCACAAGCTACAGGCGGAAAAGGGGGGCTCATTCGGAGGGTTTTGGTCGATCACGCGGCGGCTTTACGTGCAAAATCCACGCCCGATGCGACAATCAGGGACGTCCTCTTGGCTTTGTCCTGACGGGAGGCCAGGTCTCAGATTACAAAGCCACAGACTCCCTACTGATGTTGCCTGTTCCAAACCCGAGGGCGATGCTGGCTGATCGAGGCTATGACAGCGACTGTTGCCGTCAGGCGCTTCTGATTCACGGGATCCTGCTGGTTATTCCATCACGCAAAGGCCGTAAGGCTCCTCAGCAAATAGACTGGCAACGCTATCGGGACCGAAACCGTATCGAGCGGATGTTCAACAGGCTCAAGCAGATGCGACGTATCGCAACCGGCTACGATAAGACCGCCATGTCTTTCATGAGTTTCCTCAACCTCGCCGCCGCAAGACACTGGATCAGATCTTCTGTCAACGCGACCTAGGCCGTAGTTGACATGACATCACCAACAGACCGCGTTGGCTTCAGATATTCCGCGCTCATGGCGTGATCCCTGTAAACGGATCACGGTCTTTCTCATGCTGAGATCTGTCCTCAGTGCCTAGGAAATCGTTGGGCACGCCACCATCCTTAATGGCCGCGAATAAGCCGACCCAACTCTCCGGTCGTCTGGAGAGGCTCACATCACCGGTTACTTCGTCTCTGTAGATAAAGATCTCGGTACCCTCAAATCGGAAAGATGCCGGGAGACGCACGGTTTGACTGCGCCCATTCATAAAGATTCTAGCAGTCTGCGGCATGATACCCCCGACATCCATCATGGTATATTCCCAAGCTGATCTATACTGAGACAGACATCAAGAGATGCGCGCGCTGTGCAGGCATCATCCAAGCGATGAGAGTGGTCAACGTCGTTCAACATGCCAGCGCCAATTCACCTATCCCCACATTCTTCGAGCGATATCCTGCTCTTCTGCGCCAGAAGCATTGGCGTAGATGGCGGTGGTGGAGAGCTGGGCGTGACCGAGCCATTTCTGGACGAGATTGAGGGGAATGGCATTGGAGACAGCTGCCACCCCGAAAGCATGCCGCAGCCCCTTGGGCGACGCGGCCACGCCGGATAGCCCGGCTTCCTCCATCACGGCATGCACGGCCCGCCAGCCGGTCATGCGCGACCATGGCCAGAGCCGCGCCTCCTGATGACGTGCGCCCTTGCGCTGAAGCGCGCGTAGACCATGGACCAGATCGAGGGCATCGAGCAGGGCAGGGGGGACGGGCACGGCGCGATAGATCCCTGCCTGGCGTTTTTTCAGGGTCTCGAACACTAGGACGCCAGAAGCGAGATCGACGCGATCGGCCGTCAGCGCCAGAGCCTCGGACAACCGACACCCCGACCAGGCGAGGGTCATGCACAAGGTCCGCGCCTCACGCGGCGCCAGCTCGGCCGCTTTCAGGAAATTGTTGCGCTCGGCGATCGTCAGATATTTGCGCGCACCCTTGGGATCAAAGAGCTGCATCCCCCCAGCTGACACAGCCTTAACAATCCGAGGTGCAGGAGGCCGAGCCTCCTGCCGGGAGCACGAGGGCAGAGCCCTCGTCTTGACTGAAGACATCACACTCCCTCCTTACGGGACCGATAGCCTCGCTTCATTTTCTGCCCGAGCAGATCGTTGAGCGCACCCTGAGCCGCTCCCCGATCGCGATAGAGCGCGACACGCATTTGGCCGCCTGTGCCGATCCGTCCCCAGTGGCGGATGAGGGCGGTGCCGCCGAAGAGATCTTCCTGCAAGGAGAGGCGGTAAAAGCGCCAGCAATTGGCAGCGGCATCGATGCGCGCGAGATCGGCCTCTTCGGGGAAGAGACAGAGCTGGGTGAGGGGGCGTGACAGGGCCTTTTGGGGCGCTTTGGGCATTTATCCGCGAGAACTGTATCACAAGCGCATGGTGGGAAACAGCGAGATCGACCGGGAGATCAGCGTTTTCAGGGAATGGTTAGAGCGGGCATGCCTCCCTGCGGAAGGCTTCGGTACCGCACATTCAGATAATGTAACAAGACACCTGACCTGACAGGGCTGATCTCCGCCAACCTCGGAGCAGGTCAAACGGTGATGTCAGGTTAACTGAAGTGAGTTAGGCGAAGCCCGCGAAAGGGACATTCAGACACTGGGAACGGTCGCGCTCTTCCAATGAGCGAGAGCCTGGACACGATGGATGTGCCGGGAAAAGCTGAATTGATGGAGGCGGGTGGAACGAAGAGATTACGAATGGCCGACAAGACAGAGACGAAGCGCTGACACCAGCCTAGTAAGCGAAATTTCTGTATGATTCGTTCACGTTTTCGCAGGGGCTGATGACTGTTCTCTGCCCTGTTGCTCAGTCCCTTGTGCGAAAGATGGCGTGTCGAGATACGCATTTTACATCTGGTAGCCTCGTAGGATTTCAGCTTGTCGGTAATTATACGACTGGGGCGCAAACCCTGCCATTTGAGAAGCCGGGTCAACAAACGCCTGGCGAATTTGGTGTTCCGACGGGTCTGCAGGATCTCATCGAGAACATAGCCGTCCTGATCGACGGCCCACCGCAGCTCGTGAGGCTAACCGCGGATCACGATCCACGCTTCGTCCAGATGCCAGAAATCACCAAGCCGAGCCTTCTTGCTTCGCAGGGATCGGGCGTGGGCCGCACCGAACTTCAGGCCCCATCGACGGATTGTCTTTTACGAGACGATAATGCCCCGCTCGAAAATCATCTTTTCCACGAAACGAAAGATCCAGGGGAAGCGGAAATATAGCCAGACTGCATGGGCTATCAGTACACAAGGAAATCGATGCCGTTTGTTACTTAGCTCATCGTTCGCCTTTATCATGCCAAGCTTAACGTGAAATTACCCTGTTACCGGATAATCTTGATCCAACCACGACCGTTGGCAAGGTCCAATGTGACCTGCCAGTGACGCAAAACATCGCGGCCGAGATTTCCGTCGAGGATCAGGTCTTTGACGACGACGGGGCCTGAGAAATTTAGCTTGGGTCCTAGCGCTACCTTCCATTGCTGAATCCCGATATAGGAAGGTTTGAGTCCGAACAGATTGGCGATTGATTGATCGATCATAGACGGGCCATAGTTGCCAGTATCCAGTTCCATCCACGCCATGCCTGATGATGTTGGCACGCCTATGTTAACGGTTAGCGCGGCGCCTTCCGCTGCGCGAACGAGCCGTATTGGTACCTCAATCGCTATCTTCCTGATCGCTGCCGCACTAGTTGCGTCCTCAATGATAAGCTGATGGTTTGCCACGTCTAGGGTCACCGTGCGGCCTACGAAGACATCCAAACCGATCGCACCAGCAAGCCCGGTTGATGCAGTGCCCATGAAGTGCCCTAGGTCGAAGACCGACAACTGTGGCAACATTCTTGTGAAAGCGCCGATCTTGACCGAGCTGCTGTTGCAACGCGGCAGGTCGAGACGTTCGCCAGTAGCGCGAAAGCCAGTTATCTTGCTCCATGGTTTGCAACCGATCGCAGCAGCTACGGCGGGTATCACCCCAGATGTCCCTATTCCACTGTCGAAAAGGTACGTCCCTTCCTCTCCGCCAACCGTAGCTTTGATAGTCTCAATGCCCGTAGCCCTAACGGAAAGCGGGAAAACATCTTGGGCCATCCCTGCCGATGGAGTTACGAACGCTGCCATACTGAGGACAAGTAATCGGCTTCGCAATAATTTCATTACAGACCTGCCTTGATGTGGTTGAAACACATTATGAATGATAGATCGTATGCAGCCCCATCGTCGCGATGAGCCGACGGAAACGCTTGCGCCCGACATCATGGCCAAGTCGCCTAAGATGCTGAGTCATCTGCTGCGACCCATAATAAACTGACTCCGGAAACTACACATCAATCGAGAACATCAGCGCGAGGTACGCGTCGCTCTCCGACACGGGCCGATAATAGACGCCCGACCGAGCAGAGGCATCCCGCAAAAAATCCTGTCCCACCATCAATGGGCCAATCTTCGCGCGAAGCTTCTCCACATCAACCGGACTGGCCGTCGCCTCCAGTGCGACCCACGACTTGAACTCGCCCGAATACCTCTTCCGCGTAACCTTCCATAAACCCGTCCTCTCTCAGGCCGGCCTATAGCTTAAGCCCCCGTCTGAAAAACCGGGGTCGCCTCTCATTTCTCGTAGGTGGGATAGCCAAAGTGCAACAGCGAGGGGCTCAGGCACCGACTTCCCCGGGCACACCCACCTGTTTGAGGTAGGAGTCCAATACTGCATCCTCGTCAGCGGAGACGATTGCCCCGACATAGCCGTCCGGTCGCACCAGCACCCGATCGCCGGCTTTGACGCCATAGGCAGCCCGGAACTGTCCGGCATCGTCCGCAAGGTCGCCGCGCTGGCCGATGGTATGGACGTGCAGCCCCGGACGCGTTGCCATGAAAGCACCGGCATAGATCAGTAGCGTCCAGTGGGAACCTTTGAACAGGTCGAATAACCGCTGCGGCTGCCCGGCCGCACCCCGGACGCGTGCATCGGGCGCGCGGTCGCCGGCGAGCAGGACGCCATTCCGCTCAGGCGCTTCCACAGCCAGGGAGGATTCGGGATAGCCGATATCGAGCTGATGTACGTCGCGCCCGCGCCGCATCTGGCCGCGCTTCATGGCTTCGAGCAGGCTGGTCGCGAGGCCAAGCATGGCCTGGGCGACGGGGCGGCGTTCAGCCTCGTAAGTGTCGAGCAGCCCATCGGGAGCGCCGTGCAGAACCGCGTCGAGCTTCCATCCTAGATTGTAAGCATCCTGCACACTGGTGTTCAGACCCTGCCCGCCGGTCGGGGGGTGGGTATGTACGGCATCGCCGATGAGAAAGACACGGCCGACCCGGTAGCGATCGGCAAGGCGCGCGTTCATGTGGAAGGCGGACGCCCAGGATACCAAATTGACGAGGAGATCGTCCCGCCCGGTTCGCTCGCGCAGCAGCGCAGTGAGCCCAGTGGCTGAAAGGTCGATGTCGCCTTCCAGCGGGATCGGTCCTTGAACTTGGAAGAGGTCTGTGCCAGCAAGCGGGCAGGCGGAAATCTGGCGCTGCATGTCGCCTTCGCCGAAGCGGTGCCACACGTCGCGTGACAGGCCGGAGAGCACCACATCAGCGACGACGGCGCGTACGCCCAGCGTCTTGCCCGGAAAGCCGATGTTTAAAGCGTGGCGAACGCAAGAGCGTCCGCCGTCCGCACCGACCAGGTAACGAACGCGGACCGTCTCCTCTCCGGCCTTGGTCGCGATCCGCGCGGTCACCGCGTTGTCATCTTGCGTGAAGCTGAGCAGTTCGCAGCCAAACTCGGGGCCGCGTCCCAATTCCGTCAGCCGCTCCCGCATCACGCGTTCGGTGAGAAACTGGGGCACCATCAGCGGCAGGTGATAGGGCTCCGCTGACGTTGCGGGCTTCGCCTCTACCACATTGGCATCGGTAAAGCTGCCGTCGTCCGCGTATTCGCGTTGCTTGGGATAGAAGCCCCCTGCCGCCACG
Organism: Asaia sp. A2; assembly: GCF_057319415.1. Taxonomy (NCBI): domain Bacteria; kingdom Pseudomonadati; phylum Pseudomonadota; class Alphaproteobacteria; order Acetobacterales; family Acetobacteraceae; genus Asaia; species Asaia sp. A2. The sequence continues at coordinate 7,285 of NZ_JBXWTO010000024.1, forward strand.
ATACGGTCGAGAATGCCAAGGTCCTCGAATACCTCCTGCGTGCGGGGCTGAATACCCTTGCCGCGCGAACCGCGGAAGGGATCGTCCAGTTTCTCGATCAGTCGGAACGAAACACCGCGCCGAGCGAGGTCGATCGCTAGTGTCAGGCCAGCCGCTCCTGCGCCGCAGATGAGCACATCCGCTGCAAAACTGTTTACCATACCATGCTCCATATGTGTAATACGCACATACATTAACAAGCATGCTGGAGTCAACAAACAAAGTGCATAATACACATAAATCGCGGCTGCTTCGCGACTTGCATGGCGCACTGATCGACATTGTCAGCGTGATGAACCGACCGCAGCGCGACGCGGCGATGGTTCGCGAGGCGGGGATCGCACTCGATCGTGCGCTGTTTCCCCTGCTGGTGATGGTGGAACGACTTGGGCCGATCGGCATCGTCGACCTCGCCGATCGGGTAGGACGGGACTACACGACGGTAAGCCGTCAGGTGACCAAGCTGGAAGACCTCGGCTTCGTGGAACGCCGACCGACCGCGACAGACGGGCGTGTGCGCGAAGCGGTCATCACCACCAGCGGCAAGGCCCTGACCGACAAAATAGATGTGGCACGCGAGGCAATGGCGCGCGCGATCTTCGTTGATTGGGAGGAGCAAGATATGGCCGATCTTGCCCGGCTGATGCGCCGTTTCGCTGATGCGGTTCAAAACAACTCTGCGGAACAGGGCTAACGCTTCTTCCCGTTTCGCTATGCCTCACGAAGCAGAGGTGGCCCCCTCCCTTCGGACAGTTTTTTGGGCCTGACAAGCTACAGCCAGTTGTTGTCATGCCGCCATTTTGACGGCGTTGCTGTTGGCCATTAGGTCCGGGGTTAACCCCGGACCTAATGGCGTCGGCGTGTCATGATATGCCTCGTCGGGCGTTCGTCCAGCCAGCGCCGAATGCGGCCGCTTCCCGTTGTAATGGCCGATCCATGCCGCAAGGCCTGTCCGCAGTTCCGATCCGGTCTCAAACGCATGCAGGTAAACGCATTCGTATTGGAGCGACCGCCAAAGGCGCTCGATAAAGACGTTGTCGAGCCACCGGCCGCGTCCGTCCATGCTAATGCTGATCTGGCGTTTCTCAAGCGCTTCCGTGAACCGGGGCGTCGTGAATTGCGAGCCCTGATCCGTGTTGAAGATCTCCGGTGCGCCATAACGGATCAGGGCCTCCTGCAGCGCCTCGACGCAGAACCCGGCGTCCATCGTGTTCGACGGCCGCCAGGACAGCACCTTGCGCGTCGCCCAGTCCATGATCGCCACGAGGTAGAGAAAGCTCTTCCGCATCGAGATGTAGGTGATGTCCGAGCACCAGACCTGATTGGGGCGGTCGACCACCAGATCCCGCAGCAGATAGGGATATTTCCGATGCGCCGAATGCGGCACGGTCGTGCGTGGTTTCTGGTAGATCACTCGGAGCCCCATCGTCGCCATGAGCCGGCGGGCACGCTTGCGCCCGACATCATGACCGAGCCTGCGAAGGTGCCGGGTCATCTGCCGCGACCCGTAATACGGCGTCTCCAGAAACTGCGCGTCGATTAGCCGCATCAGTTTCAGATTCGCCTCGCTCTCTGGCGCAGGCCGATAGTAGACGCCAGACCGGTTCAGCTGCAGCAGCGTGCACTGCCGCACCACGGAAAGCCGAGGCCGCTTCAAATCAATCATTTGTCGCCTCTGAGCACGCCCAACCGCACAGAGGCATCCCGTAAAAAATCCCGTTCCACCAGAAGCTGCCCGATCTTGGCGTGAAGCTTCTCCACATCGGGAGGACTGGCTGCCGTCTCCGGTATCGCCTTGCCAGAGAAAATCCCCGCCATGCCCTCAACTGCCTGGCGCTTCCACTGGGCAATTATTGTCTGATGCACACCGTGTTTCGATGCCAGTTCCGCCAGTGTCTGCTCGCCCCGGATCGCCTCCAGTGCAACCCGTGACTTGAACTCGCCCGAATACCTCTTCCGTGCAACCTTACCCATAAACCCGTCCTCTCTCAGACAAGTCTATAGCTTGACCCCCTGTCCGAAAAGCCGGGGCCACCTCTGTCAAGCAGGACCCAGACTGCGAAACCGACAACCCCGATCAAGCCCGTCTTCCATTGCGGATCTGGATAAAGCCATATCATCCGTAGCCCGCTACTCCATAAGAACATGACAAACCCTGCAGACCAAGTGATTGCCTTGTGCTCAAGTAGGCTGCCGTCCGTCTTCAAATCGATTTGTGGAGCAATGCGACGCGCCAGTATCCACATGGACGCAAAAATAAACGCTGACCCTACAAAGAAGAGCGGCCATGGTGAAATATCGAACCCCTCGTTGAACCGCCCTGTATCTCCGTTCGGGATGAACGGTCGCATGAATATATAGGCTACCAGCTCTGCAAGGTTCATGACAGCCACAAGATACCATGTAAAAAACACGCTTGCCTGCATGCGTGCGGCTCGTTTCCACAGATAAAGCAGGCTTACAGCGACCAACATCACGTGCATCAATAGTGGCACGCCGCCGATAATGGCTTCTGCTGTACAACCACGAGAATGAAACAGATCGTCATAGGGAACGCCTTCATCCCAGCCCATGATTGTGATCGGGTTACCCCATACGACGGTAAATGGGGTCGATGTGTAGCCGAGAAGCCATGCGGCACCGCTGTGGGCATGCTCGTGAGCCACCACGATGATCGATTGGATAACAAAGTAGGTCACGATCAGGAGGGCTGCACCCTTTATACGGTGCCGGACAGAAGAATAGGGCATATAGCCTTACAAAGTATGAGGAAATCTTAAGACAAGGGCACGATGCCTAAACATGGCGCTGGACGCAAACATTTCCACTTATGACTGCTGACCAGCTCGTTCCAATGCGTCGTAACGGCCCTTACTATGTTGTCTCCGTCGTTGCCTGTTACGGGTGGCGCTCTGAACCGCCCCGGGATTGGCGGAGACCGGATGGAGAAATATTTCTAGGGTGCGACCGTCGGTGTCGACCAGAGCATGACGCTCGCGGCCCATGTCGTCTCATTGTTTTGTCCCGTCCTCGCCGCGCGGGGCCGCAAGCCGGGCCTGCGACAGGAAAAACGCGCCAGTCCGACCCACACCCAGGACATAGAAAGTATCCTAACCGTTTTTACAGTCGGAAGCATAACCCTGTCGTCCATGGTCCGAGCGCCGTTTCTTCTTCGAGAGTGAGCGTCCCCCCTAGGCCGCGCACGATTTGCCGTGCGAGGCCTAGGCCGATCCCGTTTCCGCTTGCCTTAAAAGAAACGAAAGGCTCGAAAATACGCTCGTGTTGGGCTGCGTCGATGCCACTGCCATTATCGCGCACCGTGATTCGAATGGCACCGTCAATCCATGCCGCAGTTGACGTGACATCACCAATTCTGGGCCTATTGACCTGAAGGAGGGCGGCGACTGGGTGGGAAGGCGAAACGTCGAGCGACCAGTGCAATCAGAAAGGCAAGCCCCGCGAGCGCAGCGACAGCAGGCGGAAGCAGATTTGTTCCTTCGGTCATGAGGAGAGTCCCGCCAATTACTCCTCCGGTAGCGATCGCCAGGTTCCACACCGTGGTCACCATGGCCTGTGCCAGATCCACACCATCGCCCGCGGCGTCTGCTGATGCAGTCTGCATCAAAGCTCCGGCACCACCGAACCCGAGACCCCAGAAGCTGGCCGCTAAACAGACGATAAACCCCTGTTCGCCAACAATTGTCATGAGGATCGTGACGACCGCGAACGAGCCAATCGCACAAAGCGTGAGCCTGCGCAGCATGCGATCCACCAAGCGGCCGACGATCCAGATCCCGGCAAGAGAACTGACGCCAAATATCAGCAGAACAAGATCCACCTGAACGGCCGCAGCTGACGCAATCGGCGCAATGTATGTGTAAAGGATGTTGTGAGCTGTCATCCAAGTTAGGACGACGAACAGGATCGGCGCAACACCCGGTGTAGTAATGACATGCCGTAGCGAGGGACGTTCATCCCCCGAGCGACCAGAAGCATCGGGCACTTTTATGATGATCCAACCGATCAACAGGACACTGAGAGCGGAAAGAGTTACGAACGATCCTCGCCACCCCACTAATCCGCCAAGGAGGGTGCCAAGAGGAACGCCCAGTGAAAGCGCAAGTGGCACTCCGACCATAGCGAGTGCCATGGCTGGCCCGGTCTGATCTGGACGAACAATGCTGCGAGTGTAGCCCGCAAGAATTCCCCACGTAAGCCCCGCAGCGCATCCGGCCACGAAGCGCGCAACTAATACCACCGCCAACGATCCTGCCCACGCCGTCAGTAGGTTACCTATGACAAGGCAGGCGATCGTCGCCAGAAGTACAGGACGTCTGCGAAGACCTTGAGACAAGCTAGTAAGCGGGATCGCCGCCAACAGAGAACCCAGCGCATAGACGGCGACGAGCTGTCCGGCGATTGCCTCGGAAATCCGCAGGCCGCTCGCGATTTGCGGTAATAAGCCAGCAGGAAGCGTCTCCGTCACGATACATAGAAAGCCGCAGACAGCAAGCCCAGAAAGCGCCGCAGTCGGCAGACCGAGGCTTGTTGCAGACCGAGTTTGAAGATCGGTTTGCGTCGAGTGAGGCGGCATGAGCATCCATAATTTCGGTTTGCTGCCCACCTTTGGGCAAGGAGATTTTGAGGTATGGCTATTTCTATGAATGTGCACTACAGAAATAGGGTCGCAAAAGGCAACAAGATTTTGTAATGGTTACTAAAGAAAATAAACGGTCGCGTGGCCGCCCTCGAGAGTTCGCGCTTGAGGCGGCGATCGCGACTGGACAGAATGTGTTCCACGAGCATGGCTATGAAAATGTAAGCGTGGCTGCGCTGACCGAGGCGATCGGAATCACGCCGCCGAGCTTCTACGCCGCATTCGCCAGTAAAGCTGCGTTCTTCAAGGAGACGCTACGACTCTACTCAGCCACCGTGGTGCCGTTAGATAAATACCTGATCGCGGGAGCATCGCCTCCGCGTGCGCTTGATGACTTGCTACGGGCTGCAGCCCGCGCTTATGCCGCTCATCCGCAGCGTCGCGGTTGTCTGATACTGGAGCACGCAAAATCCGGAAACTCGGACTGGAGTATGGCAGCCGCTAGGGTCGCAGCAGAGAACCGTGAGAAGGTACGGGCATTTCTCGTACAGGCCGATAGCGACGCACCTGACCGCATCGCGGACTATATTGCCGCATCCCTGCTTGGCCTGTCGGCCGCTGCGCGTGAAGGATGGGGCGAAACGAGGCTTCTTGCTGTGGTAGAAACAGCGTCTAGGGCGCTATCATGTAGAATGTAAAATTTAGCATAATATAAAGAAACGGAAGTAGGTCGGCGCATAGGTAGCCACACCGGAAATCCTTATCCGGAATGGGGGGGGGAGCGGTCAGCCTGCCTCAAGGGTCAAACAATTACAACCGGATGTCTCCACCAATCCCTGCGCGAGGCAAAACCCTCATAAACCACTTTTAAACTTTTCCCATTTAGCTGGATCGAGAACGTGCAAGATTATGCGTGTTTGGCTCGCTTACTGGTAATTCCACCATCCAGTCGGCTTCTCGCCCTTCATGGCCCTTGTTCTTTCAATCGCGTCTGCTCAAGCCCCGTAAGGATCAGATTTATACCCGCCAGGAACTGAGCGCGATCATCATGCTCAGGGAAACGTACCGCCGCTTCATTCAGAAACGGATGGGTCGTCGGATCGAGCTGTTTCCAGCATTCTGCGACTGTCCGCAAAGTGGCGTCGCGATCTGCCTCTGGGGGTTGACCGCGGGCATGGACGGCATTCTGCCCCGCCACGCCGAGAATATAGTTCACGCATGCCGACCATGCGTCGAAACGTGCGGCCACCGGCACGCCGAGTGCCATCAGACACCCCCCGATCCGCTCGAGGAATTGTATCATCGCGGCCTGTTGCGGGTCGAGTGACAGGGACGTGCCGACCCAAGGATGGGCCTCCAACGCGTCGAATAAGGCTAGGGCATGGGCGCGAATGGCGTCACAGGGATCCGGCCTCTCGCGGACCGTCGCAAGCGCCAGACCCACGATACGATCCGATGCCGCGGCCAAGAGCGCGTCCTTGTCGGCAATGTGCCAGTAGATCGCGCCGGCTCCGGTCGAGAGGCGGGCGGCCAGAGCGCGGAAGGTCAGAGCACGCTCGCCCTGTGCATCGAGGATTTTGATGGCTGCATGGATAATGCGGTCGCGGCTAAGGGCATCGCTGCGTCGATCGGTGGATGGGGCGGTTCGGATCATGATGTTATCTTGACAGAAATAGAACGATGTTCCAAGAACCAAAAATGGAACGCCGTTCTAATGCAACTAGGAGAGCGATATGACGCCTTCAATCTCGATTATCGGTGCGGGTTTGGGCGGCCTCGTTCTCGCCCGTATCCTGCATCTGCACGGCCTTGAGTGCGTCGTGTATGAGGCCGATCAATCCCCGACCGCCCGGGCGCAGGGAGGGATGCTCGATATCCATGCGCAGGATGGTCAAGTCGCCCTGCGCGCAGCGGGACTGACCGAAGCGTTTCAGGCGCTGATCCTCGAGGGACGTCAGGCGCATCGGATCCTATCGCCGGACGGGCGCGTCTTGCTCGACCTGCCCGATGACGGCACCGGCGATCGACCCGAGGTTCAACGCGGTGAGTTGCGACAGATGCTGCTCGACGCGCTTCCGCCCGGAATAGTCCGCTGGGGGCACAAATTACGGGACGTCCGCTCGTCAGGCCCAGGTCAGCATGAGATGATATTCACCAACGGCGCGAGCGCGACCACAAGCCTGCTGGTTGGTGCAGACGGCGCATGGTCGCGAGTGCGCCCGCTCCTGTCTGACGCCTTACCCGTCTATACAGGCACGGCCTGCGTCGAGACCTGGCTGTTCGAGGCCGACACGCGCCATCAAGCGACAGCAACAGCTGTCGGCGGGGGTGCCATGAGCGCGCCCGTGACTGGCCGCGCGATTATGGCGCATCGCGAACGTGGCGACACGCTGCATGCCTATATCCTGCTTAACAAGCCGTTGGACTGGTTCGACACGGTCGATTTTGGCAATCCGGCTGCATCAGCGGCACGGATCGCGCTGGAGTTCGACGGATGGGCGCCGGCGCTGCGAGCCCTGGTCGTCGACAGTGATCTCCCGCCGGTCTTACGTCTGTTCTATACACTGCCGACCAGGCATCGCTGGGCGCGCGTACCTGGTGTGACGTTGCTGGGAGATGCGGCACACGTCACGGTCCCAAACGGGGACGGCGCTAATTTGGCGATGCTGGACGGTGCCGAGCTTGGGCTGGCACTGGCGGCCCAAAAGGACAACGTGGAGGCGGCCCTCGCGGTGTATGAGGCTGCGATGTTTGCGCGCGGCAGTGCCACGGCAGCAGTGGGTGGGGGGTTTTACAAGACGCTCGCGGGCGAGGATCCGGCTGGTCACATGGTGGCTCTGTTCCGGAAGATGCGTGCGATGAACTAAGTGCGCCGGGCCTTACGGAAAATTTCGAAGTGCGGCTCCGCAGGCTAGATCAGTGGTTGATCTCTGGTTTCAGGAGCGTCGGTAAGTTACGGCCACCTCGGAAAATCTGCTAAAGCTGAAATATGGCCCCAACCGCGGCCGTATAGGCAGGGAGATGATCCGCGCCGCATCAAAGCCGCGCCTCTGAGGGGTACTGTCACGTTAACTTTGAGCGTTTGCACAATGTGCTGTTCTGGCGGTTTCAGGCGCCCCGGGGCGGTGACGTGTTTCCACTGAGCGAGAGCGCGGACACGGTGGATGTGCCGGGCGAGTGCATTGTCGCTGGAAGCGGGAGGGACGAAGAGATTTCGGATGGCTGAGAAGGCGGACACGAAGCGCTGACATCCGCCCGGTGAATGGAACTTCTGCATGATGCGTTCGCGTTTTCGCAAGGAAAGATGACTGTTCTCCGCCCGGTTGTCCAGACCCTTATGCGAGAGATGCCGGATTGAGAGACGAAGTCTGCGTCTCGCAACTCCATAGGATTTGTGCTTGTCAGTGTGACGTGCTTCCGGGGAATGTGACCGTTTTGAAGTAGAGTCCGATCGAGAAGGATACGGACGAATGAAGCGCAGTCGATTTTCGGAAGAGCAGATCATAGGCATCCTGAAGGAGCAAGAAGCAGGCCTGAAGGTTGCGGATCTGTGCCGCAAGCATGGGATCAGCGATGCGACGTTTTACAAATGGAAGACCCGTTACGGCGGGCTTGAGGTTTCTGAGGCGAAACGGCTCAGGACGCTGGAGGATGAGAACGGTCGCCTCAAACGATTTCTGGCGGATGCCATGCTGGACAACGCGGCGCTGAAGGAAATCGTAGGAAAAAAGTGGTGACGCCTGCCGACAAACGGCAAGCGGTCCGACACATCCGGGAAATTTTCGCCCTGAGCGAGCGACGTGCGTGCGGACTGGTGGGCGTGGCTCGCCGCGTTTTTCGCTATGCCTCGAAGCGGCCTGACGATGCGGCCCTGCGCCGACGTCTGCGCGAACTGGCGGCCGAGCGTCGCCGGTTTGGCTATCGCCGACTGGGTTGTCTTCTGGCGCGGGATGGCCTTGCTCCCAACCACAAGAAACTGTTGCGGATCTATCGGGAAGAAGGCCTGAAAGTCTGTGCAAGAGGCGGTCGGAAACGGGCACAGGGGACACGGGCGCCGATGACGCTTCCACAGGCCACCGGTTAGCGCTGGAGCCTGGATTTTGTTTCAGATGCTCCGATCTGCGGTCGTCGGTTCCGCATTCTGGCTGTCATCGACGATTTCAGCCGGGAATGCCTTTGTCTGGTGGCCGATACGTCCTTGTCCGGCGGACGGGTCGCGCGGGAATTGACTGTGCTGATCAAGCGTCATGGCAAACCCCTCATGATTGTCAGCGACAACGGGACGGAGTTCACGTCACACGCCATTCTGAAGTGGACCGATACGACAGCGCTCGAGTGGCACTATATCGCCCCCGGAAAGCCGCAGCAGAACGGCTTCGTCGAGAGCTTCAACGGCAGGTTACGGGACGAATGCCTCAACGAGACCTTGTTCACGTCGCTGGCACACGCCCGGGATGTTCTTGCCGCCTGGCAGCACGACTACAACACCGTGCGCCCACACTCGCAGCTCTGTGGCAAGACACCCGATCAGATCGCCAGGCAACGCTCCTGGGGGCATGCCCCCAGGAGCGTTGCCATCACATCACCATCAGCCCATAAAAGCAGGGAACTCTCCTTTTGAGCGGATACAAAAAAGGGAGCACGTCAAGTGATCATACGACTGGAAATTTCGGCTGAGCCGAAAATGGAAGACGACGGATGCCGCCGCCAGTGATGGTGCCAGATTGCGCGAAGGCCTGCTGAATAAAACCACTACGGCCTCAGCGGTCTGGGCCGGCACAGCCTATCGCTCAAAGGCCAATGGAGACTTCATGGAGAGGTAGGGCTTTGTCTCGAAGGTTCACAGGAAAAAACCGCACCTCAAGCCTATGCCACGACATATTCGGAGATCCAACGCAGGAAAGTGCGTTATCCGCTCGTGTGTCGAGCATGTCTTTGCCGATCAGAAATCACAGACGGGATTGTTCATCCAGACAGTCGGCATCGTTCGAGCCACCATGAGGATCGGGCTGGCCGATATCGTCTATAATATGCGCCGCTTTCTCCTCTTGGAGCGTGTTAATGCCGACGTATAGTAATCCAGAGTATGCAACCCTCTCTCTGCTTAAAATGCAGGGCAGAAATCAGGATCGGGAACCAGCAATCAACACGCCAGAAACCTGAAATCAGGCGCAAGGAGAATCAATCAATGGTTCTTCGAGCCCTCCATCTGGATCGCACGTCGCGAATCGACGGGCGCTGCGTCCAAGAAATCTGATTATGGCCTCTTTAACAAAAAACAATGTATCCGCGCGATCGCGGCATCTGTCAGGGTGATTGCCTCCTCAAGGGCTGTGTAGTCGATCGTCAGCTGCCCGAGGGGCGCGGATATTGGTTGTGCGTCTTTTCTTTCCTCTGCGAGGTCCGTTGACACCCTCCCCTCATTGCGACGTGGCCGCCCTCGTTTGCGTCCAGCTACGGCACATTTTGGAGGGCGAACCACTTCACGTAAGGGTTCAAACCCCTTGAGGGCGAAAAGCCGCCGCGCCGCGCGGTGAGTGACTTCGACAACGAGACCTTCTGCAAGGAAGCGTTCAAGCAGGAGACAGGCGGATTTCACGGAAACACCGAGCAGGCGGGCGAGCCGTGTGGCGGATAGCAAGGGAAAGGCTGCAATCAGATCGATTGCAGTTCCCGCTCGGGAATTGCACCGGCGAGCTCCGCTATGGGCTTTTGCATGATGCCACTGACGCTCGATCCCGGTGATACGCGCATGGATACCTTCTGCCTCGTCGGCCAGAGCGTTCAGAAAACTGGGGATCCACACCGAGCGCTCCCAGCATGTGCCGGATGCGAAGGCTCGTGCCCCTGTAAGGGGAAGGCTAACGTGCAAAAGCTGTGTTTCCTGCCAGAAAGAGACAAGAGCGCCGCGCATGGGCGAGCGGCCGTTTCCGTCATCGATCCAGCGATGAAAAGCCCGGGCGGCTCCAAGAAGCGGCCCTACGGTTGCAGCCTCGGACTGTAGAAGCTCAGCGGCCTTTTGGACATGTAATTTCTGAGTTGGTGTCGGTCGTGCGAGCCACTGATACTGCTCGAAGGCGATTTTCGCATTATCTACGAACGCCCCACGATCGGTAACATCCCTGCCTGCCAGCGTCGGGCGCAAGCCCTCCAGTTCGGCGGCGAGATGCCATGGATTGATGACATAACCGTCCACTCCCGCACAGATTCGTGCCGCCTCGAGCCGCTCACGAAACAGGATGGCTGGGAGCAAAGGGTGGTTATGGAGACGCTGGTCTATTCGCCCCAAGGAGACAGCGACCCGGGTAAGCGCGGTGTAGAGCCTGTCGCCAGGAGAGTGGGGTGGGTTCTGCCGACTGCTCAAGAGCGCCTCGCAGCGTTCCGATATATCGCCTCCACGTCGCGTCGACTTATAGCGATGATAAGGATCAGGATCTTGCCGTCATCGACCCTGCAGACGAGTCGATATCCGGCATCGCGCAGCTTGATTTTGTTAGCAGTCTCGAAGGTCAGCTGTGAGACGGGCTGAGAGGATGAGTGGATCTTCAAGGCGTCGTGCCAGGACCTTCTTGAACTGCGCTTTGATGCTTCCGTCCAGAGCGTCCCATTCGCGCTTAGCGCGTGGATCGAAATGGAGTGCATAGCGCGTCACAGGTCATCCAGACTGACAGCAATCAACCCCTGGGGCGAGGTAAGGCGCTCACGCACGAGAGCCAGGAGATCGCGATCATCATTCGACAGGATGACGCGCTGGACCGGTAGTTTTCCGGTCTCGACGACGTATTCAAAGGTCTGGCGGATCAGATCCGAGGGTGTGATCCCCAGATCTGAGAGGCGCTGGTAAGCAGCATTTTTCAAAGCCTCGTCAATGCGCAGATTGATGAACGCCATGGCCTTTTATCCCCTCGAATCCAGGAGGATTATACGTCTTTACATTCGCAAAGGTAAGAGATTCGATTTACGCTAAAAAGACCTTAAGTTCAGACAGCACCTTTTCTTGTTTTCAGCCCCCTCCCCCACCCCCTACTTCCGATAAATTATATTATCGGAAGTAGGGTGGATGCGCCGAAAACGGCACTGAATGAGATCGAAAGAACCCTTTTCAAAGGACTGCCGCAATGTGAACTGCTTTTGTCCGCTGACGCACGCAGCAGACACTAGCAACGCTCGAATGCAAGCGGAGCAATCCTTTTCTTTACAAGATGCCCAGAGCGGTGTTTTTTTGGCGTCTCAAACCTCAGCCCGACGAAGCAGGCATTTGGCATATCGCAGTACCCACCGGACTGACAGGTCGCCGAGTATATGGCTGAGAGGATTCCTTGTCCTGCTCATACTTGTCGGTTTGCTTGGGCAACTGACGATACAGAGCCAGGCTCGGCAGGGCGAGATGCCCCGTCAAACCCTTGAGCGTCTGACCGGTCTCGACATTGGCTTCCATCCGGACGACGGGCAAGCCATGTCAGCCTGTGACGATATGCCGGGCATGGACATGTTGGGCATGACCGACGCGCCATCAGGATCCCCCGACCGTCATCATCACCATGACGGGGGCTATTGTGCATTATGCCCCCTGCTTCATCTGGCAAGCGTTATCCTTGGCCCGGTTATCATTGTTCTGCTGATTGTCGCGCTGATCTATCAGGCGGCTTATGTTCTGCCTCCGTCGCGTGCACCGCCCGTCCTGCGCCTTGCCGGATTACCGCCGCCTACCGGCCCGCCCCTGGGCTTCTGATCCTGCCTTCAGCTACGACACTTTGAATTCAGTGCCTCCGATGCGCTAAGTCACCGTGTTGTCGTGCCCAGTATCCTGGATCCGGAATTCCCCCCGTGGACATATCATCTATCCGTGCAGCCAATGCATGGAAGCTTGCTTGCGGCTGCGCATTTGCCGCTCTTACATGTTACCCATCCGCCTTCGCATCCGATCAGGCCATAAATCAGCCGGCCAAAACTGTTCTCCGCAAGAAACAGGATAACACGGCCGAACAAACGCCGACCTCGAACTGGTCTGGCGAAACAATAACTGTGACCGGACAGCGTCAAACCTATGCCGCGCCGATATCATCAGCGGCGACGCGTACCAATACGCCGCTCATACAGGTGCCTCAGTCCGTTCAGGTCATTACGCGTACGCTGATACAGGAGCAGGACAGTCACTCCCTGAGCGCGGCACTCGTGAATGTCTCTGGCATAACCCCCACACGGACAGATGGCATTCTGTTCATCCCGCCGATCATTCGCGGCTTCCCCGCGGAGGTCTATCTCGACGGGCTGCCCCTGTTTGCAGGCAATCAGCAGGCTTTCGCCCCAACGGCGCTGGTCGGCGTCGACCGTATCGATGTCCTGAAAGGGCCCAATGCCACGTTGTATGGTGGTGGCCTGGGGACGCCTCTTGGTGGCGTCATCAACATTGAGTCCGAGCTGCCAAGTGACAAGACTGGCGGATACGTCGCGATGCGCGGGGGAAGCTACACTACACTCAACCCATCTGGAGATATCAATCTCAGGCTTTCTTCCAGAGTGTCGTTTCGTCTCGCGGGCGAGTATCTCAGCGACAAGAGCTATATCGATCGCGTTCATGGCGCGCGTTTTTCATTGCAGCCCAGCCTCCTCTATCGGATCGACTCAAAAACCGACCTGGTGCTGCGCGGTCAGTATAACGACAGACGCAACCTCGAATATTCAGGTCTCCCAGCGGATATGGCCTTGGCCGGCAAGCTGGATCGCTATGCCTTCCCCGGCTCTCCCCTCGGTCAGCCCCTAACCAAGAACATCAATCGTTCTGCTTTCGTGGCGCTGCACCATGCGTTTTCGGACACAGTCAAACTCACAGTCACGGGGCGCTATTACAGCAACACAGTCCATGAATATGGGAGCTTCGTTGATCCGGACATCTTTCCCACAGACCCCTCCGCACCGACCGTATATGACGTCTCCCCTATCCTCATGCATAACCGGGTCAAGGAAGCGACGCTGGATGCCAATCTGTCGGCGAAGCTGCACATGCTGGGTGGGACACATCAGCTTCTCGGCGGCCTTAATTACGATTGGACCAGCTTTTACAGTGCCATGGGATTTGGTGTGAGCGATACTCCATTGGGCACGATTGATCTTGCCCACCCGGTTTATGACCTGCATTACGTGGCGCAGCTACCGGTCAATTCCTATACGGATGATCATTACAAGACCTACGCAGTCTATGTTCAGGACCAGGCGAGCTACGGGCGCCTGCATATCACGGGCGGATTGCGCTTCACGACGCTGAAGTTCCAGGAGGCAACCGACTTTGGTGTCTCAAACAACAAGACTTATTACCATGTTTCGCCCCGCATCGGGGGTACCTTTGACATTGTGCATGGCCTTGCTCTTTATGCCGGCTACTCGACTGCATTTCGCGCAGCGTTCGGTTTTCTTGGATTGCAACCTCCCAAACCGGAAAAATCCCGTAACGTAGAAGCTGGTCTCAAGCTTGCCTTACCCGGCACGGGTCTTTCAGGCACTCTGGCCCTGTTTCATCAGACACATGACAACGTGGCCGTGCCGGACATGACCAATGTCGGCTACTACGTGCAAAGCGGGAGTCAACGCGCGCGTGGTTTCGAGGCCGACCTTATCTGGGAGCCAAGCCCGGCCTTTTCGGTTCTTGCGAACTACGCCTTTACCGATACACGTGACAACGGCGTCTCTCCTGGGGACCGGATTGCCCGCGTTCCCAAGAACAGCGGCCGTGTTGCTGCCCGGTACCGCCTCCTCCACGGATGGGCCAAAGGTCTGTCCTTCGGCGCAGGTATGACGGCCTATACCTCCCGCCAGCTGACACTGCCCAATACGATCGCTGTTCCCGGCTATGCGGTGTTCGATGCGCAAGCAGCCTATTCCTTCGATCGATATACTCTTGGTATCTCGATCGTAAATCTAGGCAATCGCAAAGCGTGGGATCCCTATTCTTACATGGGCAATCCTGTCATCGCCCCGCTCCAGCCGCTATCGGCATATGTTACGCTTAAGGTCCGGCTGTGATGAGGAAGATCCGTTTTCTCGTTTCTGCAGCATTACTCTCAATCTTCTCGCCTTGTGCCCTAGGCGTTGCCCATACGCCCGCAGCCGGGGATCGCCAGGTATATTCTCTCTACAGTAAAGGCGAATTGCCGACGCTTGGCGTGCCGGAAACTGTTGCCCGGGTTGACGGCATGGCAGACTCGATCGTCTTCAACGTCAGTGAGCCCACTCTCGAGCTGTTCAGACCTGACAAAAATCACGCGAACGGAACGGCAGTGATTGTCGCTCCAGGTGGGGGATTTGTCGGGATCGATTACCAGCAGGGAGGCGTCGACATTGCATGTGCCCTGGCCGAACGGGGCTATACCGCACTGGTTCTTAAATATCGCACGATAAGGAGCCCTGATACCGGCATGCACATGCCCGCTACTCATCTGCGGGAGATGCAGGCGATCACGAAGCGCGCCAAGGAGGCTTCGACGGAACCCGTTCCTCCCTTTGCGGGGGAGGCGCACGCTCTGGAGGATGCGCGACGAGCAATATTCCTCGTGAAAGCGCATGCCAGGGACTGGGGGATCGATCCTGTACGGATTGGCTTCCTGGGTTTCTCGACAGGGGCGTTTCTTGCTGTCGATCTGTCGATAGGTGCCAAAGAAACGCGTCCTGCATTCGTTGGCATCCTGTATGGCGGACTTCGTGGACCAATCCCCTCAGACGCCTCCCCGGCTTTCATCGCCGCGGCCAGCGACGACCCACTGCTGCCAATGGACGCCGTGCAGATCTATACGGCGTGGCGTCGGGCCGGGGTCGATGCGGAGCTTCATATCTACGGGCATGGGGGACATGGCTTTAGCCTTGCCCCGCAGGGGACGACAAGCGATTACTGGCTTGATGAATTTATCTGGTGGCTAAAGGCGCGAAAGCTCGAGTGAGCGGTGGCACGCTGCATATGCCTCAAAATGAAGCTGCCAGCAGAGGGCTTGCCGTTCTGTCACTCGCCAGATCGTGACGGTGGAGCCTCACCAGCTTATTACCTCTGTCCTTCAGTGCTCTTCGGGTGGGGTGGAGTGGCGGTGCGGCGTGCTCCGTTTCCAGAGAAAACTGATCATCGAGCGGCACAGTGCCTTACCAGGCTTGCCCGCTACGGTTTTGCGGCCTGCGGCCTTCATGGAAAACTTCTCGAGCCTGATGTTTCGGATCAGGCGATAAGGCATAGCGAGATAAGATTCTAGAACGCCAAAAATTGCCGGTCTTCCGCCACTTTTTCTACTTCCGGTTTTTCTTATTGTCGGAAGTAGGTGTGATGGGCGGAGGACGGGCTGGAAAGCGTGCCTCGGAGGCTCGTCGCTCTTATCCAATGTGCTCCAACCGGCTGGCAGCTTCCGCCTCTTCGCAGACGCAGAAAGCGCTTTCCGTCGTTTCCGAAACCGGATGTAGCCGATCGCTAATCTCGCTTGATCCTGATGCTGCAATCTGCAGCGTCTGGAGATCTGTCAGGCCAAAGCCCACGTCCTTCCCCCATCCTACGCTCCGCGCCGCACTTCCATGGAATGCAGGGCGCTTTGTCGGCGCCAAGCGTCCGCTTAAAGAGAAGCATGTCTGGGCAATCCGCTTTCATCTCGCCCGTGAAGAACGGATCCGTGACCGTGCCCTGTTCGATCTGGCAATAGACAGTAAACTGCGCGACTACGATCTGGTCGCCCTTAAAATCAACGATATCGTCGCCAGCGGTCAGGTTCGTCATCGTGCCTTGAGCGTTCAGAAAAAGACGGGGCGCCCGGTGCAGTTCGAGATCACCCAGACAACCCGAGAAAGCATCAAGATTTCGCTCGACCATCACGGTGGGACGCTGACCGATTTCGTCTTTCCCAGCCGCCTGGGTGCTTCGGCGCATCTCAGCACACGCCAATACGCACGCCTGCTCGACGAATGGGTCACCGCGGTTGGCTTGTCGGCGGGCGAGTATGGCACGCATTCGCTGCGGCGGACCAAGGTGGCGCTGATTTACAAGCGTACCGGGAATATCCGGGCAATCCAGATTTTGCTCTGCCACACCAAACTCGACAGCACGGTACGTTATCTCGGCGTCGACGTGGAGGACGCACTTGCACTTTCCGAGGCGACCGACCTGTAGGGGGATGCCGAGATAATGGATGCGCTCCATTTGTGTACAGGATATGATAACACAAAGGAGAGTATCCATGGTCCATGCTGTCAGTCACGAACCGCAGAAAATCGGCGTACGGGAGTTCCGTGGCAATCTAACGACGTATCTGCGTCAGGTCCGTCAGGGACAGGTCATCCTCGTCACGTCCCATGACGAGGTTGTTGCCGAATTGCGGCCGCCGGGCCCGGCCCTGCGGGCTCGGCGGGTTCCGGGCTCCCTGCGCGCCCATCTGCGCGTGGCCGACGATTTTGACCAGACGCCGACCGACATGCTCGAAAGCGTCGATCAGCCTCTATGAAGATCCTCCTTGATACCCACGCCCTACTTTGGTGGCTGGTGGACAGTGACCGCCTGGGGCTAGAAGCGCGGGATCTGATTGCCGACCCGGCGCACGATATCCTTGTTAGCGTCGTTTCGCTGTGGGAGATCGCGGTAAAAATACGCATCGGCAAGCTGGAGGGGAATCTGGATCAAATACTGAAAGCCGTTGAACGGGACGGGTTTACTTGGCTCGCGATCAATTCCGCCCATCTTCAGGGTCTGATGGCGCTCCCGCAGCATCATCGCGACCCGTTCGATCATCTCCTTATCGCGCAGGCCATCGCCGAGGATGCCCTGTTCATGTCCGAAGATGGTCAAATGGCGGCTTATCCGGTTCGGCAGCGACACTGCTCAATCTGAACGGTTATCCCGCTATCGCCTGCCTCACAGACGCCAAAGCGTGGTATGACCTCTCCGAAAAGCGGACGTGGCAACATGCTTCTGTGAGAACTGATCTCTGTCGATTCCGGTGCGGTTCGCTTTCCCGATCAACAATCGCCTGGGGGACGGGGGATCAGCGCAGGGAGCGGAACGTCTGGCGTACCTCGCCCACGAATAGTACCGGCTGCTCCAGCGCGGCGAAGTGCCCACCGCGGTCCGGCTCGCCGAAGTGGACCAGGTTGGCGAAGCGGGACTCCGCCCAACGCCGTGACAAGCGGACCTGTTCGCCGGGGAACATGCTGATACCGGCCGGCGTCGCCATCGGCGAAGTCGAAAATCCGCCCTTTCGCATGGCCTGTGCCGTCTCCCAATAGAGGCGCGCCGAACTCGGCCCGGCGTTGGGAAGCCAATACATCATGATGTCGTCCAGCATGGCGTCGAGCGAGAAAACCTTTTCTGGATCGCCGCCACTATCCGACACGTCCTGAAACAGCGCGTAGACCCAGGCTGCAAGGCCCACGGGCGAATCCGCGAGCGCGAAGGCGACGGATTGTGGTCGCGTGTTCTGAAGCTTGTAATAGCCGGCATATTCCTGATCGTAACGCTGAGCGTCCGCGAGCATGCGTTGCTCTGCGTCATCGGCACCGGCGCGTTCATCGTCGGTCGGCTGGAACAACACCATGTTAAGGTGAATGCCGATAAGTCCAGGAGGCATCATGTAACCGAGCGTCGTGGTGACGCCCGCGCCCCAATCGCCACCCTGCGCCGCCCAGCGATTGTAGCCGAGCCGCCTCATCAGCGTCACCCAGGCGCCCGCGATCCGGCCGATATTCCAGCCAGGTGCGGTCGGCTTGTCTGAGAAGCCGAAGCCCGGCAGCGTCGGGATGACGAGGTGGAAGGCGTCGGACGCCTCACCGCCGTGCGCCACAGGATCGGTCAGCGGGGCGATCACATCGCGGAACTCCAGCACCGATCCCGGCCAGCCATGCGTCACCAGCAATGGCAGCGCGTCGGGTTCGGGCGAGCGAATATGCAGGAAATGAATGCCGAGGCCGTCGATGGTGGTGCGGTACTGGCCCCAGCCGTTCAGCAGCGCCTCGCACGCCCGCCAATCATAGCCGTCGCGCCAGCGCTCGACCATCGTACGGACCTTGATGAGCGGCGGCCCCTGGCTGGTATCGTCTATCGTCCCCGGATCCGGCCAACGAATGTCGGTTAGGCGCTGCGCTAGGTCATCCAGATCGGCTTGCGGAACGGCGAGGTGGAACGGCTCGACGGCATCGGTCATGGCGTGGCTCCGAACGGCCTGTCAGATGGTGAGCGCAAGAATGTCGGCGACGCGCGTCCAGGCGGCCTTGCCGTAGCGATCGTTGTCAAGCGGCGTCAGCTTGCCGCGCCCGCTCGACATATCGCGGATGTATTGCATCCCCTGCCAGGCCGGAAATGGCACGTCGGTCGCTGGCGACAACGCGCGTGTGATGCGGATCAGGCCCCCAAGCAGGCCAAGGCCGCCTGGTCGCAATGT
This sequence comes from Asaia sp. A2, assembly GCF_057319415.1. Classification (NCBI taxonomy): domain Bacteria; kingdom Pseudomonadati; phylum Pseudomonadota; class Alphaproteobacteria; order Acetobacterales; family Acetobacteraceae; genus Asaia; species Asaia sp. A2. The sequence goes on from NZ_JBXWTO010000024.1 coordinate 26,314, forward strand.
TCGCCAGCGCCGCCCGTTGAGTCTGGACATCAGCGCGGCGAGGTCATTGGGCGACACCACGTCGCCCGCGATCCGCAGGAAGCGAGGCGCTTGCCCGTCGAGTGCCGCATCGGCGGCATAGTCCGCCACGTCGTCTTTGGTGGTGAAGTCGAGTAGCTGGTCGGGATCACCCCAGCATAGGATACGGCGCAGCTTGTGCAGGACGATCGGGGCCTCACCGGTCAGCAGCTCGCCGAACGCGCCATTCAGGATCGATGTGGCGCGGATCGGCGCCGCATCCACGCGCGCCATGAAGGTGCGGCGCAGGTCCATGTTGCGGTTGTCGCCAGGGCGCGTCTTCGTGAAATCTAGCGAGAAATCGGACGGCATGAAGCGAGGCACGCCCGCCGCTACCGCCGCATCCAGCAGTCGTCCCTGCGCACCGATGATGGTGGGTTCCAGTCCATTCAGCGCCGAGACGACGCAGCCAGCCCCATGGCAGACCTCGCGCAGCGCCGTGGCGTCCTCGAAATCGATCTCGACCGGCGTAGCACCGATCGAGCGGATCTTCGCCAGCCGGTCTGGTGGCGATCCTTTCCGGATAAGCGCTGATACCGCCGCACCGCGTCGGACGAGCGCGGTGCTGATGCGATAGCCAAGGTCGCCGGCCGCACCGGCTATGAGGATGTTGGTCATATCCAACCATCTATATAAACTGAACGTGTCCGTCTAGTTCACATTGACAGCAGTTGGCTCTATCTGATGGGAATGACGTCAACGATCCTCCCTTCGACCTCAGGCAAGAGGCCACGCCGTTATGGTGGGCGTCCACCGGCCACGCAGGCCGGAGAGGTCGACCGCCGCATCCTTAACGCTGCAACGAGCCTGTTCCTCGATCGTGGGTTTGACGCGACCAGTTGCGATCAGGTCGCGGCGCTGGCTGGAGCGGGCAAGGCAAGCATCTATGCGCGCTACGCCAATAAGGAGGAACTGTTCGCCGCCGTCATCCGGGATAATGTCGATCGCGGCCTCGCCCCGGCGACCGACGTGCCATGGCATCTTCCGCTGGAGGCGCGGCTGATGGTGGCGGGGCAATCGATCCTGTCGCACTCGCTTCGGCCCGAGGTAATCGCCCTGATGCGCGTCGTAATGTCGACGGCGCACAGGATGCCCGAACTGGCCCGCCTCGCCGACAGGATCGGACGCGAAGGCGGAATGCTTCGGGTCGCCGCTGCCATTATCGGCCAGCAAGACGTATTACCCGACACCTTGGCGCGCGCGCTTCCGCTGGCGGCGAAGTTAATCGACCTTGTGTTCGCGCCGCACCAGATGCGCGCCCTGATGGGTGAGGACGTAGCAGCGCTCGAAACCGCTGCTCCGGATCGGATTAGGGAGGCCATACACCTTCTTGCCGGTGCGGGATGGTTGCAGGACTGGCAGTAACGTCAGGCGAGCAGCGTTCCCGCAAGGGCGCTGCGAATGAGTTTCAGGAAAGCTTCGACTTCCCCGATGAACGATTCCAATCGGGACGGCAGCTACGACCCATCGCCTCCTGAAAGCGGACCGACGGCTCGCCCCCCCCCATTCCAGACAGAGATCCTTGGAATCGCCTCCCAATATGTCGACGTACCGCCAATAATCTTTATTATCGGAAGTAGGTGAAATGGGCGCGAAACGGCAGGGGCACTGTCACATTAACTGCGGCATGGTAAAAGCGGTCGATGAGCGCGTCCAGTTTGAGCTACAAACGGCACCGATTTTCTCTTGAGCTGATCGCTCATGCGGTAAGGCTATATTTCCGCTTCCCTTTGAGCTTTCGCCTTGTGGAAGAGATGCGGTGATGTCACGTTAACTGGGGTCAAGCCATGCATCCAGATCCGCTCGCCAATCCCCGTCCATCGCCAGCCCTCATCATATCCGGTTTCCTATCAATCAGCGATCGGGCGTCAAGGGAATCCCTTCCCAATGTTTTCTGCCAAAGTAGTGTTAGAGCGTTTTCCGCGCAGATTGAATCGTGTGAGATTCCCAATCCGTCAGATAACCTCATACCATATCTTGTCGATTCGCTTCTCGTCCAACCGGCATCACACGAACCAGGCCTCAGGTAAACCCAGTAGCTCGTCTATCAGCGCAGCCTACGGGGCTGGACGCGTAGTCGCTTCATGCCAATAATTATACCCGTAACGCTCAAAGCCAGCCCGGCCAGCAGAATAGGCGCCATGATGAGTCGGCGAAGAACGCCGTGATGGCTCAGTCCCGGCACATCGAACGTATGCAACCCGTTGAACAGCCAACGATACAGCCGACGCCGCCAGTCCATCACATCCAGCAACGCACCACTTGTGCGGTCCACGTCGACCCACGTGCTGCCAGGCAGTCCATGGATGTTGCCCAAGCGCATCCGCACGGCACCCTCCGGTAGGCCCTGATAGATCAGATGTCCATAAAGGTCGTCTGGGCTGATTGCATCTACACGCGTTGGACGTGCTAATGGCCAGGCTGCGGCGGCGGCATGAAGAAGTGTTACGTCAGGTACAAATGCGAGACGATCTCCATGCGCATTCCATGTAGTACGTATGCCGCTCGCATCGCTCCCTTCTACAATGGTCATCCCGCCAACCGAGGTAAAGCGAAGTGCTGAAGGACCGGCTATCCGGTTCAGCGCCGAGATCGCAATCTCGCCAACCGCCGCTTCCAAGGATCTTCCCTGATAAGCCTTGCTCTGATCCGCATCCGGTTGCCCGGTTGGGAAAATCAGTCCGTGATCCACTGATAGCCATCCGCTGACGATCCAGGTGGTCAGGAACAGGCCAGCGGACAGACCAAGCAGATGGTGCAGTCGGTGGGTCCTAAGAAACGGGCTGAGCCGTGGCCGACGCATGTTGCGCAACGAGATCATGCTGCGCAGAATACCGAGGACCATGCCGCTGAGCGCGAGCACGACGCCGATCCCTGATAGGCACCATACAGTATTCGCCCAAAAGCCTGGATAACGTCGCAGTAACGTTGGATAGATCCAGTGCGCGACAGAGCCAGCATAATTGGCAATACGTTCCATCCGGGTCGTGGCCAGAACGATCTCGCCAGAGATGGCCGAGACGTAAACTTCGCTGCCCGCGCTGTCCGCGAGATCGACGCGCCAAAGCGGGCGATAGGGGTCGTAGCCTTGGGCGACAGTCCATTGATCGTCCCCACACGGGCCGTTCACAGTGCGCGCCATACCGCCCGCAAACCGTTCCGCCTGAAACCGCGCCCCATCGGCCTCAAGTAGAGGCAATATGGCGCCGGTCGCGGCGTCGATCACTCGCGCTCTGTTATGTAACGACCAGATGACATAGGTCGGGTGATCCATAGCTGTGTGACGGGATGCTTCACCAACAGGTCTTGGAAGCAATATCAAACGCTCTATTGTCTGATTGTGCAGTCCCAACCGTGTCAATGCATCCCCGGGCGCCAGTCGGACCATCCGCATGTCGAGCGCAGGGACACCACGATAACGCGCCGCCGGATCCAGCGATGGATAGGGCACAAACATCATGACGATGCCGCTCGTGAACCACATGGCGAAGAACAGGCACATGCCGATCCCGAGCCAGCGATGCAGCAGCGCGAACCAGCGTGGTACACGGGGGCATGATCGCGCCGTCCGACCGGTGGTTGGAGCCTTCCTCGCTGCGGCAAGCGCCTCCTCGCGAGGAATGGAGGCGCTCATGTCAGAAGCCGGCCTGCACGCTGATGGAGAAGGATCGCGGCGCGCCGAGGAGCACTTCGCTCGGATAGCTGACATCGGCCCACTGAATGTAATGTTTGTTCGCCAGATTATCGATCCGGCCATAGACAGTGACGTGCTTCTGAAAGTGCCAGGCCGCGAAGACGTTGGCCAGCGCATAGCGATCCAGCGTCAGGGTATTGCCCCTTTCGCTGCGAGACATAGCGCAGGCCTGCACCAAGGTCAGCGGGCAGCCCCGCGACGTGGCTCCAGGTCCCCCATAGATTGGTCGTGACGGACGGGACGTCCGGCACCTGATTGTTTGACGCGTTCACGCCCGCATAGGGAAAGAAGTTGCGATAGCGCGAATAGGTGTAGGCGACGTTACCAGAAATCCTGAAGTTGTGCATGGGAGTCAGGTCGCTTTGCAATTCGATGCCGCGCGAGACCTGTGCGCCGCCTTGAGCAACCGTGTCAGGGCCGGTAGCCACCAGGATGTGGCTGCGGCGGATGTCATACAGTGCGAGCGTCGTTGTCACTCGGTCCTGCCAGAAGCTGCCTTTGAGACCGATCTCGCCTTGGCGTGTGCGAGCGAGCCGCGTGAACTGACCGCGATTGGCCAGAAACAGGCTGGAGCCTGGTGGGTCTTCGGCCGTGGTGAATGTGCCGTAAAGGCTCAGATTGGGCGCCAGATCCCAGACAGGGCCGATACGAAAGTTGCTCGGGTTATAGTGCCCCGTGAAACTACTACCGGGCAGGAAGGCGCCGTTCTGCGCATAATTCTGCCGGTCCAGATAGAGCCAGTCGTAGCGATAGCCGCTGACAAGGCGCAGATTGTCGTGAAACGTCAACACGTCTTCGAAGAAGACGGCAGCGTCCCGCAGTGTCGTAGGCGATTTGCGATACGGTAACTCACCAGAAAAGGCGCCCAGCGCCCCACCCTCGGGGCTGACGAGCGAAACGCTGTCGGCATAGCTCGCATCCGGAAAGCCTCGGTTGCGGATGAAGCGGATATAATACGCATCTCCGCCCACTACAACACGGTTTCGGATTGATCCCAGATGCTGGTCGAACTGGCCGTAGAGCGTGTCGCCCACCTGATGCTGGTTTTGATAGACATAGAACCGATCGCGGCCGATCCTGCCCGGCGCGATCGGATTGCCAGATGCATCCGCGCTACCCGGCCCGCCTATGTAGGTGTAGGCTTCCGCGTTGTCCCAGCGCCGCTTGGCGTAAACGAAATAGGATTTGTTGGTGAACGCCATATCGGAACGCGGCTGCCAGGACAGGCGCAGTGTCGGTGTCGCATTGGTGCTGGCCGCGCGCGGATCGCGCACGTTGTAGTAACGCCACAGAGAGGCTCTTGCGACTCCCAGCCCCTGCGTGGACTGCAGCAATCCGTGCGCCGGGGCCCCCGTCTGTGCCGTCGGCACCAGCGGCGTGCCGTAATAGGTTGAGAGCTGATCGGTCAGGTAGTCCATGCCTAGGCGCGCGGTGAATGTATTGCTCGGCTTCCAGAGCAGGGCAACCGTCAGGTCGTTGCTATGGGGGTCGGCACCCTTGACGTAACCGTCCGACGACGTGCGGCTGAAATCGGCGCGGATCGCCAGCGTCTTCGTCAGCGGCAGCGAGCCACCGATGCCGGCGTTCCAGGTGTTGAAGCTGCCGTAGGACACCAGGGCGTTTGCGTGCGCTGCATCCAGCGCTGAATCGCGCGTCGTCATGTCCACCGTGCCGCCGACCGCCCCCTGGCCGTAGATGACCGAGGATGGCCCCTTGATGATCTGAAGGCTCTCAAGGTTGAACGTGTTCTGGGGGCGGTTCACCGTCGTCGTCGGGCCGTAGTAGATGCCGTCGCGCAGCATCAGGATCTGATCGCCGGTGAAGCCGCGCATCAGAAGCTGCGCCGGATTACCTGGAGATCCTCCCGAACTGACGCCAGGCGCGCTGTCTGCCGCATCTTCCGCGTGGGTGTAGCCGCGCTCGAGCATCACCGAGCGCTGGATGATGTCTATCGTTGCCGGGCTGTGCTGCAGCGACAGCCCGAGGCGACCACCTACAGCCACCGTGGCGCGCAAACGCTGATGACGCCCCACTGTCTCGATTGTCTCGTCCTGAGCAGGCGAAGGGGGAGCTAACGATTGCGCATCCCGTGCTACAGAAACCGGGCGAGCGGTGGCAGGTCGTCTGTGAGATAGTGACATGTTTGCAGGTCGCAAAGGCTGCGCCGCTGCTGTCGCGATGCTCAGCGATGCCAGAGAAAGACCGGTACTGGCAATCAATCTCCTCGCTTTCACGCCATACCTTACAAACAAGTGGGGGAATTTGGGCTTAATCAGCACTGCTGCTTCATTGCCTCGTCGATACAAGATTTTGGTCTTTCGTGATGCGCAATCACAGCGTCAGCCGGCTGGCCTGCCAGGCGATTGACCTTAGCGATGGAAGGAACTAATGTTACGTTATAACATAACGATTATGGGTTCAAGTGCCCGCTACCGGTGCGATCTTAGTCGTCGTTTCACCGGTGATCGCAGGGGCGATGCCGATACAAATGAACATGCAGCTTTGTCTCATCTCCCGAGCGCAATGCAACCTCGTGCCGGAGATCGCTCTTTGATCGACACCACGCTGCCAGCACTGAGCCTGATGTTCGTGCTAGGTGTACGGCATGGGCTCGACCCTGATCATGTCGCCGTGATCGATAATATAGTGTTTCGCATGGTCGAGATACGTCCGCGCCTGTCCGGATGGGCTGGAACTCTGTTTGCGTTCGGGCACGGCCTCGCCGTTGCAGCCGTCGTATTGGGTGTTTCGGTCCTGTCGGTTTGGATCGCGTTACCAAGCTGGATAGGGGGCGTCATCGACGCCATGGTGATCGCGCTTCTGACTTTGGTCGGCACACTCAATGTTGTCGCTCTCCTGCGTCGCAGAGAGTACGTTCCAGTCGGCTGGCGCTCACGGTTGTTACCAGCTCCGCTGCGTAGCAGCACCCATCCGGCCGCCGTAATGTTGATTGGAGTTATCTTTGGATTGGTCTTCGACACGGCAACCCAAGCTGCTGCATGGGGTGCAGCCGCGACTACACATGGAGGAATCCTCGCAACGGCTTCAATCACCCTCGCATTTACGTTTGGTATGTTGCTCGCCGATACATGCGATAGTCAAATCGTCAGCCAATTACTCAGGACGACACGCGATGGGGGAGCCGGAGTCCAACGTTACCGTCAGATTGTAGGTTGGCTTATTGTGACTTTATCATACGGGATGGCACTATTCGCGTTACTAGAAGCCCTTGGCGTTCAGATAGAGATTGGAGATATTGGCTTCACGGCAGTTGGTTTGACTGCTGCGCTGTCAGTCGTCCTAATGCTCATCTGGGCGCGCTGGGTCAGTCGAAGGATAAGCCTGTCCGAAAATAAAAAATGAACTAATATCACATCAAAAGTAATCGTAGGTGGGAGTTATTTCTGATACAGTCGAGGATATAACTTGCGGAAAAGGTTTCGCCTCTTACCTTCAAATCCATTCGGATGCTTCTGTTGAGAACTCGGATTATAAGTGCTCAAACCCGGATTTGGATGATGATCTGACCTATACAAATGTGAGCGAATGCAGACCGCCGGCCCGGCAGCTGAGATACAAGACATGAGAAAGAACCATATTCTGTTTTTGATACCCGTATCATGTTTATAATTGAATATACCCAATTTTCGAATGGAAAATCGTAATATTATAGATAGATAGATCATAAGTTATATTTATAAAATCAGCACTAGAGCGTTTTCTTTGCTGATTGAATCATTTGGGATTCCCAATCTGTGTGTGATCTGATTCAAGGTAACGGCCGGGATGGAGGCCGGCGCTGGATGTCGTCACGCACCCTGTCTCTGGATTTACGCG
>NZ_JBXWTO010000025.1:0-27631 GCF_057319415.1 Asaia sp. A2
CAAACCAATCGTGGTAATCGTCATCTCGGATGGCTCCACTATCAGAGGTACGCAAAGATGGCGTCCTCACCTTTGGCACTATAGATGCCGTGATCGGGAGCCATCCACCCCATCTAAAATTGCGCAGATCGGCGCAAAGCCGCGCGAGAAAGGCGGTTTCACCCCCAAACAGATGGGTGCAGCCCGATAAATCGGCGAAGAGCCCATCCGGCGCGTCGGCGGCTACAAGCGGTGACATCCATAGACCCCAGGCGGTCAGGCGGGCGAGCGCCTCGCGGTCCTTTTCCCGGTCATGCTCGATGACGAGCAAATCCGGATCGAGCGCCCTTGCATGGGCGAGCGTCATGCCGGCCCCGATCCCGGCGCGGCAGGCGGATGCATCGACTGCCGTCACGACACGTCTGTTGCCCTCAGTGGCGTGCAGCACCAGCTTGCGTGAAGCCGGATAAAGCGCGCTGCTCTCGCGGCGCAGCTGCTCGGTCGAGAAGAAGGGCATCCAGAGAGCGAGGAAGCGGCTCATGGTCGTGACAATCGAGGATCCAGCGTTTGGGCAAGCCCGCACGCAGTTTCAGGAGGTCGGCCGAAAGACGGCGCGGGCCGGGGAGAGGGAGCGCGAGACCGGGCAGAGGCAGCGGGCGCGACATCTGGGCGGTGATCTGCCATCTGGTGGCGCAGGCACAGGCTTCGTGAGCAGCTATTGCTTCTGTCTTGCTCTGGCGCAGGATGAGTCCGGTAGCCCCTGTCGCTTCAGCGGCCAGGTTGAGCCGGCGCGCCTCTGTCAGGGTAAGCGCACGATCGGTCTCGACAACCAGGATCATGGGCTCTGCGTGACGCAGGATATCCTCGCCGACCGGCAGAAGCCGATCCGCCACGAGCTCGAGGCAGAAAAGGCGTCCCCGTGCGATGCCGAGTGCATCCAGCCCCGCCCCGAAAAGCTGGGAGGGGCGTGTCGAAAGCCAGAAAACCGGGCGATCGCTGCGTGCCAGGCACGGCAGGAGAAAGGCAAGCGTGCCGCCACGCTCGAACGGGGAAGCGATCAGAAACTCATGCAGCGCGCCGCCCGCCAGACCGCCATTGAGATGGTGATCGATCGGATCATGGCCTGTCTCCAGGCGCAGATGGGCGTGGTCTGTATGGTCGCGTCGCTCGATCTGCCGGATGCGTCTGCGCAATGTGTCGAGTGCGGTGTTGTCCATGATGCTCCTCCTTTCGGGAAGGAACATAAGGAGAACATACAGGACAAAAGCAAGTGAATTTTGGTGACAGGTAGTCTGTCCTATGGATTTGTGGAGTGCCGCCAGGGCGGACACGGGCGCCCTATGGACAGGCTTTCACCCTGCCCACAGCGCGCCCGACACACCACAACCCCACAGGACAAAATAATTATATTTATATCATAAAATATTTATTATTCTACGTAACCAATTTTCGTACCGTGAAAGAGTTGAGCAAATCTATTAAGGGTAGAGAGATATAATCCGAATTCCTGATCTTCACTCAAATAACCGTTTAATTTTTTTTGGGGCCACGTTGATAGTATCCTATCAGCGACAGAGTGTGGTTCATCTCCCGAGAATATAGGCAGATCTCTCTCGTAGTCATATTCAATCAAAACATTTTTATTCATACCGTATACAAGAAGATCCCTAAATAGGGATTTTTTCTCATCAGATCCAATATCTAAGTCGTCTATGCCAGAATGAACGAACAGCGTCCTGCATGACGATCCAGAAAAATGCTCAAGACATTCGTCCCATCGTTTTTTGTCAATCATCTCATGATCCTAATAGAATTTTATTTCCATGAGCCAAGGCTTGGCTGGATTTAACAACCCTCGTGGTAAGTCAATCGTCCACTTATCGAGCCCTCCTTTTGCCGACGAAGTAGATTTACTCCTCAAGCGGAACTCGCCTTTGGCAGTTTTGATAAAGTAGACCTCTTTTCCGCCAGGAAGATCTCTATGCCCAAGTAGACCTGGGTTTTTGTCGGCGCCTGTTAATTTCTCGAAATATGACTTCACCGCTTGATCGTTGGACCCGGAAAAATGGAGAGAATTGGGCCCTTCGGGTTTGGCAAACTGAGTTACTGTCGTGTTCTCATCAAGTGCAAGAGTTCTACCTTCCTGTTTAGGCAAAAACGTCGCCAACTCGTCCAGAGCTCCTGTTGCGCTTTCGGGTAAAATTGCAGCGGCTCCGCTGGATTCGAGTGAAAGTGCCGCGGCACGCTCCTCGACATTGAAAACGGCGGATAGTAGCTTTTCTCCCCCTATTATGGCGCCCTCGACTGCCAGCTCCTCCGGACCTAGCGGGGTAAACAACATGACTGTAGCGGTGAGATTGAGCCAGTCTTGCCAAGTGTGTGGCATTAGGCTTTGCAGCAACGAGCCATTTCCGTAAGTATTACGGTATGCGTTGGCCATATTAGAGAGTGTCTCTGTACTCTCCGTCTTCAGTGTCTGATATGCCTGTGTAACATGACTGAGCGTTGTTCGGCCGTCCGCGATGAGCTGGTCTGTAATCTGCCCAATGTCTTGCGCTAGGAAGATTCGGATATGAGTCTCAGCTTCAGGAGAAGCGATGATATTTCTTCGTATCTCCTCTATGCTTCTGCCGTTTGTAAGCTCTGCCTGTTGAGTGGCGAGTTCCTCGGGACTGATCGTACGTCCCAGTACCTTGAGGGCAATATCTTTCAGCGCGACGCTGCCTTCATTATGCGCGATGGTTCCGCGCATGTCAGTGTAGCTGGTGCCCTGTGCGAGCCCGTTCACCCATGACCGTATCTGTTCGTCGTTCGGTGTGATGCCTCCTGCCTCGGTATAGGCCTTTCTGACGGCGCTCTCTCCCTCCCAGGCGCGAGCGATGCCACCCGTGATATCTGAGGTGGAAGAGCCCGTCGCTAGAGCACGTTGATACCAATCATACTGACTTTGCGTAGGATTCTGGATGCCTGCAGTGCGTGCGAAGGCTTTCTGTACAGCGTCATGTCCTTCCCAGGAATAAGCTAGCTTACGCGTAATATCCGCGACGTTCGCGCCGTTTGCGAGTTCTCGCTGATAAACATCATACTGGACTTGCGTGGGGTTCTGGATACCGGCCGTTCGGGCATAGACGTTGCGGACAGCGTCATGTCCTTCCCAGGAATAAGCTAGCTTACGCGTAATATCCGCGACGTTCGCGCCGTTTGCGAGTTCTCGCTGATAAACATCATACTGGACTTGCGTGGGGTTCTGGATACCGGCCGTTCGGGCATAGACGTTGCGGACAGCGTCATGTCCTTCCCAGGAATAAGCTAGCTTACGCGTAATATCCGCGACGTTCGCGCCGTTTGCGAGTTCTCGCTGATAAACATCATACTGGACTTGCGTGGGGTTCTGAATACCGGCCGTCTGGGCATAGACGTTGCGGACAGCATCATGTCCCCAGTCGGACCACGCCAGATTCTGACGCAAGGTGACGTAATTGCTGCCGTTGGCGACAGCATTCTGGAGCCACTGCACATCTCCGTCACCAGGGTCTTTGCCCGCGACGTTGCGGAACATGATCCGATAGTCCTGCGCTGCGGAAGCGCTATGAGCCTCGTTCCAACGATAGTCGGCGACAGACCAGCCGTTGCCGATTTGTGTTGCTGCGTAATTGCGGTCTCCTGCTCCGGGGGCTCTGCCATGAACGGCTTGGAAAGTGGCATCGTACCCCCCGTTATCAGCAGTCCAACGCGCTATAGACTGACGAATCTGCGCCGGGGTCTGGTTTCCATTAGCGAGATCGTCTTGCCGGGCTCTTACCCATGCGGCATCACCGTCCTGATAGGACCTACCCTGGGTTGTCGAGACGATCTCTCTCAACTGGTTGGCTACGGCATCACTATGGGCCTCGTCCCAGCGATATCGCTGTAGCGATGCCCCATTACTGATTTTCTGCTGGGCGAACTGGATATCGGCAGCGCTGGGCTCACGTCCGTGGACCTGCCTGTAAGTATCTGCATATTCCCGGGTGGCCGCTTCTCCGTGTATCTCGTTCCAGAGATAGTCCTTCGCAGTCCAGCCATTGCCGATCATGGTGGCGGCGTAGGCACGATCGGCCTCGGTAGGCGCCCGGTTGTGTGCGTGCCTGTACAAGGTGTCGTAGCCACCATGTTCCGCGGTCCATTTGGCCAGTTCCTGCCGGACCTGAAGCAGGGATTTTCCATCAATCCCTATTTCATTCTGATGTACCGCGATCCATTCATCGTCCCTGGCGTCATACGGTCTGCCCTGGGTCTGTTCGATCACCTTGACCAAGGCGTTTTTGGCGACGTCATCATGGGCCAGCCAATTACGAAGGCTGTCCCACGTTACCAGCTTTCTTAGCTGAATCTGGACGAAATCGATATGATTCTGGTTCGCCTCTACACCGTAAATCTCCAGTGCCTGCTGTTTGATCTCCTCGACTGTCCTGATCCGTTCTCCCGTGTCGCCGGGTTTATACGGAGGTATGGGTGGTCCAGAGTCAGGTGTGCCCCCATGTGTCGGAAGGGGGACATAGCCACCGCCACCGCCTCCCAGTACGTTCCAGTCAATACTTGGGTAGTCGTTGATGACGCCCCCTGGGGTGTAGTCGTAGTTCCCGTTGAAAGCGTCGTTGCTCGGGTCGTAAGTATATCCCGTGGATCTTACGAGACGTGAGTGAGGCGTCTGATCGCTCTCCTGCTGGCCCTCTTCGAGATCCCATAGCGATGTTGGGGCATCAGGCGACGGTATCGATGTTGCGGAGGGCGGAAGAGGCGCTGCCTCAGACGTGGCAGAGGACGATAGTTCGTTTTCTGCTCGCTGGTTCGCAACAACGGGTGAGACTGCATGGATTGCAGTTTCGGCACTGAGAAACTGCAATTTGGGGAGGGCATCCTGTTGTCCTACTTGGGTGGCAGAGGATGGCGTGCCATTCATGCCCAGTAGAGCAGCCACAGCCTGACCTGCGGCGTTTTCTGTCTCTACAGAGACACCCGGCAATATCGAGGGGGTGGAGCCTGACTGTGCTGCAGAAATGCCAAGTTGTGCGGTGAGTTCGGCAATCGAGGCGGCTCTGGCCTGGATGAGGTCCAGCTGCGTGATGACATCATGAGACATCCCGCCTGCGAATGACGCGGCCTCCGCGGCGCGTCCGGCGTCGGCCATGCCGACCCCGACCTCACTCGGGGGACTGGCCATGCCACCGCCATAGGAGAGCGTACTCGTACCCGCCATGAGCTCCGGCTTATGGGTCTCTGGGGAAAGCATCGGGAAGAGATCGGACATGATGTAACCGTGCGTAACGTTGGTCTTGTTACGATACGGAGAACCGAAATGGATCATTTGTACAGATCATGACCCATGACAAAGCATATCACCTGACGACGAGCGGCATTATGCTTTATATTTGTAGAAGATACCGGGTCAATTCATACGTATTCAGTGCATGAAAGACACAGACACGACTCTAATACCGAGTCTGTTCCTTGAGGATGCGTCATGAGCGCCCGGGAATAGATCGCGGGCCTGGTTAAAGAGCGATCGACGGTTCTTTATATCCGGGTAGTCTGCATTCGGGAGATGGCTGCCTCGACGAGGGCAATGGCATCCTCCAGATCTGCATAGGAGACGCCTGGCGGTTGCAGGGCAACGACGGGTGGCAGCGGCCTATCCTGTTCTGCTGTCGTCGGTGGCTCCTGCTGAATCTCCCGTCGCGGCCTTCCCCGCTTGCGTCCGGGCATTGGACGACGAGGTGGCTGGACCGTATCGCGTAAAGGTTCGAACCCTTTCAGGGCAAAGAGCCGCCGTGCAGATCGGTGGGTGACTTCGATGACAAGTCCCTTTTCCAGGAACCGATCGAGCAGGATACAAGCCGTCTTGACCGAAACACCGAGCTTGTCGGCGAGGCTGGTTGCGGAAAGCAGGGGAAAGGCCGCGATAAGATCGATTGCCGTGCCAGCCCGTGAATTGGAGCGACAGGCGCCGTCATGCAGACGGGCATGTCGCCATTGGTGTTCCATATCGGCAATACGCGCGTCCATCTCTTCAGCCTCATGGGCGAGACAGGTCAGGAACCGGGGAAGCCAGGATGATTTTTCCCACGCTGTTTCTGCGGCAAAGGCCTGCGGCGCAGTGAGAGGAAGTTTGACCCGCAAAAGACGCGTCTCCTGCCAGAAAGCAATGAGAGCGCTGCGCATCGGGGCGCGACTATTGCCCATGTCGATCCATCTGTGAAATCCTCGTGCGGCCCCCAGCAGAGGCCCGACGGGGGTGGCCTCGGCGCGCAGGAGAGCAAGGGCATCGCGGATCTGGGGTGCCTGCTCCGCCGAGGGTCTGGCGAGCCACTGATAATGTCCGAAGGCTACTGTGGCGCTGTCGATAATGCTTCCTCGTTCCAGAGCGTCCTCTCCAGGCAGTCTCGGACGCAATCCTTCGAGCACGGCTGCCAGATGCCAGGGATCAATGACATGCCCGTCCACCCTGGCGCAGACGCGCGCGGCTTCGAGCCGTTCACGAAAGAGAATGGCTGGTAGAAGGGGATGGGCATGAAGACGCTGATCCAGTCGTCCCATGGCCAGAGCTGCGCGCGTCAGAGCCGCGTGGAGGGCATCGCCGGTCGATGCGGGCTGACACGTCCCTGTGCTCATACGGACCTGGATCGTGGAACAGTATAGAGTGTGGTATGGGCCCCTGATTGTCCCTGAGCCGCTTCTGGCTGTCCACGCATGGCTGCCACGATCGTGTGCTCGTCATCTGAAAGAATAGCACGTTGAACTGGCAGTTTGCCCGTTTCAGCAACGTATTCGAATGCCTGCTGGATCAGCTCTAACGGCGTGACGCCGAGCTCGGCAAGGCGTCGGTAAGCCGCGTCTTTCAGGGTGTTCTCGATACGGAAATTTATCGAAGCCATGATCGTTCTCTCTCGGGTAAAGGTTACTTGTGCGCCCTTGCAAGCGCAAAAATGATAGATCGTTTACCTAAAATACACGTTAGGTTCAAACTGCGCTTTTTTTGATTTTAGCCCCCTCGTCCATCCCCTACTTCCGATAAATTATATTATCAGAAGTAGGGTGGGTGGACGCGAAACGACAGAGGATGGGCCAGAAAGCGTGCTGCAGAGGCTCGCCGCTCTTGGTAGTGTGCTTCAAGCTGGCCGGCAGCGTCTGACTCTTTTCGGACGTCTTGACGACCTTCGCAGGTTTCCGAAAGCTGACGTTGCGACGCTCGCGTCAATAGGACGGCTTTGGAACTATCCCGCCGCGCGCCTGCGATAGGACTGAGTGGCGGATTTTCGCGAAAATCGACCTTCACAACCCCGACAATTTTCATCTCGATTCGGCTTAAGCTCGGCCATTCATGGATTCAAACGTGGTTTCATGGGGGGATCACGGATAGCAGATAGATGCACGCGTGGCGGTTCACGCGTGCATATTGTCATCGTACTCGTTATTAAGAGGTAATGGAGAAGGGGGAGCAATGAGGGGCGATTGGGTTAAACGTGGGTCGTCGACCGCACCCGTCGTCGTGTTTATTCATGGAGTTCTGTCGAGTGGCGAGAGTTGCTGGCGGCACACAAGCGGAGCCTACTGGCCAGACATTGTCGCTGCAGATGCAGAGATGCTCGACCTTGGCGTCTACGTATTCACTTACAGGACTGGCTTCTTCTCCGGTAGCTACCACCTTGCGGACGCTGTCGACGCACTGAAGGAGCATCTTGCTCTCGACGGGATCACCGGTTCGACAGGGTTAATATTAGTTTGTCACAGCATGGGCGGGATCATTGCGCGCAGATACTTAGTATCGCGTGCTGCGGAGCTGATCGAGCGTCATGCACAGGTGGCGATCTTCCTTCTGGCATCACCTTCGCTTGGAGCGGCCTATGCTGACTGGCTTAAACCGCTCGCTAAACTCGTTGGGCACTCCCAAGGCGATGCTTTACGTTTTGTTCGATCAAACGCATGGCTGGCTGACCTAGATCGGGATTTTTTGAACTTGAAGGAGCAGGGGCGTCTTTCCCTCGTGGGAAAGGAATTGATCGAGGATCGCTTCGTCGCTTTCAGTTGGCTGTGGCGCAGACAGATCGTCGAGCCGTTCTCTGGGGCGCGCTATTTCGGTGAGCCCTACAAGGTGCCAGATTCAGACCATTTCTCAATCGCAAAAATTAACGATGGGCATGCGATCCAACATCGTCAACTTAGGCATTTCGTTGCGAAATGGCGCCAGACCCATGTAACAACGATGATCTCAACAGATTCATGTGAGCATAGCTGCATTCCACCAATAGGATCGGACGGACAGTCAACGCTTACTTTCGTTAATGACATGGCTTCTGAAAAAGCCCGACAACAGGCCCTGGGTATCGAGCCTTCCCTGGCGGTAATTTCCAACGTAGAGGAGGCTAATGTCCCCGCCCCCCACCTAGTTCTAGAGGTAATCATGGGCGACCCAACAACTAAACATCTCATTGACCGCTTCTGGGATCTAGATGCAAGCGACCGGCGCGAGATCGCACTCGAGCTCGGTCTGATCACAGAGGATGAGATCAATCTGCCCGAGCAGCAGCGCTACGGCATCGCCTTCATACGCGCATCAGAGCGCAATCTTCTCGATCGGCTGGAGCAGCTGGTTGACGAAAGAGAATGAGAAAGCATGAGTTCGATCCAAATGCACAAAGACTTTCCGAAATTGTTCTCCGAAATCTCAATCAATGGCGACCAGAGGGATTTGCGTTGGGCAGCCATCGAAAACTACGCTAGCACATACGCCACCGCGCGGATCGAAATGCTCTCCCGCCTTGCTTTTAGGACTAGACCGCCGGCCGGAGGGCTTCAGCAGGAAGATCTCACAGCCGCACTGACCGCCTTCCACAAGGCCTTTTCGGATGTGGATCCAGCCTTTGAGCCATCGGAGCGGCAGGACCAGATCCTCGCGGTGGGGACGTTGCTTCAATACTTCGGCACGAGTCCGATCGCGGCAATGGCGGTGACGAACACGGCCTGCGCGGGCGCGCGGAAGGCGGTGCTACCCATCGATCTTGTAGCGGTCGCCGAGAGTGAGATGTCGCGT
This sequence comes from Asaia sp. A2, assembly GCF_057319415.1. Lineage (NCBI taxonomy): Bacteria > Pseudomonadati > Pseudomonadota > Alphaproteobacteria > Acetobacterales > Acetobacteraceae > Asaia > Asaia sp. A2. The sequence continues at coordinate 9,050 of NZ_JBXWTO010000025.1, forward strand.
CTTGCAGCCACCCGCCGCAGGCGCCCGAACCTAGGCAACGTCGAGATAAAAGCTCCTAATTTCACGTTTGAGCCCCATTTCGCCGAAGGGCAGCAGAACTCCCTTGCCGCCTTGAGAGGGGCCTTCGACGAGTTCACCGCGGCGGTGGACGAGGCGCTCGCCGACCTCGCCGGTAAGTTCAATAACTCCACGAAGCACGTCGTCGATGCTGTTGAGAGGGCCGACGAGGAGCTAGACATGCTCTCATGGGTGTTTGGACAGCGCGCATTGCTGCCGGACCAGCCCTTTACCGAAGTGCCGGCCGACCAGAAGCCGCTTGTATTCGCTCGCGACTTAGCTTCGCTTACTACGATTTATCCTGGACCTGGGGCGGTCCCCGCGCTGATGGCGCGCGCAGGCATCAAGTCCACGGGCGAGATCAAGATAGCCGACGCGGTGAACGCCGTTTCGGACGGATGGACGGACGAGGCATTGAAGTACTGCAAGCCGTCCCCGGCGACCTCGCCGGTCCATTTTGCGCTACTCAAGCGCCAAGAGACCGGCGCGGGTGAAGACTGGCACGCCGGATGGGCGGCGATCACCGGCCTCGACGCTGCTTCTGCGATGTTACCGATCGAGCTTGCCGAACTCTTCTATCGCGAAATCCTCTGGCTTCGCTGAACCAGCATGACCAACATAGCGTTGATCTGCGCGAATAGTGACTGCCGAATAGCTCAGGACGGAAAGTGTCTTGAAGGCTATGACAATCTTAGCGAGTGCCCCTTTCATGGAAGGGTGTCCGAGGAGTGCTACGAGGAGAATGAGGTCGATGACGATGTGGTCACTAACGAGTTCGACGGCTTGCATCTCCCGGACGCACTACCATTAGGCAGCCGCCGCGCGGATCGGGTTCTGTCCATCCTACCTTCGCGAATGATTGGCATCATCGGAGTCCATGATTCTGGCAAGACCAGCGTCATCGCAGGCGTCTTTGATTTGTTCCAGACGGGTCCCATTGAGGATATCACGTTCGCCGGGTCCTCAACGCTCCACGGCCTCGAGATGATCTGCCACGACGCCAGGGCCGCCTCTGAGCGCGATGAGCCGCACTCCGAGCGGACCAAGCGCGGCGAGGTTAAGTTCTATCACATCGACGTGAGGCGCGGAAACACTCTGCAGACGCTGCTCATCGCCGACCGCTCGGGCGAGGAGTATGAGGAGGTCGCCGACCTAGCCGCGAGTGCGACCCCGATGTTCGAACTACGGCGCGCGGACATCATAACCGTTTTGGTGGACGGTCGCCGACTGTCCTCCCCGGTCGATCGCGCCGAAGTAATGGGCGAAATACCGCTTATCATTCAGGGAATGGTCGAGAACAGGGCGTTCGAGCGTAAACCAAACCTCGCCGTCGTTCTTACAAAGAACGACGATGTGATTGCCTCACCTCGGAGGGAACGGGTCGAGCGGGATTTCCAGTCCATCGTCGAGGCGATTAGCGAAACTTTCGCCAATAACTTCGGAGAGTTCTCCTCGTTCGTCACCTCCGCCTCGCCGAAGGACGTGGGCGTCCAGCGCGGGGACGGCTTGGCGGCCGTGCTCGACTTCTGGCTGAGACCACCACCGGAGCCACGAGAAGGCCGTCTGCGCTATCGGAGCGGTCGCATGTTCGATCAGCTTACGGCAGAGGGGCCGGAAAATGGTTAATGACGGACAACGAAACGTGTCGATTTCCATCATCGGACTTCCCGGGTCGGGCAAGACAACGTTTCTGGCCGCCTTATGGGCGCTCGTGAACGAACTCCGCATCGCGAAAGCGCTCCGCTTTGCGTCGATCGGGGATAACGATCTCAGTTACCTTCGCAAAATCGTTACGGTCTGGCGTAGAGCGACCGAGCAGGCGCGCACTAGGATTACCGGCCTGAGCGCCGTCCGGATGAACCTCAAAGATGAGGTGGGCAACGTGGTACAGATAGCGATGCCCGACGCGCCGGGCGAGGACTTTAGGGCGATGTGGGAGGATCGTGAGCTCGGCCGCGTGCTGGGGGAGAGCCTAGCTGATGGCAATATCATGCTACTCGTCAACGGCAATAAGGTGAGAGCGCCCGCGTGGGTGACCGAGCGGGCCGCACAGCGTCGGACCACACCAAAGCAGGACGGGGAGACGCCGCCTAGGGATTGGCACCCTAGCCTTGCACCGACCCAGGTTCAGCTAGTGGACCTGCTCCAGATGATTTCGCACCCACCGGTCGGTAGTGCCGGGCGCAAAGTGGCGGTAATGATCAGCGCTTGGGACAAGGCAGAGGGCGAGCGCCTCACGCCTGACATCTTCCTAGAGAGGAAGCTGCCTCTTTTAGCCCAGTATCTCGCGTCCGGCCGAGACGGCTGGACAAGCCGCGTATACGGCGTGAGCGCCCAAGGAGGGGATTACGATCCAAACGAGGAAAACGCGGAGCGTATTGGAGGAGGCGTGTCCGCCAGGAAGAAGCGGGCGGTCAAGAGTGGGGATGCCGATCGTTTGCGGGAGATGGACATCCCGGCAGACCGCATCCGGCTCGTTAGCGGGGATAAGGAGTCCAACGATCTTACCGAGCCGTTGCAATGGCTAATGCATTAAACGAGGACTGCATCAAGGTCGACCAGACGCTTCATGGCTACAGTGAGGGCCACCGGCTGATAGAGGGGTCGGTAAAACTCCAGCAGCTAGACGCGCGCACCATGCTATCGCTTAGTGACGCTTCGGGAAGCAGCAGCCGAATTCCGCCGAACGGCTATCTTACGGGCTACCCACTCGCTGAGGCTGGCAAGTATGTCCTTGCCCGGACGTGGGCAGCGCCTGAGATGAGCCGGCCGGGCTGCGTGTGGACGCATTCGCTGCTCATCGACTTCTCGGATCTCGCTCGCCTTGGCTCGGCGGACGAACTGCTTAAGATATTCCATCGTCCTTCGGGTATTGGCGGCCGAGGCTTCGGCAGTCGACTGGATGTCAAGTCCGCGGAGAGGCGTACCACTGTTTCGACCCACAACCTTAGCAAGGCCAGCGCGTGGGCTTGCTCGCTCTATGGAAAACCGAAGAGTAAGATTATCGGCGAACACGATGGTCAGTGCGATGACGAAGTCGTTGTGGCCCTATGGATGCAGCAGTGGCCGCGTCTGCGGCGAGCCTTCCGGTTCTGCTCCTTCGCGAGCGACGACCGATCCACTTCGAGCCATATGTTTGACCTGCAGCTCGTCGAGGGTTCCAATTGGAACCGTTTCAAAGTTCCGGAATTCGTCATTGCGTCTTCGGTTGCCCGGAGCGACTGGATCCAAGCCCTTATGGACGATCTCGAGTTATCGTCTGGTGTCGACCTGCGGCGGTTTCTCCGCAACGTCGGCTCCGACATAACTAAAGGTCGCGCGGCTATGGTTCCCTTGGTCCGGCTGTTCGAGGCTTTAAACCCTAATGCCGATCCCGAACGGTTGTCCGCTGCCGTATCAGACTTGAGGCAGCTCGGTCATGGACAAGGGCGCTTGGGACGTGTCGCCGCAGCGAGGGCGGTCTTCACGAAACCCCACGTCACCGACCGACGGCTGTTCCATTTTGCCCTCGAGCAGGTGCGGCTGGATGAGAACCTCCTCGGCATCGACACGACTGTGGTTGGCGAGGCTCTGTTGCGGTGGCGTCCGGATGTGCTGATCGCGGAGCTGGATCACGCAGATCCGCTGCGAGGAGCTGTGAACGCGGCCCTTACCAAGGCGACCACGGACGAGCTGACCGGTATTGTCGCGAATGTACCGGAGACTATCGCCGTTATAATGTCGGTTCGCCCTGACATTCTTGAGGTGACTTCGTTCTGGCAACTAGGAATGATAGACGCACCGCGTCTAATCAGCTCACTAACCATGAAGCCGGACCGTGCCAGCTGCGTCGTCCGCGCCATAGTGCATGCAGGTCGCAACGATTGCGCATGGCTAGCAGTTGAGCAGTTTGGGACCCGATCGGTCGTGGCCGCCCTATCCACCTTTGACGCGTACGGAATTCGCTTGAGAGCGGAGTGGGTCCGCGCCGTCGCCTGCCGAACTAGCGACGTTGCTAACCTTATGGCCAGCGGTATCTTGTCTCACAGGCCGCTCCTCTTCGTTCTGTCCGATATGATGGACCCTGATTCCGTGCCGAATAGCCTCGGAACGGACCCCTGGGTGACGGCCGTGGAGCGCACAAGGATCTCAGACGACGATGATTCGGAAGACTTTCTCGCAGCATTTCTTTTTAATCGTGCCCGAGGGAGGCGTTCTCGGACTGCAGGGCGTCTCCTTTTCTTGTCCGTACAGCGCATTCATGAAGCTATGGCCGAAGCTCGCCTTTCCGACGCAGCTTGGCGGCTCGTCAGCCCCAAGGTCCCCGGTTCGATGTGGCGGGACTGGGATCGGTGCGACCGGCTTCGGCAAGCCGTCGTAGAAAACTTCCTCGACCGGGACCTTCCTCCGATCGAGTTCGGCACCGTCGTCGACGACGGAGATCTGTGGTGGAAGCTCGTGGAGCTGGCTGCAGAGAGCGCGCGGGGAAGGCGCTTTCTGGACAAGGTGCGTAAGGCGCTCCGGGATGGTCACGAACCATGGTGGGCCGAGCGCGCGAGGTTGATCGACCGGAAGTTGAAATAGCATGACACTTCGTTGACCGAGGTAATACGGTGTAGCTGAGACCAAGCGTGGCGGTTTATTACCCTTAAGCCTCCTGCAATCGAAAAGTAGCTATGAACGTTTCACGCGGGCTGGCACCCAGATCATTCAAGTCGGCTCGATCGACTGCTCATACTCAACGCTGTGCGCCATCACAGATACAGGGCGCGCTTTCGCTACAGTGGCTGCGGGTTGTAGCGGTATTCGAAACGAACCGTAGCTTCTAGCCTGATTTCCGTAAATTATACGGGATAAACGTTTAGTTGCGAACCCCTCCGCGCCTATCTCTTGGTTGCTATCCACAAGTTCGCACCGCGTTCCGACCGTGGTATGGGGAGTAGGGATGAGGTTTAGTCGGACTACACATCGATGATTGATGAAGTACGGTTGTTTGGAAGCCGATCGGCAGGCCGGCAAGCCGTCCTCAATCGCCTTGATGGCACCGCCATTGGTCTCATCGGGGATGGAGAGTTGCGCAACGCGACCGTGATCTTATCCCAGGCGGTGTTTACCCCTCCCCTTTCCGTAGTTCTCGCCGGCGGCCAATTGCCGAATGGCGATTTTGCTGCCGACACATTGATCGCGGAGCCAGCTGAAACGAGCGATCAGGCTCTTGCAGCGCTACAAAGGCTGGTAGGCGCTCTCCCCAAGCAGCACAAGCTAACCTTGTATCTTGAGGTAGAGAGCGGTGTACCTCGCTTCGTTGGGGCGCTGGAGGACGCGGGCGGCGCCGGGCGAGGTAAAGTGCTTGCCGAGCTCCCCCCCTGCCCTATCGGCCAACCGCCCGCCGCCGTCTCGGCGTGGTTCTCGCATGTCTCCTCGATCATCCTTCCCGAGCACGACGGGACCCTGCAGACGGCCCGCGATGCCGCCGAGGTGTTTAACCAGTTAGCCAAGTCAGGTAACACACTTCGGACTTATCGCTCGGCGGTGCGTGGGTGGTGCCGGTGGGCAAGCGACCACAACCTCCCTGCCCTGCCGGCTCGCAGTGATGACGTCGCCGCCTATCTCTCTGATATGGCACTACGTGCGCGCAAGGTATCCACGATCAATATTCACCGCGCCGCCCTGCGCTATCTGCATCACCTGGCGCAGATAGCCATCCCTACCAGCCATCCCCTGGTCTCAGGGGCTTTGGCAGGTATTCGGCGCAATGCAATCAATCCGCAGCCAGAGCAGAAGACGGCTCTCACCTGGGAGTCATTGACGGAGGCAGTTGACGCGATACCCGGTCTGGATCCGACCTCGCGCAGAGACCGGGCCATTCTGCTTTTGGGCTTCGCCGGGGCGTTTCGTCGTTCTGAGCTGTCAGGCCTGCTCGTATCCGACCTGACATTTTCCGAAGACGGCTTGATCGTTCGTCTCCGACATTCGAAAGGTGACAAGGCCCGGAAGGGCGAACTGATCGGCATTCCTTCTGGGATAACCCGTCACTGCCCTATCCTCGCGCTTAACGCCTGGTTCCGTGCAGCTGGTATCAAGGAGGGGCCAGTCTTTCGCAGGGTCTGGCTACCCGCCCAGGTCAAAGCCGGTATGCCCTCCCCTGCCCTGCCGAAGATCGGCGAGGACGCACTTTCTGACCGGGCGATCGCGGACATCATTCGCAAGCGATGCGCCGCGGCGGGACTGGAAGGTGACTTTTCAGGTCACAGCCTGCGGCGCGGTGCAATCAACACCGGCGCCCAGGATGGATACGACCTGCTCGAGCTCAAGCGTTTCTCGCGTCACAAGAGTCTGCAGGTTGTCGAGACCTATATCGACGAGGCCAGTGTGAAGGCTCGTAATCCAGGTCGCAGCAGGTTTTGACGCAGGCCTCCGCCAAGATGGGCGATATCCGATATCTGAATGATATCGGATATGGAACTTACCATGTTGGGATATCGCTTAGTCGCCGTGATGAGCGGAGCCGGACTTCATCTTATTTTTATCGGTTCCCTCGATTAAGCTTGAAAACTCTGATCAATTCCCCGAGGCAGGCGTCAGCATCCTCAAAGTCCGTCAGTAACAGCTTGAACGCGGTCTGCGTTTCAGGACGAAGGCGCATATTCATCTGCTCCTTTCCTTTTCGTCGCAGTGATCTACCGTCGATCTTTTGGAGCTCGGCGCGACCTGTAAAGCCGTGCTGTCTTCCAACTTCGATCGCCTGATTGTCTAGCGTGGGGTCGGCCTTAGCCTGCGGTTTCGGCGCAAAACCGGCAAGATTGAGTCTCACGCCTTGCTTGGGTTCGGTCATTATGAGGTCCTCAATGATCTACGAAGTCACTTGGAAAGCGCGAGCAATATATCTCGTACCTCTGTGGCAAATGCCTCTGCATTTTCTATGGCGGCCGCTGGGTTCCTGACGTCGTCTTTTGATATATCGTAGAGACTGGAACCGAGCCGGAACGGAATTCTGAATGCTTCGCGCTCCATCACTGACGTGCGAAGCATAGGAACTCCCAGGTCAAGCAGCTGCGAGCGAATATCCTTCATGCCTTTGCTCTCGATTGCAGCTGACGTACGAGTGAAGAATACGCGGAATGGAATCTCCCTGCGGAATACCTCTTCTTGAGTCTTTATCAGCGCGACTACGTTTGTGGCTTCATCTGCATCAAGCTGCGATCCCTGCATTGGGATCAAAGCTAGATCGGCTCTTCCGAGACCCACCGAGACGTCGATGTTTTTGGTTCCTTCGAGATCGACGATTACAAAAGGGTCTCGGGTCGCGGCGCTATCTATGACTCGGGCTGCGGCGTTGCCGACAGCTGCCTCGACGGTAAGTGTTTTTGGAACAGCTTCGGGGAAGCGTTCGGCCCAACGCGCTAGTGGTGCGTTGGGGTCAGCGTCGATCAGCGTAGTGGAGGCCCCCGCTTGCGCGAATACGGATGCGAGAGCGAGAGCTGAAGTCGTTTTACCGACGCCGCCTTTGCTGGAGGCGAAAACGATTGTTGGCATCTGTTTCTCCTGCTTTGGTTCTCCGAACTTCGCAGATATCCGATACCAAAGCAATATCACATATCCGCAAGATATCCGATATCATGCAGATATCGCATATCTCTGTCAGGCGGGAAGCGCAGGTATCGTCCCGTCGTGCGTTCCTCGCGTTACGCGCACGATCTGGTGGTCATCAATGAGCCCTGAAATGCATATGAAGGGTCTATCCGCACAGCGGGAACCCCTGAAAATTGGTGTGGTATGTAGGGGTCTGCCACTCCGCCTAGCCCTGGTGGTCACGGCGCGTTGGAAACAGCTGCCCTCTGATCAATGATAGGGCTGTTGCGCTATCCACTATCTGATATCTGACAGATATCAGATAGCGCGGTGCTATCGCCTAGAGCGTTTGCGGCTATGCGTGCCCCCGAACGGAGGCCTGATGAGGCAGCGAGGAGAGAGGCGGACCAGAACCCGCCGTCATGGCTAAGCCGCGGCTCCTCGCCATGCTCACGACCTGCGGTCGCTGCGCGTGGCTGCGGTGCCGGCGCGCGAGCGCACCGGGCTTAACCCTGCCGCGGGGTCCCGGTGGCCGCAGCGCGGCGGAAGCAGACGCCCTCTGATCGATGAAAGGACTGTCACGCTATCTGATATCTGATAGATATCGGATAGCGCAATGCTATCACCTATAGTGTTTTCGGTTACGGGCATTGCCAAATGGGAGGCCCGCTGCGGCAGCGAGGAGAGAGGCGGACCAGAGCCCGCCGTCATGGCTAAGCCGTGGTTCCTCGCCATGCTCACGACCTGCGGTCGCTCCGCGTGGCTGCGGTGCCGGCGCGCGAGCGCACCGGGCTTAACCCTGCCGCCGGGCCCCGGTGGCCGCAGCGCGGCGGAAGCAGACGCCCTCTGATCGATGAAAGGACTGGCACGCTATCTGATATCTGGCAGATATCGGATAGCGCAATGCTATCACCTATAGTATTTTCGGTTACGGGCATTGCCAAATGGGAGGCCCGCTGCGGCAGCGAGGAGAGAGGCGGACCAGAACCCGTTGTCATGGCTAAGCCGTGGTTCCTCGCCATGCTCACGACCTGCGGTCGCTCCGCGTGGCTGCGGTGCCGGCGCGCGAGCGCACCGGGCTTAACGCTGCCGCCGGGCCCCGCTGGTCGCAGCACGGTGGAAGTGGACGCCTTTTGAGCGACGATAGGGCTATCTGATATCTGACAGATATCGGATAGCGCAGTGCTATCGCCTAGAGCGTTTGCGGCTATGCGTGCCCCCGAACGGAGGCCTGATGAGGCAGCGAGGAGAGAGGCGGACCAGAACCCGCCGTCATGGCTAAGCCGCGGCTCCTCGCCATGCTCGCGACCTGCGGTCGCTGCGCGTGGCTGCGGTGCCGGCGCGCGAGCGCACCGGGCTTAACCCTGCCGCCGCGTCCTGGTGCCGGAAATGGAGAAGGGAGAGAGAAAAGAAAATCTCGATCCCGGATCCTCTCCAATCACCGCACCCTCCCGCGCCACAGAGCGCTGGTGAGGTCCGGTCCTGCACGGATGCCAGCCGATGTCGAACGCCGATTTCCAACTCAGCCTGTTTGGCGATACCGCCCTTGATGGCAATGCGAACCTGTTCTGGGGTGAACTGGAAGGCGAAGAGGGCGATGCACCAGGCGCAGCGTTGCCTGCGGTCGAACCCCTCGTCATTCCTCAGACTGATTTCCGTCTCGCCGGTCTGCGTGGTCTGGCGCAGGGCTGGAAGGCGCGTGCCCGTGACAACATCGAGGCGATCAAGCTGGTCGCGACCCTCGAGCGCGAGGCCCGTAACGCGACGAGCGAAGAGCAGGCGCAGCTGAGCCGCTTCACAGGCTTCGGGGCAGGGGAGCTGGCAAACGCGCTTTTCCCTCGCGCCGATGAAGCCTATCGCGCGGGCTGGGAAAAGCTGGGTGCCGATCTCGAAGCCTGCACCACCGAGGCAGAGCGTAGTGCCCTCGCACGCTCGACCCAGTATGCCCACTACACCCCTGAAACGGTCGTTCATGCCATGTGGGACTTCATGATGGCGCGTGGCTTTACAGGCGGGTCCGTACTGGAGCCGGGTTGCGGGACAGGCCTGTTCGTCGCTTCGCGCCCTGAAAAGCTCGAGGGAAAGATCGCCTTCACCGGCATCGAGATGGACCCGCTCACGGCGCGCATCGCCGCGAAGCTCTATCCGAAGCAGTGGATCCGCGCAGAGGACTTCACCCGTGCCAAGCTGAGCACAGGCTACGATCTGGCGATCGGCAACCCGCCATTCTCGAACCGTACTGTGAGCCAGGCCGAGCCGCGTGACCTCAAGGGACTGTCGCTCCATGACTGGTTCCTGGCCCGCTCGATCAATGCCCTGCGCCCCAATGGGGTCGCGGCCTTCGTGATCTCGCGCCACACGCTCGACAAGACCGATGCCCGTGCGCGCACGCTCATTCATGAGGAAGCCGAGTTCCTGGGCGCCGTACGTCTGCCGGCCAGCACCATGCGCGCCGATGCCGGCACGGATGTGGTCGTGGATATCGTGTTCTTCCGCAAGCGCGAGATCGGCGAGATGCCCGGTGACGAGACCTGGCTGTCCTGCGTCGATATCGAGGGCACGAACATGGGGGAGGGGGCCCTGCGCATCAATGCGTGGATGGAAGCGCACCCCGAGCAGGTTCTGGGCTTTCATGGCTGGGCCAGCACGGCCTATGGCATGGACTACACCTGCGTCGCGCGCGACGGGCAGGATCTCGCTGACGCACTCCCCCAAGCCCTCGGCCGCATAGCACCTGCACTGCGTTTCCCGCCCGTGGCCGATAGCCGCATCGTGCGCCCTGCGAAGGAGACGCGCGAAGAGGGCGGCGACCTGCGTGAAGGCAGCTACTTCATGGAAGGCGGCATCCTGCATCAGATCGTCGGCGGGCAGGGGAGGGTGGTCGCCATTCGCAAGGGCGAGCAGAAGGAGGGCATCTTCCAGAAGCACGCGCGTATCATCGAGGCGATGATCCCCGTGCGCGATGCGACCCGCGCCGTGCTGCGGGCGCAGTTCGAGAACAAGCCGTTTGCCGGTCTGCAGGCGAGCCTCAAGCGTGCCTGGCTGAACTTCACGCGCCAGTTCGGCCCGATCAACCACACCAAGACGACAATCCGCGTCGACGCCGTGACCGGCGCCGAGAGCGAGACCCAGCGTCGCCCGAACCTGCAGACCTTCCTCGACGATCCCGATGTCTGGCTCGTGTCCTCGATCGAGCGTTATGACGAGGAGACGGATGCGGCCGAGCCGGGGCCGCTCTTTACCGATCGCGTGATTCAGGCGCCGTCCGAACCCGAGATCCATTCCGTCCATGATGCCCTGGCCGTGTGCCTGCATGAAGCCGGACGCGTCGAACTGCCGATCGTGGCCGAATTGATGGGGCAGAGCGAAGAAGCCGTGACGGCCGAGCTGGGCAGCAGCATCTTCCTCGAGCCAAGCCGCTCGAGCAATGGCCGTCCGGTATGGGTGACGTCTGACGAGTATCTTTCCGGTGCCGTGCGCACCAAGCTCGCCGAGGCGCGCGAAGCCGCTGCACGCGATGCACGCTACGCGCGCAACGTCTCAGCCCTCGAGGCCGTGCAGCCCGAGGATTTGCGTCCGAGCGACATTACCGCCCGTCTCGGTGCGCCGTGGGTTCCTGTCGAGGTCGTGACGGCTTTCGTGTCCGAGGTGATCGGCGTGGAAGCCCGGATCTACCACACCGCCGCCGTGGCCTGCTGGTCGATCGACAAGCGTGCCTTTGCCGGCCGCGCCGAGGCGACCTCGGGTTGGGGCACGGAGCGCCGTCATGCCGGCGAACTGCTGGAGGACGCCCTGACACAGGCAAGCCCGAAGATCTTCGACACCTATATGGAGGACGGGGTCGAAAAGCGCGTGCTCAATGCCAAGGAGACTGAGGCAGCCAAGGAGAAGCTCAGAGCGATCCGCACGGCGTTCCAGGACTGGGTCTGGCAGGATAGCGAGCGCGCCGACCGCCTCGTGCGCCTGTATAACGAGACCTATAACAATCTCGTCCCGCGCCTCTTCGACGGAAGCCACCTGCGCCTGCCGGGTGCCAGCTCGGCCATCATGCTGCGCGACCACCAGAAGCGCGTCATCTGGCGCATCATTGCCTCAGGGCGCACCTACATGGCGCATGCCGTGGGTGCCGGAAAGACCTTCTCCATGTGCGCGGCCGTGATGGAGCAAAAGCGCCTCGGCCTGATCTCCAAGGCGATGATCGTCGTGCCGGGGCACTGCCTGGCGCAAATGGCTCGCGAGTTCCTGATGCTCTACCCGACTGCGAACATCATGGTCGCCGACGAGACGAACTTCGTGAAGGCCAAGCGCCAGAGCTTTATCGCGCGTGCTGCGACGGGAAACTGGGACGCCATCATCATCACGCATGACGCCTTCAAGTTCATCCCGGTCGAGAGCAGTTTCGAGCGTGAGATGATCGAGGACCAGATCGCGTCCTACGAGGCCATCCTCGATAATGTCGATCCGGACGATCGCCTCTCTCGCAAGCGCATCGAGCGTATGAAGGAGGGGATGAAGGAGCGTCTAGAGAGCCTGCAGGGCAGCAAGGACGATCTGGTGCATCTCGGTGAGATCGGCATTGACCAGATCATGGTCGACGAGGCCCAGCAGTTCCGCAAGCTCTCTTTCGCGACGAACCAGTCCGACCTGAAGGGCGTGGACCCGAATGGCAGCCAGCGTGCCTGGGATCTGTTCGTGAAAACCCGCTATCTCGCCCGTAGCAATTCCGGTCGCGAGCTGATCCTCGCATCGGGATCCCCAATTACGAACACGATTGGCGAGTTGTTCACCGTCCAGCGCTTCATGGCGCTCAAGGATCTGCGCGCACGCGATCTCCACGAGTTCGATGCCTGGGCCGCGAATTTCGGCGAGACGCGCACCGAACTCGAGCTGCAGCCGAGCGGGCTCTACAAGCCCGTCACGCGTTTCACCGAGTTCGTCAACGTCGCTGATCTTATGGCCATGTATCGCCATTTCGCCGATGTGGTCCAGCAGGACGACCTGCGCCGCTACGTCAAACTGCCCGCGATCAAGGGCGGACACCGTGCGATCGTCGTCACGCCCGCCAATGACGACTTCAAGGCCTATCAGCGTACGCTTGCGTACCGGATCAAGGCGATCGAGGAGCGGGAAGGCAAGCCCCAGAAGGGCGACGATATTCTGCTCTCGGTCATCAATGATGCCCGACATGCCGCTATCGACCCGCGTCTTGTGGGCTGGGGTGCCAAAGAGTCCAGCAAGCTCGACGATCTGATCGCTCGCGTCCATCGCATCTGGGTCGACACGAGCGAGAACACCTATCGCGATCTGCAGACAGGAGAGACTGCGCCGCTTCCAGGCGCCGTGCAGATGATCTTTTCCGATCTCGGCACCGAAGCCGCGTTCGAGAAACGCGGGTTCTCGGCCTATCTGCATATCCGCGACGAGCTGATCCGTCTCGGCGTACCCGCCGATCAGATCGCGTTCATGCAGCATTACAAGAAGGCTGCGGCAAAGCTTCGCCTGTTTGGCGATCTGAACGCAGGACGCAAGCGCATCCTGATTGGCAGCACCGCCACCATGGGCACGGGCGTCAACGCCCAGGCTCGTCTGAAGGCTCTGCACCATCTCGATGTGCCCTGGCTCGTTTCTGACATCATCCAGCGCGAGGGCCGTATCGAGCGACAGGGCAACCAGCATGCCGAGATCGAGATCTACGCCTATGCGCAGGAAGGCTCGGTCGATGCGACCAACTGGCAGCTTCTCGAGCGCAAGCTGCGCTTCATCGCGCTCGCCATGTCAGGCGATCGCTCGATCCGTCGGATCGAGGACATCAACGATGAGGGCAACCAGTTCGCTATGGCCAAGGCGCTCGCCTCTGGCGATATGCGCCTGATGCAGAAAGCCGGGCTGGAAGCCGATCTCGCGCGTCTCGAGCGTCTTGCAGCCGCGCATTACGATGACCAGTTCGCTGTCCGTCGTTCGATCCAGACTGGCGAGCGTGAGCTGGCGTCCCTCGAGCGTCGGATCCCGGCCCTGGAGGCCGATCTCGCGCAGCGTGTGGAGACGCGTGGCGAGGCCTTTTCCTTCGAGGGGCCGCGGGGCGTTCTGGCCGAGCGCGAGAAAGCCGGGGCATGGCTTTTGTCCCAGGCGCGCAGGGTGGAGAAGAACCGCGAGGAAGGATCGTGGCGTCTCGGTCGCATCGGTGGTTTCGAGATCCTGCTCGAAGCAGCGCAGACGCGGTTTCTGGACGACGGAGAGCCGAAGATCGAGGCAGGCCTTGCGATCGCGTTCACGTCCAGCCCGTCCGAAGTGTCGTTCGATCGCGATACCAAGCCGCTTGGCCTGCTTTCGAAAATCGAGCATCGGCTCGGCCGCATCGAGACAGAACTGATGGAAACCCGCAAGGCGCGTGACGAGATCACCGCCCGTCTGCCGGCCTATCGCGCGCGGCTTGGCACGCCGTTCCGCGACCAGGCAGCGCTCGATGAGAAGAAGCGCGCTCTTGCAGATCTCGAGGCCGATCTGGCGGCCGACGCCGACGCCAATGCCGCATCGGGTGTGGGTGAAACCCCGATAGCCGCCTGAGGGAAGGAGAGGGGGTAGCTGACGGGATCGGCCCGCATCAATCGGTGGGTCCTCCCCATGCTCGCAAGCTGCGCGTGGGTCCGGTCCCGGCGCTTATGCGCCGCGACTGACCCGGATCGACCCATCAGCTACCGGAATGGTCAAGCGCAGAGAATAGAGCGCGAGACACAAGCCGGAGGCAGGACAATGTCTAAACAGAAGGCATCTCAGATAGAACGCGCCCTACTGATAGGGGCTGACTACATGGAACAGTTGAAGCGCTGTCAGGCACTGCGTCAGAAGGCGCTTCAACAGAATCTCGATCTTGTCTGGGATGCGATGCAGGCTGGAGCCGGTAAGCGGATCAGAGTGAACTATGACTGCCAGTACGCCGGGATTGATGCCCCTACGGTCAGCTTCGAGGGGACATCAGATAGCGTGCCATTGCCTGAAGCAATTCGCCTGCCTATAGCGGTCGATGCCATGGGCCTTCCCGCTCAGCTCGCTCCGATTTTCCCAGACACGCTGTCTGATGTTGCATGGCTTTGCGTGCAGATCGTCCTCGGTCGGTCCAAGCCAGGATGGAACGACGGGGCAGGCGGCTTCGGCGAAGCGGTTTTCGACCTTGCCACACGCGATCTTTCCATCTCGCACATCCATCGCATCGTCGAGCACGAAGCCTACACCTTCCAGGCCTGACCCCCCCCAAACCTACGAATGAAACCGCTCCTGCGCGCAGCGCAGGAGATGAGGAGACATGACCGTGACCAATGCGACACCCGAACTGCGCCTTGTGAATCCCAAGAGCCTCGTGGCCAATGATACGAACCCGCGCCGCACGCCGTCCTGCCACGAAGAGGACCGCCGCCTTGCACTCAACATCCAGATTGCCGGTCTCATTCACCCGCCTTTGGTCCGTGAGCAGGAAGATGGTTCGCTGAAAATCATCGCCGGCTCACGACGCGTTCGTGCGTGCATCATGGCCAAACTCACCGAGATCCCGGTTCACGTCACTGAGGCAGACGAGAAACTCGATGCGCTCATCGCCGGGTCAGAGAATATGATCCGGCAGGCCATGAGCGAACCCGATCAATGGGCGTTCGTGGTCAGGCTGCGCAAAGAAAAAGGGCTCAGCGACGCCCAGATTCGCAAGGCAATGATGATCACGCCGACCGACTTGAAACAGCTCGAACTGTTGTCTCGTCTGCACCCCCCCATTCTAGACGCTATTGCGCTTGGTCACGGACCCGAGGGTAAAGCGCGCGCAGCCATTGCGAAATCGCTGATCGAGGAACAGGAGGCCGCGTGGTGTGAAATGTGGTCCGACCATGTTCAGGACGGCGCTGACCCTGCCCAGTATCGTATGACGCAGGAAGAAGCGCAGGGCTGCGAGTGGATCGAGCTGGCACACGCCCTCTCCCATAACGAATTTTACGCGCGCGATGCCCGTTTTGGCGACGATCTGGCAAAGGAGCATGGAATCGTCTGGGAGGAGGATCTCTTTGCGCCCGCCGACCAAGACAACCGCTATACACGGGACGCCTTGGCATTTTCCGCTGCGCAGACCGCATGGATCGATAGCATGCTCGGCGAGGACAAGATCCGGATCGAGTGTAATGACAACGGTTATCCCCTTTTCCCGGATGGCTTCGGGAAGAGCCATTACGATGATACGACAGAAGGGCAGGCTTACGCGCTTGATCCTCGCACGCTGCTGGTGAAGGAGTGGAACTTCCGGCGATATGAGGTCGCCGCACCGTCTTCGACGTCAGACGCATACGCGCCTGCTCCCGTCGCCAAAAAGGAGCGTGCCGATATCTCGGGCACCGGCAACACGATGATAGGCGAGATCCGCACACGGGCACTGGATGAGGCGCTCGATGCGCAGGCTGCCGATGTCGATCCCTGGGACCTGATCGGCGCCCTCCTGCTCGCTTTGTCGAGCAGCAATATCCGCGTTGATGGCGATCGCTCCAGAGATTGTACCTATGCGAAGAACGCCAGAACCCGGGCACGCAGCGCACTCTTTCCTGAAGGCGTACTTATCCGTGATCCCGATCTGCTTCGCCAGCATGCGATCACAGTGCTGAAATCGATCTCGAATTGCGAGATCAGCATTCACTCCGGCAGCGGCCTTTCGGCTCAGCTGCTGGGCGTTCACTTCAATGCCGATGCGCATATGCCGAGCCTCGCGTTCGAGGAGTTCCTCAAGACCTACTCCAAGCCCGGTATCACCAAAGCCGTCCAGGCGCTCGGCCTGACCGAACAGGCAACTGGCAAGCTCATGCGTGCCAGCCTGATCAACCATGTGGGGCAGGGTCATTGGGTGCCGCCCGAGGCCGGGTTCGCGCAGGCCGTGGATGTCTGGCGCGCTCAGGCCGCCGAAGAGGCCAGACGCCTCGCTCGGTGGAATGATACCGACACGGATGACACGGATGCCGAAGATGAGGACCCGGGCGAGGACGTCACAGGCGACGACGCAGATGCGGTTGCCACGGAGATGATACCGCCCAGCGACCCCGTCGAGGACGAAGCTGCAGAGGCCGGGATCGTCCCGGAGAGGAAGACCGCCGATCCAACCCTCGCTGCCCTGTCGACCCGCTTGCGGGACAGCTTCGCGTCCACCCCTGCGGGGCGGAAGCATTTCGATGACCACGTGGAAATCATCTGCGTCTGACCCTCGAGCGCATTGGCCCTCCCTTGCGCAGGGCCAATGCAGATCGCGCCTCTCTTGAGGAGGGGCGGTCCCTGCTTGTTCCTATCACTTTGCCAAGCGCCCTCGATGGGCGCGGAGAAACGAGATGCCTTCAGAATATTCCCGGTATGAAGCTCGTGAAAGATCAGCTTTCGCCCAGAACCGTGAGACCCTTTTCGCAGCCCTCACCATGCAGGGGTGCCAGAGGGTCACGGTCGGCTACGAAGGAAGCAGCGATAGCGGCGGGATCGAGGATATCCGGATCGAGCCCGATACAGCGTCCCTCGAGCGCGAAGTCTCTATCCTCGAGGCCCAATGGAATAAAGAGACGCTCTCTAAGCGCACAGCCCCTTTGAAAGAGGTGCTGGAGGCGACAGCCATGCATCTCGTGTGCCGGGAACGTGACGGGTGGGAAAATTGCTCTGGTGGGGGCGGCGAAGTCACCTGGGACGTCGCCGGGAAATCAATATCGGTGGAGCATTACGATTACATCGAACACCGCGAGTATTCCTCCCACACCTATTGAGGCACCTGATCATGGCTCATCCCTATCACCACGCTCTTTCCTCGGTGAAAAAATGGGGCGGTCGCCCCGAGGATTATCAGGCGATCCATGACTGGTTTGACTGGTCGAAGGTTGTGATTGGTGATCTCAGACATCGCGCCCTGCGTCACCATGCCGAAGGATGCTTCGCCTGCGAGGCGCAGTTCGGTCACATAATCACCAACGCAGATGGGCGGATCGTCCCGGTCCGGCTCATCGCCGAACAGCATGTTCTCGAAGATCACGGTCGTATTCCGAGTTTTGCAGACTGGGCGCGGGCCATACGGCCTGAGCGCTGGATGGGTAATCCGCAACCTCTTGCGCATCTGGCTGAGGAATGGGCCGAGCAGGAGAGGAAAGGAGCTGGATAACCGCGTGCAGAAAATGAGGGGCGGGCCACAGCCGCCCGGTCGCATCAAGGGCGCAAGGCCCTTGACCCGACCCTGCGTCTGCGGCGGCCGCGAAGAGAAAGCCGAGAAAAGGGTTCCCGGCCGCAACTGAAAGACTCACTCATGCGTCCCGATTTCTCATGGTCTGATACTGTTCTGCTCGTCCCGATCTGTCGCGGCATGCCGTCGCAATGCCAGCCTGAAATCGAGGTGCATGCTGCCGAGCAGATCGTGGTTGCTGTGCCGATCTATCCGTGGACCATGACAGATCGCGCCCGCATCGAGCTGAATGACGCCGTCATAAACCTTGTGACCAGCGAGCCTGAACGATGCGCAGACCTTGGTTTGTACAGCGAGTGGACACGAGCGCTCGAGCCCACAATTACCGCATGCTATCCCGGTTCGCCCGCCGCAGTGGCAGACCCTCTTGCCTTGGAATCGAAATGCAATGCCGTGCCATGGCAGCTTGCCGATGATCCTGCGACCTATGGTGCGCAGGCAGGCCATTGGATCGTCGTGGATGGATCTTTGGATCAGGAGATCGACGAGGACATCTACCCGACCGAGGCCGTGGCACAGGAGGCAGCAGACCGGATCAACGCAGCAGATCCGTTGACCGAACAATATCACCACTGGTTCGCGCTTCACTTGCCCGAAAGCTGGGATATCGCCGCACTTGTGTCCTCTGTGGATGGCTCCCTTGTTGCAAGAGAAAAATGACACACTGACGTTGATCAGGAGCAGTCTTCTGTCCGGCCTGTTTGCGCAGTCGGTTTTGGACTGCTGGCCCTGATGGGTTCCGC
>NZ_JBXWTO010000026.1:0-23177 GCF_057319415.1 Asaia sp. A2
CACGTAGATCCAGAGACAGGGTGCGTGACGACATCCAGCGCCGGCCTCCATCCCGGCCGTCATCTTGAATCAGATCACACACAGATTGGGAATCCCAAATGATTCAATCAGCAACGAAAACGCTCTAGCGCCTGTTGCCACCATTAGGCGCACGGCGGTCATGAGAGGTGGTAGTTAGCACCAGGTCTCCGCAAAGGCCGTTGAGAACCATATGGAGTTTTCGATATCATGAAGAGAATACATTTTTGCTGTAATAATATATATCGTTATTATGTCGATACATTGCGCGGTCTGGCCTTTGGGGAGGCGATGGTCTAAATTTACTGTGATACCTGTTTCAGTCTGCTTACGCGACCCGATCAAACGCTCTATATTCTGTGTGATAAATCACATGGAGCGTGATCATGAAGATGGATTTTTCAGCGGCCGACGTCGATCTGGACTTTTCGCTTAAGGGGAAGGTAGCGCTGGTTACGGGTGGTGCATCAGGCATCGGTGCGGCCATTGCGACCGCGTTTATCCGCAAGGGTGCCAAGGTTGCACTGGTTGATGTCAATCTGGACAACGCAGCCGCTAAAGCTGCCGAGCTGGGTGATGGCGCTGTACCCTTCTCCTGCGACGTATCCAGCCCGGAATCTGTGACCAAGGCTGTCGCCGACGTGCAGGCGACATTTGGCCAGCTCGATATTCTGGTCAATTGCGCGGGTGTCGTGTTCCTTGCACCTGCCGAGACGCTTCCGCTCGACTATTGGGACAAGACGATTGCCATCAACCTGAAGGGGAGCTTTCTGGTTACCCAGACTGTCGGTCAGGCTATGATCAAGGCACGGAATGGCGGGCGTATCATTAATCTCGCTTCGCAGGCCGGCACAGTCGCAATCGAAGAGCACGTCGCTTATTGTGCCTCGAAATTCGGTGTGATCGGCATGTCCAAAACCTTCGCAGCGGAATGGGGCAAATATGGCATTACGGTTAATACGCTTTCCCCGACCGTGGTCCTGACCGAGCTCGGCAAGAAGGCCTGGGCGGGTGAAAAGGGTGAAGCCGCCATCAAGCGTATTCCAGCCGGGCGTTTTGCAATCCCGGAAGAAATAGCCGCCGCCGCAGTGTTCCTAGCCTCCTCCGGTGCGGCGATGATCAACGGTGCCGATATCCTGATCGACGGCGGCTATACCATTCTCTGAAAAATAGCCGAGCGCTGGCGTAGTTCATCATGCTGCGCCAGTCGCTCTGTCGCCGGTCATACGCATGATGCGTCACGCTGTGGGGCGGGGCGGGATAGGGTGTCGTTCATCCTTATCAGTCAGTGGCTCGCCTTGACAACGCGCGGGATGGCGCCGGCGCCGTTACGGACCAGGTGATCGGCCCACCGATGTAGATAGGCCTTTTCCTGAGGCTTTCGGCGCGCGCCAAGGATCGGGATCTGTGTCCCGGAAACCACAATTTTTCATACTTTGTCAGGAACCCGCCACGCAACGTCACGGTAGAAAATCGCATTATCGTTTGAAAACAATGCACTAGATCTACTGTCATCTAACTGTCATATGGGAGTCATCAAAGCTTCGCAGGTCATGCGCGGGAGCACCGATTAAGGGAGGCTCACACCCACCGCAGCATCGGAAGATGAACCTGATATGACCTCTCTCCCCCGTGCCTGTCGCCTGCTGCTGGCGTCGGTATCTCTGGCCTCTCTGGCTATTGCGACGCCGGTACGCGCAGCCAGTCTCGATCAGATGACCCTGATGGAGAAGCAGATCAAGGCCATGCAGTCCCAGCTGGCCGACATGAAGCGCGAGCATAATCGCGAGATGAAGCGCATTCATGACCAGCTGGCACAACAGAGACAATCAGAGGAAAACGATCCCTACGGTGCACGTAACGGATATCGTGGCATGCCCGCGCACGGCTCGGGCCAGGCTGCGACGGGTGGTTTCTCCACGGCATCGGCTCCAGGGCCGAACAGCAATGTTCTCCTGCCTCCTGTCAATGCCGCAACCCCGTATGGTCAGCTGACCGGCACGCCGACCGGCCGCGTGACCGATCTCTATGGGCCGCTTCATCGTGGTCAGATCCAGATCGGTGGCGTACGTATTACTCTGGGTGGTTATGTCGAGGCCGCGACCATGTTCAGGTCGCGCAACAACGTATCTGACATCTCGTCGAATTTCGGGTCCATTCCTTTCGCGAACAACCCGAACTACCACATCAACGAGTTCCATGAATCGGCGCGCCAGAGCCGCCTTGCCGCACTGGTTGAAGGTGACATCACCCGCAACCTCCGCGCACAGGCCTATATCGAAACCGATTTCCAGGGCGCTGGCTCATCGTCCAACTCGCGTCAGTCCAACTCCTATGTTCTTCGTGAGCGCGTCTTCTACGGTCAGCTGATCGATGACGCCGACGAACTGACGCTGCTGGGCGGTCAGAACTGGTCGCTTCTCACCATGTTCAACCACGGCATGCGCGCCCGTGACGAGCAGGTGCCGCTGTCGATCGATGCCCAGTACATCCCGGGCTTCAACTGGACGCGTAATACCCAGATCCGACTGGTCAAGGGCTTTGATCACGGCCGCTACAATATGGGCATCTCGGTCGAGAACCCGCAGCAGGTCATCGCGGTTGGCTCAGGCGGTCAGTATCTTCCCGCCGGTGCGACTTCGGGCACCTATCAGAATGCTGGTGTGAACGTGAACAATCCGTCGACCAACTATTCGACGGATGTGGCGCCAGACATTATCGGCAAGCTCGCGGCTGACCCGGGTTGGGGCCATTACGAGTTGACCGGGCTACTGCGCTTCGCTCATAGCCGTGTCTCTTACACCGGTACGGGCCAGAGCAGCACAAAGCTGGCTGGCGGCGGCGGCGGTGGCCTCATCCTGCCAGTCGAGAAGTCGCACAAGGTGTTCTTCCAGGCATCTGGCCTGATTGGCACCGGGATCGGGCGTTACGGCACATCCAATATTCCTGACGTGACCATTGACTCCAAGGGCCAGGTCAAGCCCATGCCGGCGGCCAACGTGCTGGTCGGCCTTTACGGCAATGCCACCAAGGCGTTGCAGCTCTATGCCTATGGCGGCATGGAAATGCTGCGTTCGCGTTCGTATTTCAATGTGGGCGGCAAGCATTACGGTTATGGCAACCCGCTCTACAACGTAGGTGGATGTGATATCGAGGGCGCAGCGTCGAGCGCCTGCCAGACCAGCATCAACCGCGTGGTACAGGGTACGGCCGGTTTCTGGTGGACCTATCTGCATGGCGATTACGGTACGCTACGTGTTGGTGCCCAGTACTCCTACACCTATGTCACCTCCTTCAGCGGGGTGGGTGGAACGCCGCACACGAACGACAATATGGTGTTCCTCTCGCTGCGTTATCTGCCCTTCCAGTAAGGGGGCGGCTTCACGAGGGTTTTCAACGGAAAAAGCCGGGCGTTACTGCCCGGCTTTTTTTATGCTTCAGCCGATTGACCGAGCCGCAGGCGGGTCAGAAATCTGCGTTGATGCGCCCGAAATAGTAGCCACCATTGATAGGCACCTGTGCCGAGGCGCTGTCGTAAACGAGCACGCCGTAAGAGGCGAGTTGGGCAGGCACCTTGCGGGGACGTATGTTGAAAATATTGTTGGCCCCGACAGCGACATGCCAGTGCTGATTGAAACGGTAGCCGATCTCGAGATCGGTCAACCAGCGCGGCGTGTTCTTGAACTGGGCAAAGCACACATTCGAACCGCGCAACGCCTTGCCATTGATCGGACAAATGGCGCTGGCCGGTGTCCAGTCCTGATAGGTGAGCATCCCGACCGTCTGACCATAGCGCGACTGCCGCAGGTTCACGTCCCAGTTGCCCAGCGTGTAATAGGCGTTCAGCACGATCTTGCTGCGGGGTGACTCGCTGGTGAGATAAGCCGTGGTCTGGGCATTGAGCAAAGGCGTGCCGGTGGCCGAAAGACCGTTATGGGTCAGGGTGGTCCGGTTGATATTGAGGCCCATCGACAGCAGCAGATTACCGTAGCGATGCATCCTCAGGCGGTAATCTGCCTTGATGTCGATACCCTGAGTGCGTGTGCTTGCCCCATTCGAGAAGTAATAGGCCGAAAACCCGGTCGGGTTCGTCAGGGTCGCGCCACCGGGCAGGGTGTAGCCCAGCTGTTCGATGGCGGCGATGGCCTGTGCCCCGACAACGGTACCGCCCTGCACAATACGATCACGCAGGTTGATCTGATAGACATCCGCCTCGACATGGAAATTATCGAGAGGCTCAAGCACGATACCACCACTGGCATTGGTCGATCTTTCAGGCTTGAGAGCGCTGGCACCCAGCGTCCTTGCGGCGTCCGACGAGACCGGAAGCAGGCCGGACGCCGAGGTCGGCCCCACGCTCAGGGCAGAGTAATGCTGTTCGGCAAGGGTTGGGGCACGAAATCCGTTACTGATAGTGGCACGCACGGCGATACGTTTGGTGAAATCATAGCGCGCCGAGATCTTGCCGTTTTCGGTGTTGCCCGCATCGGTATAATGTTCGAAGCGTCCGGCCAGATCGATGTCCAGCTTGGGCAGGGGATGAAAGTCATCATCCAGATAGGCGGCCCAGATATCGCGGCTCCAGCTTCCCGCATTCTGTGGCGCGGCACCGGCATAGCCCTGCGTGCCGCCTGCTTCGTAGGACGGGGGTTCACCCGCCACGATGTCATACATCTCAAGCCTGTGCTGACCGCCGAAGGCGAGCGTCATGGGCACGGCATTGGCGATGCGGAAGCTGCGCCGGAAGTCGAGATTATTGGTCCACATCGCATTGCGATAGGTTTCGGCCCGCGCACTGGTTGGCGAGTACCCGCAGCCCTGCGACGAATAATAGGCCTTGGCCTTGTTGGTAGTCTGGCATGATGACCCCAGCATACCGGTATTGGCAGTGTTCTTGGTGTTGATGTCGTCCTCATCGGCGCCATATTCGGTGCTCAGATCCCAGTCGAATCCGAAGAAATGACTGCCTCTGATCCCCAGATTGGCCTGATAATCGTTTTCCTCAATGACCTCGATCGGCGAAAATCCTGTGGGGTAGAGGGTGGGAGCGATATTGGACACGCGGTAATTCTGGATGGATTCAGCGTGACGATGCCCATAGGTAATGAGGCCGTAAAAATCGATGTCGGCTGTGATCGGCTTGCCGAAGTCGATCCCCAGATTTTCGCGTGTTTCCTCGGGGGTGCTCAGGATCTTGTTCGAGTTTGTCGGCACCTTGATGGCATTGGGAAGAATACCGTAATAGCCGCTCGTATTGGCCCCCGCTGGCGCATAGGGCAGCAGGCGATGGTCAATCGTATTCGTGTAGAAATGATCCGTGTGATAGATCTGCCCGCTGAGATGCAGATAGCCGTCGCGGCCGAGTTTGGTCCCGCCATCGGCATTGAGCTGGTAGTTCCACCCGCTGCCGGCATAGGCGTTGGCCCCGGTCTGCGCGGCCATATGCAGGCCATGATCCTGCTTTTTGGTGATGATATTCACGACACCCGCGATGGCGTCCGATCCGTATTGCGCTGCGGCACCATCCTGTAGCACCTCGATATGATCGATGGCATTGGCCGGGATCATGTTGAGATCGACAGGTGTCGAGCCGAACTGGGGACCGGGATTCTGGACGACATTGCCCGTGACGTGCCGCCTCTTGCCATCGACGAGCACCAGAACCTGGTTCGGATTGAGGCCGCGCATACGAATCGAGCCTGTAAGCGCGGCTGTATCGCTCCCGCGTGCCTGAATATTGATGGCCGGATAGACCCGCGTGATGGCATCGGTCAGGTTCAGCTGACCTGAACGCGCAAGTTCGGCCCCGCTGATGACGGTGATGGGGCTCGTGCTGTCGCGGGCCTTGCGGTTGACCGCATGGGTCCCGGTCACGATGACGGATTCTTCTCCCGAGACAGGCCGGGCACGACGTGCAGGCGCTGTGTGGGGGGTGGTATTGGTCTTGTGGGCTGCCTTTGCAGCCTTGTCCCGACCTTGTGTCGGGTGAGTGGCTTGTGCATGAGCCTGCTGGGCTGACGTGACAGCCGTAATGGCTCCCAGAGAGACGGTCAGCAGGGCGAGTCTTTTCTTCATCGAAGTCCTTCCGATCCGTAAAAACACAGTTTTCCGTTCCGATATCGAAACAATACAGACGTAAGAAATCGAGCAGGCGCGCCTGTATGTCCCCGGCTTTGTCAGGTGATGTGATGGGCAAGTGGATAGGGCAGGGAATGAGCCTGGCGGGCATCCTGCCGCATATGTCGCGGCAGAGGGCTTTCCGGTTCGACCCATTTCCGTTGATCCATCGAAACGATAAATGTTTTTTTAAAAGAGCGGAAGGGTGTTTTGATGCGTTTATGCAATAAAATTCATCGGGAATACGTGGCCTGGTCGCAGCTCTAGAAGCCCGATGAAAGCGCCACTACGCCAGCAAAGCCGCCGCCCACGAAATAGGTTGGCGCCTTGCCAGCAATCATGGTGCCATAGACGCCGCGTGTGGCACGTCTGTTGAGCGAGACGCCATTAACCCCTGAAAGATAACCTGATCGCCCGAGATTGATAAGATTGAGCTGGATCTGTGGCGTGCGGAGGGCATTGAACTGCCTGAACCTGTAACCGAGAGACAGATTGGCAGTCGCGAAAGCCGGTATCTTCTCGTCGTTCATGAAGGTCGAATAGGTGGACCCGACATAGCTGCCGTTAAACAGGCCAAAAATCTGCCCGTCATCATAGGATAGTCCAAGCCCGCCAGAGAAAGTTGGGGTTCGTACAGGTGCCTTGCCTTTGGTGGGCAGGTAGTCACTGCCCGAGCGCAGATTATTATCGACGGTCGCGTGGATATATTGTCCCGACAGATAAGGGCTGAAATGGTGATAGGGCTTCATAGCGAGTTCAAACTGTGCGCCACGCGCGGTCTGGCCACCGGCATTGATCGATTCAGTGGTCATGACACCGTTTAGAACGGTCGTGGTCGTAACCTGCCGGTTGGTGAAGTTGTAATTGAAGAGCGCAACCGAGACATTGACCAGCCCGGTATGTCGATAGCCGATTTCCTCACCAATCGAATATTCCGGCCGGATATCCGAGGCAGCCACACGTGTCTGCTGTCCTGTGGAGAGGCTGAAGCGATCCTGATAGCTTGAAATGCCTGAGGGTGCCCGAAACCCCGTGGTTCCATTGACATAAAGCTGGTCATGATCGCTCAGGCGCCAGGAGGCTGTAATCTGGGGCAGGGGGGAGACATAACTTGCCCCGCTACGATAGCGCGCCCCGGGCAGAAGATTGGTCACGTTGCGCGTCACCATGATCACGCGAAGGCCAGCAGAGAGCGTCAATCTGTGATCGAGCAGCGAGAGCCTGTCGGTCAGCGAGAGCGCGTTGACCTGCTGCATCAGCCGCGCATCATAGGACGAGAGGGGCGAACCATCGGCGGCAAGGATGGGATAGCGGCCTGTCTGGCTCGGCACGCCACCCTGCGCATCAGGCAGGACGTAACGCGAGAGACTGGAAAAATCGTAGTAGGAATACCAGTAGCCAAGGCTTACGCGGTTGGCCCCTGTGTCGATGTGGAGGGCCGTGTTCATTCCCGGATGGGACTGCCTGTAAGTGTCTGTCGCCACAGCCGGGATGACGGCCCCCAGTGACGGTGAGACCTGAAGCGGCCCGGCAGGCCGGTTGCCCTGATAGCTGCCAAGACGGTTCAGACTGGTCCCGTAACTGTCATACCCCGAGACATAGATAAAATAAGGCGTGATATCGAGCGTGACATGGCGATTGGGGTGGAGAGACAGGGGGGCAGAAACAAAGCTCTGGGCCCGGGCATTCTCCTGAAAGCGATAATAGTTGCTGTCGCCTGTCTTGTAGCTGCCGGTATAGTTGAAGTCGGTGCCGTATTGATCCCACTGGGCGAGGGTGGGTGGTCGCAGGTAGAAACCCCGGTCGCGATTGAAGGAAAAGATCAGTGAGGCGCTGTTTCGCGCCCCCCATTCTTTCAGCAGGCGCATATCGGTGTGATAGCGGCGGCCGGCTCCCGCGCCCCGCCACTGATCGGCGCCTCTGTATGAAAACGAGGCAAAACCCTTGATGCCTGTATGGCCGATCCGGCCGCTATCCAGGCGCAGGAATTCACGATTGAGGTTGAAAGAGCCCCAGGAGCCGCTTGCAAAGCCTCCCGCCTCTTCTGAAGGCTTGCGCATCTTCACGGCAATCTCACCTCCCACCGCGTTATAAAGCGGCGCGTCTGTGCCAGCCGCCCCCTGGGTGAGCGTGATGGATGAGATGTTTTCATTATCAGCCGTGGCCGAAGTGTAAGGAACCAGGAATAACGGCGGCGCGGCAGGTACATTTTCAAAAAGATAACCAATTTCAGTCTGATCGAGACCGCGCACTGATAGTCCCTGCTGCTCGTCATTCATGCCAAGAGGGTCATTGCCTGAATATACCACACCCGGAAGGCTGGCGATCATGGCGACAGGAGAGAGTGTCGCGGACTGACGGGCGATGAAATCACGCGTCAATCCGCTGCGGGAGTGGGGGGCTGTCTGGCTGGGCATCATGCCACCCCCCGCGGTCGTTCCTCTGGTGCCGTCGGGATTGCTGCGATGACGACGTACGGTGACCGTTTCGTGGCGTTGACCTGCGACTTGCGTATGGGGGCCGTTGTTGCCCACTCTTGGTTTTTCGGGCGTCTCACGTCCTACGTTCGGCTGCTCGTCTTGGCCGCGGACCGACTCATCTCTCGTTGTGTCAGCGAATGCTGGATCGGACATCGAAACGACAGACCATAGCAGGGAAGAGGCGAGGAGACGGGATTGTTTGGACAAGCGATTGTTCCGGGTGGAGCCGTGCAGACGCAAATGTCAGCAAGGAAGATCGTGAAAACCAGGTGCGATCACTTGGTTAAGAAATCCGTCGTTTTGTGTAAAATGATATATTATAACAAAACGTGGATCCTGCTTGGCACGCCTCTCGAAGAGGCGTGCAGAAGAAGACGATGAGTTATTTACATTAGATATAAAAGACAGTTTTGAAATTGTATTTGAATATATGTGGAAACTTCCATATATAATCAGGATTTTATTACTCGTTATAAATAGTCAATCTTCACAAATCAGGCATAAATTTTTATTAACGACACATGTCAAAACATTGCTGCTATCTATATGCGAATGATTCTCACAATCATGAGAAGAAAGATAGCATGCTGAAATTCAAAGCCGCACGGGTTCGTCTGCCGAAAGCAGGGCGAGGCAGGGTATTAGGGGCAGGTATTGGCTTCGTATCCGCTTTAACCCCCACGGTCGCCCGCGCCGTCCCGCCGCCTGTGAACCTTGGCAATGCTGCCGAGGCTGGTGATGAGGCCTCGGCAGGGGTGTTCGGTTTCCTTTCCAACTGGCGGCGGAGTTCCAATCTGCTTGGCAATATGTGGGGTCTGCGCCCTGAACTCGGCAAATACGGTGCTGTTCTCGCCATCCAGGAGACATCGGAAGTTTTCGGAAACCCTACGGGCGGCAGTCATCGTGGGGCGGGTTATAACGGGCTCACAGTGGCCGTGCTGCAGGTCGATACGCAGCGCGCCTTGGGCTGGTATGGCGGCACGTTCAATGTAAGCATGGAGCAGATCCATGGCCGCAATTACAGCGCCGATAACCTTATGGCCCTGCAAACGGTCAGCGGGATCGAGGCCGATCGGGCCACGCGTCTGTGGGAGCTCTGGTATGACCAGAAGTTTCTCGACCAGCAGAAGCTCGACATCAAGATAGGCCAGCAGAGCCTCGACCAGGAATATATGGTGAGTGCCAACGCGCTCGTGTTTGCCAACACGATGTTCGGCTGGCCCATGCTCCCTTCGGCCGATCTGCCTGGTGGTGGCCCCGCCTATCCGCTTTCGGCGTTGGGTGTGCGAGGCAAATACTGGCTTGCGACACCACTTTACCTCCTTGGCGGTGTGTATAGCGGCAGCCCGACCCGCAGCCGCGATGGCGACCCTCAGATGACCAATCCTTCCGGTACAAGCTTTCCGCTGAACCGCGGTGTGATGGCAATTGCCGAACTGCAATATGTGTATCCCGCTTTGGGGGCCATGGTGTCACCCGACGAGGTTCAGCCCCTCTCTCACGTCTATCGCATAGGCGGGTGGTATGATTCCGAGCCATTTGCCGACCAGTACTGGGACAACACCGGGATACCGCTGGCCTCACCGAACAGCAACGGTGCGGCGCTCACCCATCGCGGGGCATTCAGCTTCTACGCTGTGATGGATCAGATGATCTGGCGCAGTCATACCGATCCCAACAGAACCATCAGCCTTTTCGGACGCGCGATGGGGGCCCCGCAATCGGACCGTGTGCCGATCGATTTCAGCCTGAATTTCGGCCTGACATTCAATGACCCGCTCCCGTACCGTACAGACGATACCTTCGGTATTGGCATGGGCTACACCCATGTGAGCGGGGCGCTGGCCAATTATGACCGGGCGGTGAGGCGCTATTCAGGGGCCTATTCACCCACCCAGGGCGGGGAAACCTATGTCGAGGTGACCTACCAGTACCAGTTTACCGGCTGGATGCAGTGGCAGCCCGATTTTCAATACATCTTCAATCCTGGTGGCGGCATTCCCAATCCGTCCCATCCGGATCGACGGCTTAAAGACGAACTCGTGTTCGGCTTTCGCACCAATATTGCGCTTTGAGGAACACCATGTCGCCCCGTTTGTCCTGCACTGCTCTTGCTCTTCTGGCTCTTGCCTCGGCGCCCCACCATGCCCGCGCCGAGCAGAAGGGCTTTCTGGAAACCCTGCACCGCCATACGACGCTGGCTTCGACCAGCCCCGGGAATGGCGACCTCAACCCCTACGCTGTTGTGGTTGTGCCACAGGATATGGGCGTGCTGAAAAAGAACGAGGTGCTCGTCACCAATTTCAACAACATCAGCAATCTGCAGGGAACAGGCACCACAATTGTCGCCTACTCTCCCATCACCGGCAATGCACGACTATTTGCCAATCTGCCGAGTAATCTCGCTGCCTGCCCCGGCGGTGTGGGCCTTACAACGGCGCTGACCATTCTCAAATCGGGCTGGATTATCGTCGGCAGTGCCCCCAGCAAGGATGGCACGACCACCACCAAGGGTGATGGATGCCTGATTGTGCTCGATGCCAATGGCAAGTTCGTCACGACCTGGAAGGGACCGCTGATCAACGCACCCTGGGGGGATATTGCCAGTGTCGATCATGGCGACAAGGCGACACTCTTCATTTCCATGACCGGGTTCGATCTGCCTGGCCCTAATGTCGTGGATCCCAAAACCAATTACCCACCGATCCTGCAGAAAGCGACGGTGCTGCGCCTGGAGCTCAGTATCCCGGCAGGTGGGCCACCGGTGCTCGACAAGCAGACCGTTGTGGCCAGCGGTTTTTCTGCCCGTGCCGATCGCGACAACTTCCTGTTTGGCCCGACCGGGCTCGCGCTGGATGACGATGGCACACTCTACGTCACTGATGGCTACGACAACGAGGTAACGGCCATTGATAATGCCCTGACACGCGAGGAACCGGTGACACGCGTCAATGATGCGGTGGGGCGGGTCATCACCAAGGGCGGATTGCTGAACTGGCCTTTGGCCATGATCTGGGTGCCCGGCCATCATCTGCTGGTTGCCAATGGTCGAAACGGGCAGGTGGTCGAGATCGACCCCGCTACGAAAAAGCAGATCTACGCCCAGTGGGTGGATGCCGATCAGGCCCAGCAGCCCCCAGGCAATGGGGATCTGTTTGGACTTGCCATGACCCCCGATGGAAAGAGCTTCTATTACGTTGAGGACGACATGAACACGTTGAATGTGAGCCAGCCATGACCGACGCAAAGTTCTGGCCCGCATTGCGCCGCCGTCGTTTCCTCGCGGGGTCTGTGGCCCTGGGCGGCCTGTCTCCTGCCGTCGCAGGGGCAAAGGCAGTTCATGCAGATCAGGAACCGGATCGATCGCATGGTGCGATCGCCGTGTCCCACCAGCCCGGCATCATCACGCCCCAGCAGCCTCATGCCTATGTCATCACGTTCGATGTGACGACAGACAAGCGCGAAGCCCTCGTGAAGATGCTACGCGCGTGGAGTGAGGCCGCAGACAGACTGATGGCAGGCAAGGATATGCCGGGTCTTGTCGATTCAGACGAGACAGATGGCCTTGGTCAACGCGACTTGACGATCACCATCGGCTTTGGCCCAACCCTGTTTATCAGGGAGGGGAAGGACCGTTTCGGTCTGGCCTCGCATCGCCCTGCGGCGCTGGCCGATCTGCCGCGATTCACAGGCGATCAGCTGGTACCAGCCCGCACCGGTGGCGATCTGTGCGTGCAGTGCTGCGCAGATGACCCCCAGACGACACTGCATGCCTCGCGCATCCTGACCCGTCTGGCCTATGATATCGCCACGCCGCGCTGGGCGCAGGCAGGCTTCCTGCCCAATTTCGGCAAGGGCAAGACACCGCGCAATCTGATGGGCTTCAAGGACGGGACCATCAATCCCGATGCTCAAAACCCGAAGAGTGCGGATCGGTATATATGGGCTGCTGCCAGCGATCTCCAATGGATGCAGGGGGGGAGCTATCTCGTTGCGCGTATCATTCGTATCGCATTGGAGCACTGGGACCGTACACCTGTTGCGTTCCAGGAAGAAACGATGGGGCGTCAGAAGCTCAGCGGGGCACCTATTGGCGGACACGGTGAATTCGAGCCACTGACCCTGACGCAGAAGGATCATGACGGCAACCCTGTCACGGTCCAGAACTCCCATGCCCGTCTTGCAGCGCCAGAGGAGAATGGCGGCGCGCAAATTCTTCGTCGGGCCTATTCTTATGACAACGGCTTGAGCTACACCGCCGAGCGCTGGCCGCCGTGGCGTCAGGGTATGGAGATGGATGCGGGCCTGTTGTTCCTGAGCTGGCAGCAGGACCCCCGGACAGGTTTCGTCAGGATTTTCGAAAAAATGTCCAAATTCGATATGATGAACCAGTACACGACCCATATCGGGGGCGGGCTATTTGCCTGCCCCGGTAGAAGGGATCGAGAGTTTGTCGGCCAGACTTTATTCGAGAGTTGATCAGATATAGCGTCTGGTCTTGAGGTGTATTATTTGAGCGTAACGATTGCAGGGGTCTGCTTCTCGCACAAGCTTCCTATATTTTGGAGCACTATAGTCCTTTTTTATAATGCTGGACGTTGAAAGGGCGTCGCTGTATTTCACCCGATAGGTAGCCGCTTCGGATTACAGGGCGGGCACATACAGGGGCGGGGCCATTTCACCGGCTGGGCGACATTCACGAGGGATCAGAACAGGCGCATCGTTCATGCGCCTGCCTCTTTGCCTTGTCGTTCTCTTCGGGTTCCTTGCCTCGCTTGGGCTGCTGGGGCTGGCCGAGCCGGATGAGACCCCCAGAGCCGAAATAGAGCGACTGATCGGGGTCGATATCGCGTCCGCCATGGATATGGCCGACCCCATGGGCATGTGTGATTCCACGTCCATGGCGATGCCCGCATCGCATCACATGCCAAAGGCAGGGCATCATCACCACGATACAGCCTGTGCGCTTTGTCCGCTTCTTCAGTTGGCTGTGTTCATTCTCGGGGTCGCTCTGCTGGCGGCGTTTTGCCGCTCGATCCGGCTTAACCACATCGTTTCGCTTCCCCCTTGCCGCGCGCCGCCCGGATTACGTTGGGTCCTGCCGCCATCCCAGGCACCGCCAGTCATCCTGATCTGACATCGCTTTCCGTACTCCGGTGGACGTTTCCTTGGGGAACGAGCTGGACGGCGGAATTTCGTATCAAGACTGATCAGGATCAATTCCATGACACTGCCCCCTTATGGCAGAACGCGCCGTTGCGCCTATCTCGCGTTCGGGTGTACCTCATTGCTCGCCCTTATTGTTGCGACCAACGCCCACGCGGCGACCACGCCTCCAGCCACCACCTCGCCCCGCGGCGGGACCGAAGTCGCTGCGAGCGCACTCGAAACATCGCAACGTCAGACAAGGCCCTCCTCCATCAAACAAAAAGCGTCGAACAGGCTCGCGAACCAGTCAGATGGCGATGACACGCCGGTCGAATATCTCCGTGTGCAGGGGATACGGCGTACCGCCATTCATTCACCCGATACAGCTTCGCTACTCAAAGGCTCGCTGGGCTACACGCAATATGCTGCGGGTGGGGTCTCATCCTTGCCCGTCCTCAACGGTATGGCCGATGACCGCGTCGCGACCATTGTGGATGGCATGCGTATTGCCTCGGCCTGTCCCAATCACATGAACCCTGCGATGTCGTATATCGACCCCGACAGTGTTTCCTCTGCCGAGGCCATTGCTGGTGTCACCCCGGTCAGCCTCGGGGGCGACAGCACCGGCGGCACGGTAAAGGTTGAGCGCAAGGACCCGCTTTTTGCTGCTCCCGGCAAGATCCTTGTGACGGGCCATGTGCGGGGCGATTATCGCAGCAATGGCGGCGGCTCGGGGGCTTCAGGCACGGTGACAGTCGCCAATGATCTGCTCAGCCTGCGTTATACCGGCTCCTATAGCCATGCGAGCAATTACCATACGGGGGGTGATGGCAAGCAGGTTCGCTCCAGCAGCTATCTCTCCTTCAATCATGCCGTAACGGCTGGCCTCAAGAAGGATAATCACCTGCTCGCCCTGACCTTTGGGCAGCAGGATATTCCGTATGAGGGTTTCCCCAACCAGTATATGGACATGACCAATAACCGCTCGACATTTGTGAACGGCAAATATCGTGGCGAGTATCGATGGGCGACCCTTGACGTACGCGGGTTCTGGCAGCGCGTCGATCACGTCATGAACATGATGAATGACAAGGGTGGTCATAGCGCGACCAGGGGTATGCCGATGAACACGGATGCCCGGACGGCGGGTTATGCAATTGACCTCACCGTGCCGCTCAGTACGCGTCACAATATCAAGCTCGGCAGTAGCTATGACCATAACGGACTGAATGACTGGTGGCCGCCGCTCGTGGGCAGCATGATGATGGGCCCGGGAACGTTTCACAACATCAATAACGGGCATCGCGATCGCCTGGGTCACTATATCGAGTGGAATGCCCAGTGGACACGACGCTTCTCGACCCAGCTCGGGCTGCGCAGCGATCTGATCATGATGAATACGGGCAAGGTAGCCCCGTATTCCTGGACCGGCATGATGCAGATGGCCGATATCATGGCGGCACGTAAGTTCAACGCTGCCTCGCGGGGGCGGACAGACACCAATTTCGACGTGACGGCCATCGGTCGCTGGCATATTCGGGACGACCTGATGCTTGAGGGCGGTTACGCCCGCAAGACACGGTCGCCCAACCTGTACGAGCGCTATGCCTGGGGTATGGGCACCATGGCCACGCGCATGATCGGCTGGTTTGGCGATGGCAATGGCTATGTGGGCAATCTCAACCTGCGCCCCGAAATTGCGAATACGGCCAGCATGACGCTGACATGGCACGACCCGAAAGGCGAGGGCTGGGAATTTCGGCTCCAGCCATTCTATACTTACACAGAGGGCTACATTAACGTCGTCCGTCTGGCATCATTCAGCAATGGGCTGTCGAAGCTGCAATTCGTCAATCATAATGCGCAGAGTTACGGCCTCAATGGCTCAGCCCGTTATCGCCTGTGGAACGACGAGCGCTTCGGGCAGGGCAGGATCGTGACAAGTTTCAACTGGGTGCGCGGGCAGGACATGGTCACCCATTCCGGCTTGTATCATCAGATGCCTGCCAATGGCACGATCGGCCTTCGCGAGACCTATCAGAACTGGACCGGACGTGTGGATGTCACGCTGGTGAAGAAGAAAGCGACGGTGGACTGGCTGCGTAACGAGCCGCGCACACCGGGTTATGCGCTGTTGGGCCTGGGCGGGAGCTATCGCTGGCGCAAGCTCACGCTGGATGCGAGCATCGAGAATGTGCTGAACCAGAAATACTATCTGCCGCTAGGGGGGCTCTCACTGGGTGATTACCGTCAGACGAATATCCTGTCGCCCCTCGCCGGACTTGGCCGGTCGTTCAATCTCAGCCTGACAGCCGCGTTCTGACGACGACAAGGCGACGCGTTCATTCAGACGGCGTCGCCTCGCCCGTGCCGGGCCAGCAGGATGTGTCGCCCTAAGGGGCCATGACAAACAACCCACATGCTGTCTTGCCTAATCTGCCACCCGCGCTTATCGCCTAGCCCACTGGTCAATGTTCAGGGGACCGCTTGGAGCGGCTGGCGGAAACGGGAGCGCTTTGTGATGGTTGGGGTGACGGATCAGGCTACGGCAAAATGTGAAGCTCCGGACAGGCTTCCCCGTCATGCCATGATCATTCTGGCTCTGGCTGCCTTCGTGACCTTGCTCACCGAGATCATGCCTGCCGGATTGCTATCGCTGCTTGCAGATGGCCTCCAGATCACCCAGGCGGCAAGTGGGCAGTTTATCACGGCCTTTGCGTTGGGTGCCCTATGCGCTGCTCTTCCTTCAACGGCGCTGACCTACAAGATGCCACGCAAGCGCCTGCTCCTGCTGGGTCTGGTTGGCTTCACGCTGATCAATGCAGCAAACGGCATGATTACCAATCTGGCGCTTGCCCTGACCATACGTTTTTTCGCCGGATGCTGTGGCGGGCTGATCTGGGCCATGTTCGCGGGTTACGCAACGCGGCTTTCACCACCGGCACAACGGGGCAGGGCAATTGCGCTGGCGGGTTCGGGCGTCACGCTCGCACTCGTGCTTGGGGCACCGTTGAGCGCGGCAATTGGCCAATGGCTGGGCTGGCGCGGCGCCTTTTTATGTCTTGGCGGGTTTTCGGGCCTGCTCGTGATCTGGTCGCTCTTCTTTCTGCCAGATGCACCGGGCAGTCAGGCCGGGAGCCATTTCAGCCTTTCCGGCAGCCTGCGCCAGCCTGGTGTGCTTGCCAATCTGACACTGATTTTCAGCTTTGTTGCGGCCCATAGCCTGCTCTACGTTTTCATCGAGCCCCTGCTTGTCCCCTCCGGACTTGGAGCGCGCGTGGATCTCCTCCTGCTGGTCTTTGGCGGAGGCTCGGTTGCCGGTCTCTTTGTCACCGGCATCCTGATCGATCATCATCTCTCGCGGCTGACGATGGCCAGTATTCTCGTATTTATGGCGGCCTGTCTGCTCATGTCACTTGGTCTGACGCACAAGCTTCCGGTCTGCCTTGGTGTTGTTCTGTGGGGTATTACCACTGGCGGGTTTGCAGCCCTCACGCAAAGTGCCATGACGAGCGTCGCAGGAAGCTTTATGGATACCGCTCAGGCCATGGCGACAACGGCCTGGAACTTCGCCGTATCAGCCGGTGGGTTATTGGGAGGTGCATTGCTGACCCACAGCAGCATCATCGCGCTGCCTGTCGCCGCGATCCTGCTTTTGCTGCTGGGGCTGGGGGCCTATCAACGCGGACTGCGCCCGCTCATTTGAAGGATAGGCCCCGTCAGGCCGTCAGAGCGTTTTGACACGCGTCGTGGCGACGCGCAGACGATGTTTTCTGACCGTGCGCACGGTGAACACTGCCAACCCGACGACCACGACAGTTGCTGCGAAGCTCAGCGTGAGAGACTGCAAATCGGTCATCGCATAATGTAAATGCGCGGGGCCCCACCATCTTGTCATTTTGACTCTCCGTTATTCTGGGCCGGCGAACCAGCATTTAGCTGGCCCTTTGTGCTCTTGTCAGAAAGCTGATCCGCTCGACAAAGGAAAAGTGGGCGTATTGGAAATTGTCGTCAATATTTTACTACAGATAAAATAATCACAATTTTATCTTATTGATATAGATCAAAACGAATAAACGCAAAGAAATAGAATGGCAACTACAATGTGTGCATTTGCAACACGGAAGTGATCCGAAGCCACCAGGGCAAAAACGGCACCAAAGAGGGCTTTCTCCATGGGGGAATTGTCTTGCGCCGGGGAGTGGTGGCCGCTTTGGGAGTTCTCTCCGAGCCCGAGCGGCTGCCTCACAGGTGAGTTGCTAACAGAAAGCTGTGACACGCTGCATTGCGCGTGCAGACGCAGTCAAAGACGCTCAAGGCGCAGAAGCAGGGGATGCATGAGGCTTCCAGACGCCTCGATGTCGTATACGAGCGAGTCGTAATATGGTCCCTGGAACAAAAAAAGCCCGCCACGGTCACGTCAGGCGTGCCGGGCGGGCTTCGGTATAGGTCCGGCTGCAATAAGGCGCAGCCGGGAACAGGGCGACCTCAGTTCTTCGGCCAGCCCTGCAGGACCGCGTCCTTTACGGATTGGGGCAGCGGAACATAATCCAGCTTCACAGCATCAGGATTGCCGTTCTTGAGCGCATAGCTGAAGAAGTCTTTCACGGCCTTGCCCTGCGCTGCATCCTTCGGGTCAGTCGGAACCAGCACGAAGGTGGCACTCATGATAGGCCAGGCGTTTGCACCAGCTGTATCAAGCAGATCCACGGCATAACGGTCTGCATGGGCCCAATCGGCATGGGCAGCAGCGGCAGCGAAAGCAGCGGAGTCCGGCTTGATGAACGCGCCATCATGATCGCGAAGCTGCGCCATGTTCAGATGGTTGCGGCTGGCATAGGCGTATTCCACGTAGCCGATACCGCCTTCTGATTCCTTCACGCCAGCGGCAACACCGTCATTGCCGCGCGCACCCGCACCGCCTGCCCAGGCGATTGACGTACCAGCGCCGAATTTCTGCTTCCAGGCACTGGAAACCTTGGCGAGGTAAGAAGTGAACACGAAGCTGGTGCCCGACGCATCCGCACGGTGGATCGGGGCCACATCCGTGTCCGGCAGCTTGAGGCCCGGGTTGAGTGCCGCAATGCGCGGGTCATTCCAGGTCGAGATCGTGCCATCATAGAGTCCGGCAATGGCAGGGCCATCGAGCTTCAGCGCGCCGGGGGCAATACCCGGTACGTTCACGATAACGACAATCCCGCCCATGGCCGTCGGGAATTGATAAAGCTTGTTGCTGTCCAGCTTCGCCGCGTCCATTGGCTTGTCAGAAGCGCCGAAATCGACCGTACGCGCAATCGCCTGGTTCTGACCTGCACCCGAACCAACGCTCTGGTAGTTGACAGAGGTGCCGATCGCCTTTTGTGCAGTCTCACCCCAAGCGCCATAGATCGGAGCCGCGAAGCTCGATCCGGCACCGGTGATGGTTGCGGCGTGCGATACGCCGCATGACAGGGCCAGAGAGAGCGACAGGGCGCCGAGAATTCGGGAAAGCTGCATTGTTTGACCTCGATAGATCGTGATGACGGCTCGTTCTATCGGCGCCGGAAACAGGAAGATACATTTATAAAATGATAGTTTTATGAATGCCTCATGGGGCTCTGGGATGACGCGTGGCCTGACCCGGAACCCGTCACGCGGTGTGTCCGCACTGGGCCGTGATACCGCTTTCCAGTGGCGTGATCGGTCCGGTTGATGGGGGATCAGCCAGCGCCGATCCGTGCGAATGATCGACGCTCCGCTCGGGGGGACTGTCTGGACCGATGGAGATCGAAGCAGATGAGGCCAAGCAGAGGGGCGAACCACGCCGAGCCTCACGTTTGTGATTTGCGCGTTAGCGATAGATGAGACAGCGACGGCATTCGTCGCGGGATAAATGGTCTCGCCTTACTTGCGACCGAAAAAAGGGCCAATCGGCCACCATCGGGTGCTGTGCACTTCAGGTCGGTTGCAGTACGCTGTATCCTGCAATGGCCCCCGCCCGTGAGAGGGCAGGGCCACGGGGCGCTGTGTCAGAAGCTGACGCCTGTTTCAAGGTCGATCAGCAAGGCGTTTTTGTACCGGTTGGTGCCGCCCGGATGCCAAATATACTGCAGGCCGGGGCGGATGGTGAGCCACGGAGCCGGACGCCAGCCATAGTTGATTTCGCCAGAATGTTCACCGCTCGGCTTGAGCAACCCTGTATCCTGCGTCTGTACCGCCTGGAGGGCTCCAACATAGGCGCCCAGCTTGGGGTTCACGAAGTTGAACTTGCCACCAATGCTGATCGTATCGTTCGGCCGGTTCCAGAACGTCCCTTTGCGCACGACACCCCAGGTGATGAAATACGGGGCGATTGCCGTGCGCGGGTCACCCCAGGTGAAGGACAGGAACGCCACGGTCGAGCGCGATGAATCGCTCCTGTCGCGCTGCAGCATCTGGTCGGCCATGAACCATCCGCCGTAACGGCCACGCACCTTGTCGATGGGCAGATTGCCGAGCACGCTTGTCGGCAGCTCAAAGCCTGCCAGCTGGGCGTAGACGTTCTTGACCTCTGACGTATCCCAGTAACCGCCAATCTTGACGTTTGTCGGCAGGCGACCCTTGGTGTCGGTGCCGCCGAAATGCCAGCCAAGCTGGAAGGGCAGGTAGGCGCCGGTCGAACCATGCAGCCACATTTTCCAGGCATAGCCTGTGTTTGAAATGGTCGGATCGGCGTTATAGATGCCAGCCGACACGAGCATGCGCTGATCACCGAAGGGGAAAAGCTTCACGAACGCGCCGGGATGGGCGGTTGGATAGTAGCCATAGCCGGAGTTGCTGGCGAGCGCCTGTGGCATACCGCAGATCG
This sequence comes from Asaia sp. A2, assembly GCF_057319415.1. NCBI lineage: Bacteria > Pseudomonadati > Pseudomonadota > Alphaproteobacteria > Acetobacterales > Acetobacteraceae > Asaia > Asaia sp. A2. The sequence goes on from NZ_JBXWTO010000026.1 coordinate 20,590, forward strand.
CGTTCGATTCGAACTGGCAATAAAGATTCATGCCCCAATGCATGGTGGACTGACCGAAATCATTTTCGGTGTTGATCCAGCCGATTTCGGTATCGGCGTAGCGGTTCCACTGCATTTCCCATGAGAGCCGTGTGAAACGAATGGTCTCGCCCGAACCGAAAATTTCCTGCGGGCTATTCAGCGCGGGAAGCTGCTGGCCAATGCCGAGGCCGGCGCGTTCGGTGAGCAGCACATGGAACATACCGTAATTATGCCCGGTGAGCTGGGCAAAATTGACATCGGCCCCGATCGCCACTTCATGAGCATAGCGCACGGTCTGGGCGCGCCCGCCGGTAGGATTACCTGCGCTGTCCTGCAGGTAGTGGCCCTGCGGCGTGATGCCCATGTTCTGCAAGCGGGTACGCAGGCCGCCCCAGTCACCCGTCATTGTGGGCTGCTTAAGCCAGTCTGAAAAACTCGCCGGAAAAAGGGCCTCGTTACCCGGTACCGGCACGAAGGGGTGGCGCACGGTGCCCAGAGAGGGCTGTGTGCGATCATAGGGGCTGCCATAGAGATTGGGCGGGTTATCCGCGCCCTTGCCTGCATGATTCTGGGTTGCCGTTTCCTTGAGCATAGGATCAAGCGTGGCTGCGGTCTGGTCACTGGGGCTCGCTTGCTGGCTCTGACTCTGGGCAGAGGCCGGTGCGACGAGAAGGCAGCTCCCAAGTATCGTCCCGGCAGCCCAAAGTGCCAGACGCCCTGCGGCATTCTTAACAGGCATGATCGCGCGATCTCTCCATACTGACAGGTAACAACCTCACGCGACGCAAAGCTGAGATATCGCCAGTTCCGTGCGTCGTCGCGCCCTCCCTATCAATATTTCATATCATGACAAGGAGATTGACGGCTGCAATCTGTTTCCCACGTTGTGGGCTCATGGCCTGTGTTTTTGAGGCAACACCTTTGTATCGGGTGCGGATCATCAAAATATCGTCGTGGATGGTATAGTGCGGCAGATATAAGTTCCGAGATTGCGTTGACTGTCGGCAGCGGTCATGTGCCGGCGGTTCGGGAGTGATCCGCCGGGATGAACGTTTTCCTATGCCTTGTAGGCAGTCATTCTTCGCATGATCAAAACCAGCTGCGGATACCAATCGTCAGGCGCAGGTTGCCGCCACTATCGTTTCGCTCCCTGGCAAAACGCCGCGCCTGCTGGAAATAACCGTCATAGGTCATGGCGATGTAGGGCGCGAATTTGCGCCATATCTCGTATCGGAGCCTCAACCCCGTGTCGATATCGGAAATTCCGGCACCGTTACCCCGGGCGCGATCAGCCTTTGAATAGAGATTCAGCTCGATCTGTGGCTGCAGAATCAGCCGGTTCGTCAAAAGAATGTCGTACGAGCCCTCAAACCGAGCAGCAAAGCGCCCCTGATCGCTGACATAGCCCGTAGCCTGCAGTTCAAACTGATAAAGCGACAGCCCCTGTATACCGAGCGCCGCCCAGGTGCGTGTGGGACCACTATCCAGATCGACGCGAACACCGCCCTGCACGTCGAAATAAGAGGATACGGCGCGGCTATAGAGAACCTCCTGATCGCCATCTCCCATGCGGCCTTTCGACACGGTGCCCTCGGAGCGTAGCCAGAGGCGATTATAATCGCCGCCAATCCAGGCTTCGCCATCCCACCGGAAGCTTGAATTCTGTCCGGCAAGGCGCCCTTCAAACTCGTCAAGCAGGCCATGGACCCATATTCCCTGATCCATGACAGGCATGACCCCGTCGATATAGCTGGGCATCGCTGCACTCGTCTTTGCCTGCGACGCAGGCGCCGCATGGCTGCCGCACGTGAGCAGAAGGGTACCGGCAAGGCCAGTCAGAAAGTTGATGGTGTGTCGGCACATATTCATGACACCACCACCGTGCGGAACATGCCGAGATGCATGTGATAGATCAGGTGACAATGCAGCGCCCACATGCCCGGCGTATCTGCCGTCACAAGATAGCTGAGCTTCGAGCCGGGCTGGGAGAGAATGGTATGCTTGTTGGGTCTGAGCGCCCCCTGACCGTTTTCCAGCTCGCTCCAGAACCCATGCAGATGGATCGGATGCTCCATCATCGTATCGTTGATGAGTGTGATCCGCACACGTTCTCCCAGACCCAGAATGATTGGCGGCGCTTCAGAGAATTTTTTTGCATCAAAACCCCAGATATAGCGCGTCATATTCCCTGTCAGGTGCAGCACGATCTCCCGGCTTGGGGGGCGTTGGTCCGGGGCAGGGCGCAGGGCACGGAGCATCGCGTAGCTAAGGACCACACGCCCGTTATGCTCCAGTCCATCGCCCGGTTCGGAAAGGCGATTGACAGGATTCATGGCGACATTCTGGTTTTCCACATTGCGTGGCGGCGGGCCGGGGTCATCAATCTGGATGGGTTGCGCCGGGGTCGGATGCGCGCTTGACGCTGGTTTGTCTTGCGGTTTCATGCCGCTCATGCCGCTCATGCCGCTCATGCCGCTCATGCCGCTCATGCCGCTCATGCCGCTCATGCCGCTCATGCCGCTCATGCCGCTCATGCCGCTCATGCCGCTCATGCCGCTCATGCCGCT
>NZ_JBXWTO010000027.1:0-17904 GCF_057319415.1 Asaia sp. A2
ACGTAGATCCAGAGACAGGGTGCGTGACGACATCCAGCGCCGACCTCCATCCCGGCTGTCACCTTGAATCAGATCACACACAGATTGGGAATCCCAAATGATTCAATCAGCAAAGAAAACGCTCTAGCTTGGCCGACGGCTCGTATTGGTCGACATGATTGCGCGGTGGTGTTTCAGACCATTCACCAGTTTTTCGGCATCTTCCGGTCCAAACACCAGCCCGACAGGCCCGAAAGCCGGGTGCTGAAACGCCAGCGTAGAGCCTTCGGTCAGGGCATCGATCTGCAAGGCCCAGTTCGTGTTATAAACGGGCAGGAAAGGTGCGTTACCGATAGGCGGCTGATTCTGCCCTGCCATCATGGCAAAGCGCACCCGTCCCAGGCTGGCAATAAGTTGGCTGAGTTGATCAAGGGTAAGATTGATCTCACCATCCAGACCGCTACCTTCGAGAAAGCGCAATGTCGCGCCCGTACCATCCTCTTTCTGCACAACCTGCATTCTTGCGCCCATTGCACGCTCTCTCCCTTATCCCGGGTTTTCAGATCAGCTTGACACGGTATGGATCCATCCGGCCTCGGCCCACCATCCACGGCGGCGCAGGCTGGTGGCGGCATGTATCGCGTCCGGCAGATCCTCGAACAGTCCGAAACAGGTTGCTCCCGAGCCGCTCATACGTGAAAACAGACAGGAACCGGTCGCGGCAAGCGCATCCAGGACATCACCGATGACAGGAAAAAGCGCGATTGCAGGAGGCTGAAGGTCGTTGGACGTCGCTTCCAGAGCCGCGCACATGGCGCGCGCATCATCCCAGCGCGCTGGCAGAATGGCCTGTGGGCGAAACCCTGCCCCTGATTCCTTCCACGCCTTGAATACGGCGGGCGTTGGCACCGCAATACCGGGGTTGACCAGCAGCATGGCGCAACGGGGCAGGGCGGGGGCTGTAGCCAGTCTTTCGCCGATACCCTGCATACGCTGGGTCTTCTGGGCCAGACAGACAGGCACATCAGCCCCCAGCCCTGCCGCAACCGTGGCGAGATCAGCCGATTCACACGACCATGCCTGAGAGAGAAGGCGAAGTACAGCAGCAGCGTCGGCCGAGCCACCGCCGATGCCCGAAGCGACAGGGAGGTTCTTGGTCAGGCGCATATGCCAGTCAGGGGTCGTGGATGGCACCGCGGCAGCTTCGCGCAAGGCCGCGGCGGCACGGAGCACCAAATTATCGGGACCGGCATCCAGCCCGGCCCCGAAGGGCCCGTCAATGACCAGACGGCCTTTTTCGCCGGGTAAAGCCGGTGCCTCCAGAACCAGACGATCGGCCGTGTCTGCAAAAACGGCCAGCGAATCCAGCTCATGGTAACCGTTTTCACGTCGCCCCGTGACATGGAGAAACAGGTTGATCTTGGCGCGAGCGCTGGAGTGATCGGGGGTCATGCCGTCTGGGCTCATGGTCTGTCTCATCGTGACGGGGGGATGGGCCGACCACGCAGAACAGGCAGATCAGGCCCCTTGGCGAGCGCAGCCTCGATCAGGGCCTTCGTTTCCGGCTCGGGCTTGTTGTTGAGCGCCTGGCTCCATTGGTCGCGCGCTTCGAGCTGGCGCCCCTGATACCAGTAGGCTACGCCCAGATGATACGCGATTTCGGCGTCGCCCGGCGCGGCATTGACGGCGGAGAGCAGAAGCGGAAGCGCCTGCGCCAGATCACCATTCTGCTTGAGAAGCGCCCAGGCATAGCTGTCACGTATCTCGGCGTCATCCGGCGCAAGGTCCATGGCATGATGCAGCAGCTTGAGGGCCTGTTCCGGGCGCTCGCCATGAAGCACGTCCGAATAGCCCGCATAATTGAGCAGCACAGGCTCAGAAGGCGCAAGGGCAAGGGCACGGTCCAGATCGGCCTGGGCCTTGTCACGCCGACCCATATGATCCCAGGCCATGGCGCGCCCGAGAAGAAGAGGCCAGACCCGCGCCTGCATGACGCTGACATGGTTGATGGCCCGCGTGTAAGTATCCACTGCTGCCTGATACTGGCCAAGCTGGTCCTGCGTGGCGCCAAGCTCGTTGAGGATATCAGGATTGTCCGGATTGGCCTTCGCCACACGGTCAAGCGCGTGCAGCGCTGCCTTGAGGTCATGGCGCTTCAGGGCAATCTGAGCCTGGGCATGATCCGAGAGCGGCGCCAGGGGATCATTATCTGCCACATGGTCAAGCGCCGTCTGGGCCAGATCGGCCTGCCCATCGTTGCGAAGCTCCTCAGCCAGCAGGATCTTGGCCAGAGTCAGATCCGGCCGGAGCAGGAGGGCCTGACGCAGCAGCAGGATCTTGAGCTGACGGATATCCTTCAGCTTGTCGTCACTCTGCTCTGCCTGATCAGACGAGCCGGCAGACCCACCCTCGGCATGATCACGACCCGTCGTATCGCCAAGAAGAGTCGTGATGCCGATATAGAATTCTGCAAGCCCCTGAGAGGGATCGAACCCCGTCCCCAGATTTTGAGGACGCAGACGGTCAGCCACGAGCTGGAACGCCGGAAGCACCTCACCTACCTGATGCAGCCTTTTCATGGCGGCATCGTCATGATGTCTGAAGGCCAGCCAATCGGCCTCGAACTGCATGGTCTGCACGCGCAGAAGCGGCGGTATGGCCGCAGCAGCCCCATCCAGCCGGGCAAACAGCTCATCGGTACGCGCCTCATTGCGCAGCGCGGCGATGCGCGCCTGTTGCAGCAGGGCCAGATAAGCAACCGGATCGCGCAATGCCGCAGGTTGTGCAGAGCTGTCAGCATCATCCTGCGCAGGAGAAGCCCCGTACTGACACCAGTCGAGCAATCCCTGCCCCGCCAGACGCAGAAATCCCTGAGGGGCCTTGCTGTGCAGCGAGAAATAGGCGCTCGCTTTTTTCCATTGCCTGTCACGAAAGGCCGCTGTGCCCATCACAATGCGCGACAGGCTCTCCTCAGGCATGAGCCGGGCCAGTGTCAAAGCCTGATCCGCAGCCTCCGCCCCGGCATTCATTGCATTGTAGCGGAGCGCCATGAGCATGAAATCCGGCTCACGATAGCCATGCATGACAACGTCAAACAATGCCTGAGCCGCATCAGGCACATTGTTGCGCTGAACCGACACAATGCCACCCAGCAGGCCGCCTGTCAGTGACCATCTGGGCGCCGCGACCTCACGCATCTGCAGGGCGCCGGCCTGCTGATCGCGGGCGGATACTACCGCCCCGGCTGCAAGCGCGGCAGTCCCGGACGCCAACACGAGGGGCGCCGTTGTGAGACAGGCGAGAAGAAAACGCCGGAACGGAGAGTGCTTGGTTTGCATCGTGCGGCAATCTAGACTGAACGCGAGCAGACACCAAACTGATAAGATATGATGCCCCTTTGCCTGTCCGATCAGGACCGATCCGAAATTCTCGCCCTGATGGAGCTCTACCGGGAGTGGGGGGTGGATTGCCTTCTGGACGAGAGCCCGCCCCAGAGACTCGATCGCCCTGCCTCCCTCACGACACGACCGCCAAGGCGTCCTTCCGCTACTGGCAATACCCGTGCAGATGGTCACGCGCAGGGCAGCGTACAACGCAACATCCAACCCGCCGTCACTGCCCGCGCTGCACCGGTCGACCCTGAAACGGCGCGGCTGTGGGGTGTCGAGGCATTTCCCGACTGCGCCCTGTCACGTACCGCTTCGACCAGTGTCCGGCCCCATATCGTGCCCGGCGCAAAGCTGATGCTGATCGGTGATGCCCCGGATGCGGATGAGGATCGCTCGGGCGACGTCTTCGCTGGAGAAACCGGCAGACTGCTCGACATGATCCTGCCCAGCATCGGCCTGGCGCGAAACGAGATCTCCCAGGCCCCGGCCCTGCCCTGGCGCCCGCCAGGCGGCCGCACCGTCTCGGCCATCGAAGGGCGCGAATGTCGTGCCCTCCTCAATGCGGTCATTGCCCGGGCACGTCCTGAGCGATTGATACTACTGGGGCCGACCCCCTTGCGAATCCTCGTGGACGAACAGGCCAGCGTCGCCCGGTCACGCGGTACATGGATCAGCCTGCGAATCGACACCGGCCATGAGGTTCAGGCGCTTGTCCTCCAGCATCCACAACAGATGATCGCCAGTGCACGCGCCCGTCGTGAGATGTGGAAAGACCTTGTTTTCGTAGCAGAAAGCCTGGATGGCGCGAGATGACACAGACAGTTGCGGAGGCTTTATAAAAAAAATCAATTTTTACCCGGAAAAACGCGGTTTTTTGCCTGCATCCCTCTGGTGGAATTCGATAATTAATCCTAAAATAGCGAACTCCTCTGGTGTGCCCTTTTGGCAACTCTTGCTTTGATGTGCAGGAGAGGCTACGAGCATCTCCACCATGCGAGGAATTTCTTATTTCGCGTCGAGTAACAGCGCCCGTGCTTTCATGCTGTGCGCAGTGCTTGTGGCGGGAGCGACGTTCAACCCGCTCCGTGCCCAGGAAAGCAAACCGACGCTCAACCCTGCCGATCATGACAACACCCAGAGTGAGGAAACGGCGTTTGCAACGCCGCGATCCTACACGTCCGGGGGTTCAAATGGTCTTCCCCATCCCCTTTCCGCGTCAGATGCTGCGCTTCTGAAAGAGGCGTTCCGCGCCCAGCGCGCCGGTGATTTCGAGACCGCCATTGCCCGCTCCCGTGCTGCTCATGACGGCATCCTGATGGGTGACCTTCTGGCGGAGCGCTATCTCAACCCAGCCTATCACCCACAGCCGGTACAACTGCGCCTGTGGCTCAAGACCTTTTCGAGCCTTGCCGATGCAGGTGCCATACAGAGCCTGCTGGTCTCACTCAGCCCCAAAGGCAGCGTGACCCTGCAGAATTTTCCAACATCTCTTGCCCCTTCAGATACCGCGTCAAACGCAACGACGGGGACGACAGACCCGCTTTCTCACCTTCTCAACCGTAATCCCCTGCTGGACCGCACCGTGAGCGAGCGTGTTTCGTGGGGGCTCAAGGGGGGGCAGAGCGCTGTCAAACTTATCGATTCCACCCCAGGCATGACGCCGCTCTATGCGGCGCAGCTCAAGGCGGAAGTCGCTCTGGGCATGTTGAGTGCCGGTGAAACCGGCTTTGCCCTGCAAACTGCCCGAAAAGGGTTTGCCCAAAGCGAAAGCCAGCTTGGCTATGCCGGTTACGTGGCTGGCCTTGCCGCCTGGCGTCAGGGCGAACTGAGCGATGCCGCCCAGCTTTTCGAGCAGGCCTCACGCGCCCGGACGACCAATAACGACATTCGCGCTGCCAGCGCCTACTGGGCTGCTCGCGTGCACCGTCATCTGCCAGGCCCTGCCACTCTGGCAACGTCGTGGTTGCAGCGCGCTGCAGCTGAACCCGGGACATTCTATGGCATCCTGGCCAGACAAACGCTCGGGCTGCATCATGCTGGCAAGATCGCTGCCAGCGCAGAGGATCCCCAGACAGGGAATGCTACGGCGCTTCAGTCAGATGAGACCGCGCTCCAGAATCCGATCCCGGTAATGGGCGAAATCGATATCGATGCCGTCGCTGCCACGCCGCAGGGACCGCGCTTGTTCGCCCTGCTCCAGATTGGCGAAACGGCCCGAGCGGAAGCCCTGCTGCGTCGCATGTGGCCCGATATCGTCTCGGACACCGCGCTGTGCCATTCCGTGCAGCTGGTTGCCGCTGCGGCCGGACTGCATGACCTGTCAGAGCAGATTGCCACCATCCTTGGGTCACGCGACGGGCGTCCAGCCCATCTGGCCGGCTTCCCCACCCCGCAGCTTTCGCCACGTCATGGTTTCAGGATGGATCCGGCGCTCGTCTATGCCCTGACGCGGCTGGAATCGAATTTCGATCCGAAGGCTTCATCGAGTGCCGGCGCGCATGGTCTGATGCAGATCCGCCCCCTGACGGCGAGCTTTGTAAGCGGCCCCAAACCCGCTCTCGACTCTCACGGCGTCGCGATCATCAACGTCCCGGCCGATATGGTCGGTCGCCTGCATAACCCGGCGGTCAATCTCGAGATCGGCCAGCTTTACGTTCAATATCTGGCTGGCCTTTCGGAGCGTTCCGATACAGCACCCAAGGGCGGCGATCTGATCCACACCCTTGCCTCCTACAATGCCGGGCCGGGTGCCATCGCGCGCTGGGAAAGCGGTACGCCCCACGAGGCAGAGCTGGCCCATGATCCGCTTCTCTTCATGGAACTTCTCCCCAACGGTGAGACGCGTGACTATGTCCATCACGCTTTGACCTATCTTTGGATCTATGCCGACAAGCTCGGCCTGCCTGCGCCGTCGCTCCATGCTCTGGCCCACGCCCAGTGGCCAGCCTTCGCCGAGGAACAGGAAATCGCCAGCGCAAGGCCGGTGACCTATCACTGAAGGTCGAAGGTCGTCCGGCGTCTCCTGACCTCCACGACATGATGCCTGCCTCAGGCAGGTAAGCAGATCACGACAAGGGCGATGCCGGAGCACGGCGTCGCCCTCAGTCTTTTCCCAGCGTTTCCATTCTGATGATCCGCGCACCAAGCGCCTCGAGAAAGAGGCTGTCATGGGACGAGAGCAGGATACAGGCCGACCGCGCTTTTTCTGCCAGCAGCGTCATCAGATAATCGCGTGAGGCCGCATCGAGCCCGTTACCCGGCTCATCCATCAATAATAACTGCGGTGTGCCTATGAAAGCCGAGGCGATGAGCATCTTGCGCCGCGTTCCGAGCGACAGCGCGTCATAGCGCTTGTCGAGATGCTGCGTGAGACCGAACCCCTCGATCAGATCAGGCGAGACATCGGGCGCCTTGCGTGCCCAGGCGCACAGGGCCATGAGGTCACGCCCGGTCATGAACGGATAAACCGCCCCTTCGTCCGGAACATAGGCAAGGCATGATTTGGCTGCGACAGACTGGTGTGCGAGGTCATGGCCCGCGATCATCACCCGGCCCTTCTGCGGTTTTGCGACCCCGGACAAACCACGAAGCAGGGTAGATTTCCCCGTGCCGTTGCCGCCCCAAAGCCCATACAGACCCACACCCAGTGCGAAGGTCACTGAAGAGAATATGGGCCGTCCCTGATAGGCCATCTCAAGGTCGGTGCAGAGCAGTCTATCGGTCATGCGAAAGCCCCGAAGAGGATGACTGAAATCCATAGCGCAGAAAGGGCGAGCGCAGGCATGGGCCGCCAGCGTGGATCAATCGGAATGGTCGCTCTCAGCGCCGAAACCAGCAACAGATAGGAGGCGAGCACGAGGAGCGCGCCCAGCAGCGAGATCAGTCCATGCAGCACGAGAGGCAGCAGACAGAGCAGCCCCGGGATCACAAACAAACCGACCACGAGGTCAATATCGCTTCTGACCCAGAAGAACCGCGGCAGAGGCAAGGCCAGACAGAATCCCGTGGCCTGTTCATGCGCTTCGGCAAGCGCAGCGAAAGGCACCAGACTACCTTGCGCGATGAGCCCCATGGCCACGATCTCGACGGGCATGGAGCGAAAATCGTAGTCAAAGCCGTGCAGAAGCGCCCATAAAGCAACCGGCAGGACCCAGACGATCAGCATGACACCGGGCGTTGTGTTACCGCGCTCGATACAGCACCGTATCTGCAGACGCAGGATCGGGTTCAGGCGGCTCAGCCCTTCGAGGGGAAACGATGAGACCCGTCGTGCGTACCGCGCGGCGCCGTTCCAGTCCTCCAGACGCGCACTCAGGCGCAGGCCTGCCCCGGCAATGAGAACTGGCAAGACGAGCATCGACAGGGCGACGCCAGACGCCGCCATACTACACGCCATCGCGAGTGCTGCATCGGCCATCAGGACGAAGAGCATCAGAACTGGCGCAGCTTCGATACGAGCGGCCTGCACCATGATGGTCAGCCCCGTAAAAACCAGGCCTCTCATTATATAGAGTAGAACAACCATCGGGGCCTTCAGACCGATCAGCACAAGGCCGACCGGCAGAGGCAGCAGCAGGGGAAGGTCGAGCAGGCAGGCAAGCCCTGCGGCAATCGCCAGACGCTCGCGCAGTGTGATGGGCAGACTGTCCAGATAGCCGCGAAAGGGTCCGCCACGCAGGATCGGCCGCAGCCCCTCCACCCAGAGCAGGGCGCTGATCTGCGCGAAAACCATTGCCCCGAGATGCAGGCCGATTGCCTTCGGAAAAACGCCCGGCGTGGCGAAAAGGAAAACCATGAAATGCGCCGCCCGCACCAATAGGGCGACGATTGGCAGGGCCGGGGAAAGGAAAACAATGACAAGCAGCACGAGCCAGCGCTGCATGAGACGCGCCTTGCCAGCATGCAGCAGATAACGCAGCCTCGGGCGAAAGAAGGCAGAAAGGCTGTAAGGGGCGACAGCCATGCGCGTCGGAAGGGATTTCGCCGAATGGGAAGAGGACGGTGTCGCGTGCTCTGTCGTCACATTCTTCCCTCACGCCATTTAGAGGTCAGAGCGCGACACTGACCCTCAGTTTTCAGCCAGAACCTGACGGCTTGCGCGCACCTTGGTCACGCGGCGCTGTTCCATTTCCACCACCTCGAACAGCCACCCCGCAAAAACCACCTTGTCACCCTTGGCGGGGACGCGGCGCAGCAGGGCAAGAATGGCCCCGGCCAGCGTATGATAACTGCCTGCAGCCGGCAGATCGGGCAGATCCAGCACCGAGCGCACCTCATCGGCAGGCATGAAACCATCGAGCACATATTCGTCGCGCTGCTGCGGATTCTCGCGCTCGGTCTTGTTCTTCTCGGCGCTTTCATCGCCCACGATCGCCTCGAAGATATCAGACGGTGTCACGATGCCCTCGAATGAGCCGTATTCATCAAGCACAAAGGCAATGCCGAGACGCTCGCCGCGCATCCGCTCGATCATGTCCTGTGCCGTCAGGCTGTCCGGCACCACGATGGGCTGGCGCAGGGCCGCCTCAATGGAAATCGGCAGCCCCTGAAGCAGACGATCCATCAGATCCTTGGCCAGCACCACACCCACAGGATGATCTACATCGCCCTCGCAGACGAGAATACGTGTGTAGGTGGATTGGCGCAGCTTCACGATCAGTGCATCGCGGCTTGCGTGCCGGTCGACCCAGAACAACTCGTTACGCGGGGTCATGATGGCACGCACAGGACGATCAGCCAGACGAAGCAGGCGCTCGATCATGATTCGCTCTTCGGTCTCCAGCACCCCGGCCTGGGCACCTTCTGCCAGAATGGCGCGCAGCTCCTCCTCGGTAATGGCGGCACGGGTCAGGCCGCCCACCCCGAATACGCGCAGCACGAGATTCGATGTGCCGCTCAGCAGGGCCACGATAGGGCGTGAAATGGTGAGCAGGGTAGATAGGATGAAGGAAAGCCGTGCCGCTATTTTTTCGGGCTGCTGAAGCGCCAGTTGCTTGGGCACGAGTTCGCCGAACACCAGCATGGCGAAGGTAATGGCCATCACCACAATGCCGATCGACAACTCATTGGCGAAGGGCCGCAGCATGTCGCTGCGTCGTATCAGCAGGGCCAGATCCTCTTCAATCTGACTGCCGCCGAAGGCGCCTTCGAGAATCGAGACAAGCGTCATGCCGATCTGCACGGTGGGCAGAAAGGCATGCGGCTCATCAGCCAGGCGCAACGCCCGCTCTGCGCCACGCACCCCACGCTTGACCAGCGCCGCAAGCCGCGGCCGCTTGGCCGAGATCAGCGCCATTTCACCCATGGCGAAAATGCTGTTCAGGGCAATGAGAAGGCAGATGACCAGAATGGGGGTGAGCATGGCGCCCTTCGTTCAGAGAAAAAGAAAAAAGGCGGACATACATGCCGTATGTCCGCCCTTTCAGGATAAGGCGCTCACGCCTGTCTTGACCAGTACGCAGGGCAGGGTTGCCCTGCCCTATCGAGAATGGTCCGGGCGCATCGCCCTTCAGTCAGCGGCGTCAGCGACCTCGACCGGCTTTTCCTCGGCCTTGTGCACGCGTACACGCGGGCCACGGGCCGGCTTGCGGGACTCAAGCAGCGTTACCTGCTCAGCCACCTGAGCCTCATACTTGTATTCCGCCGGGCGCTGGTTCTCGAGCGAGATCTCGGGGACCATGGGCTTTTCGGTCTCAGGGCCGAACAGCGCAACCTTGGCGATATGCCAGGGGCGCTTGACTGCATCCATGACAGCTGTGGATTCGTAGCCTGAATGAACCATGCAATCCGCGCATTTTTCATAAGCGCCGGTGCCGTACTGTTCCCAAGCCGTATCGTCCATCAGTTCCTTGAACGTCTTGGCATAGCCTTCACCCAGCAGGTAGCAGGGACGCTGCCAGCCAAACACGGTACGCAGGGGCTTGCCCCAGGGTGTGCAGTGATAGTTCTCGTTGCCAGCCAGGAAGTTCAGGAAGAGCGGCGACTGCGTGAAGCGCCACTTCTTGCCCTTGCCCAGACGGAAGATGTCACGGAAGAGCTGCTTGGTCTTCTGGCGGTTCAGGAAGTGCTCCTGATCGGGTGCACGCTCATAGGCGTAACCCGGTGCCGTCATGACGCCATCAACGCCAAGCGCCATGACCTCATCAAAGAACCGCGCCACGCGCTCGGGCTGCGCACCGTCGAACAGCGTGCAGTTGATCGAGACGCGGAAGCCGCGCTCCTTCGCCTTGCGGATGGCAGCGACCGCACGCTCGTACACGCCTTCCTGGCAGACGGACGAGTCGTGCATCGCCTTGTCGCCATCGAGATGGATATCCCACGAGAAGAACGGGTTCGGCTCGTAATCGTCGAGCTTCTTCTCGAGCAGAAGACCGTTCGTGCAGAGATAGACGTATTTCTTGCGCGCCGTCAGACCCTTGACGATCTCGGGCATCTCCTTGTGCAGGAGAGGTTCACCGCCAGCGATGGCAATGACGGGGGCGTCGGCTTCGGCGTCGGCATCCAGACATTCCTGCAGGCTGAGGCGCTGGTTCAGGATCTGGGCCGGATAATCGATCTTGCCGCAACCCGCGCAGGCAAGATTGCAGCGAAACAGGGGTTCGAGCATCAGAACGAGCGGATAGCGCTTGCGACCCAGAAGATGCTGCTTGACCACATAGCGCCCGACACGGACGGCCTGCATCAATGGAACGGCCATGTAACTCTATGCTCCTACACCAGGTGACAGGCTCTGGCGGCGCAAAAAAGCGCCATGACCCTGCCACTCAGACGTCATACGTTGAGACCCGTTGGCGTTGAGACCCGCCGGTTCTTGTGGATCCGGAAAAAAGACACCCGAATTATGACAGGCGTGCCAGACCCGATACAAGACCTGAAACGAGACGAACGGGATGGTAAAACGTGGGCTATACACCGTCCCGTGGCTGCATCTCAACATCTGCGACGTTTCATTGCACGGGCTGTGTCATTTTGGCGACATCATAACGTGATGACTAACCAAATTTTAAGCTGAAACAGGTTGCGTAACACCAAACGATGCGTTCATTCCCACGCTCCGTTATTGAAGAAGAGTGAGAAGATTGCACTTTTCGACATTATGGCGGACATATGCCCGTGTGGTCAGGCTTCTGATGACTTGTAATTGATATGAGCCATCCCAGTTTTCCCACTACGGATCCAGATATATGTCGGTCCCGCCTCACAGGGCTCGTAGCGCGGGAAGATTTTGAGGACGCAGCATGACACAGCTTACCAGCAGAATGATCAAAGCCGCCTCTTCCGGGCGGTCAAAAGGGGCTCTGTCCCGTTATGCTGCCCTCGGTGTGCTGGCGGTCCTGTCTGCTCCCGTCGTTTCTGCTACGATGACCACACCCGCTTTCGCCCAGTCGGCAGCGCCATCATCGGCAGCTATTGCGCCGATCAACGATCTGTATGTGGCTCTCGGCCAGATCCAGGCCACATCGAGCGGCTCCAACGAGGCGCGCGCCCAGATCATGGCCCCTGTCATCGACAAGGTTTTCGACCTGTCGACCGTTCTGCACAATTCGATCGGCATGCGTTACACCACCCTATCGGCCGATGAGCAGACGAAGCTTCTTGCCGCTTTTCGTCAGTTCACCATCGCGCGTTATGTGTCGAGCTTCAAAAAGGGTGGAAGCGCCAAGTTCACCGTCAGCCCGACCACGCGCCCTGCGCCCAGCGGTGGCAGCACCCTTGTGAACACCACCATTGGTGACGGCTCCGATACGGCCACAGCCATCAACTATGTCATGATGCCTTCGGGTGGTGGTTATCGCATCGTTGATATCCTGCTGAATGGCCATATCAGTCAGGTGGCCGCCCAGCGCGCCGATTTCAGCTCGACCCTGGCGCGCGGTGGTGCAGATGCGCTGGTGACCCTGCTGAACCGCAAGACCGCAAAGTTCATGAACAACTAAGATGCGCTTCCGGCCGCCAGAGATGAAGGGCCCCGGACAGGGCAGAGGTGCTGCGTGCTCCGTGCCCTGAACTGGGCCAGTGCGGTTGACATGCTGGGCTATGCCTCAGCCTGTCTCAGTATCGCCGGCTGCGCACAATCCGTCATCGGTGCGGGACTGATCGCTGCATTCCAGCGTCGCGCACGGCGGCTCCAGCCATCCCCATCTGCCTCTCTGTCTGCCCCGGTCACCGTGCTCAAACCCCTGTATGGCGACGAGCCCTTGCTTGAAGAAGCATTGCATAGTTTCTGCGAGCAGAATTACCCACACTATCAGCTTGTGTTTGGGGTACAGCGAGGTCACGATCCTGCCATTGCTCTCGTGCGTCGCCTTCAGCGGGAGTATCCCGACCGGGATATCGATCTGATAATCGATGGCACACCTCATGGGGCCAATCGCAAGATCGCCAATCTGATCAATATGTTCCCGTCGGCAAAACATGACATCCTGATCATATCCGACTCGGACATTCATGTGCGGCGGGAATATCTGCAGGACATTGTACAGGCCCTCTCTGCTCACGGCATCGGGCTTGTCACCACGGTTTATGCAGGTCTGGCCGCGACACGCACTCTCGTGCGTCAGTTCGCTGCCAGCCAGATCAACCATAATTTCATGCCGGGTGTCATGATGTCGCGCCTGCTGGGGCGGCAGGATTGCCTGGGCGCCACCATGGCGTTGACCCGTGCAACGCTTGAACGCATTGGCGGCCTTGCTGCCCTCGCGGACCATGTGGCCGATGACGCCGTGCTGGGGCAGCTCGTTCGTGCACACGGGCAGGAGATTGCCATTGCCCCGTGCATGACATGGACGACCGTAGCCGAGCCCTCGGCCCGCCACATGATTGACCACGAACTGCGTTGGGGCAGGACGGTCAAGAATGTCGAGCCCGTAGGCTACGGCCTCTCAGCAATGCAGCTTCCTCTCTTCTGGGCAAGCGTCACGCTGGCATGTTTCTGGCATGCGCCCCTGGCAATATGGTTTTTCCTGTCTGTATGGGCGCTCCGCAGCCTCACTGGCTTCTTTATCGACCGACTGGTGGGACAGTTCAGTCCGGTTGTCTATGCGCTCTTTCCCCTGCGTGAATGGCTCTCGGCAGCCATCATGGTGGGCAGCGCCAGAGGCCAGAAGGTGGAGTGGCGCGGCGAGACGCTTCATATCCGTCGTGCCGTTCCTGTCACCCCGCCCGTCCAACCCGTTGAACCCGGCGATTAGACTTTTTGCTGCTTCGGCCCCATATGCAGGGGCATTCGTCAGGCAATTCTGATTTTTCACTCCCACGGGATCTTACGACCCGACCGTTATTACCGAGGAAGCCTTCATCATGATGCGCACGCTGTTCCTTCAGCCCCCCTCCTTTGATGGTTTCGATGGCGGCGCCGGGTCGCGCTATCAGGCCAAGCGCGAAATCCGTTCCTTCTGGTTCCCGACCTGGCTGGCCCAGCCGGCTGCCATGGTCGCGGGCTCACGCCTGATCGATGCTCCCCCGGCCGGTATGGGCATGGAGCCGATCCTCAAGGACGTGATGAATCGCGACCTGGTGGTAATGCACACCTCAACGCCGTCTTTCGCTTCCGACGTCCGCGTGGCGCAGATGCTGAAAGATGCCAACCCCAAGCTGATGATCGGCATGGTGGGTGCCAAGGTTGCCGTGCAGCCGGATGAGTCGATGGCCAAGGGTAGTCCGATCGATTTCGTGGCACGCAACGAATTCGATTTCACGATCAAGGAAATTGCCGAAGGCCGCGACCTGAAGGACGTGGACGGCATCACTTGGCGCAACAAGGATGGCGAGATCATCGCCAATCGTGACCGCGCCATGATCGAGGACATGGACTCCCTCCCCTTCGTGACGGAAGTCTACAAGCGCGACCTGAAGATCGAGGACTACTTCATCGGGTATCTGATGCACCCGTACATCTCGATCTATACGGGCCGTGGCTGCAAATCGCGCTGCACCTTCTGCCTGTGGCCGCAGACGGTGGGCGGCCATCGCTACCGCACGCGCAGCCCCGAGCACGTGGCTGCCGAGATCCGTCTCGCCAAGCAGTATTTCCCGCAGGTGAAGGAGTTCATGTTCGATGACGACACCTTCACTGATGACCTGCCCCGTGCAGAGGCCATTGCGCGTGAAATGGGCAAGCTTGGCGTTACCTGGTCGTGCAACGCCAAGGCGAACGTGCCCTACGAAACGCTCAAGATCATGAAGGAAAACGGGCTTCGCCTGCTTCTGGTCGGCTATGAAAGCGGCAATCAGCAGATCCTTCACAACATCAAGAAGGGTATGCGCGTTGAAGTGGCGCGCGAGTTCACCAAGAACTGCCACAAGCTGGGCATCAAAATCCACGGCACCTTCATCGTCGGCCTGCCTGGCGAGACGAAGGAGACCATTCAGGAAACAATCCAGTTCGCCCGCGAGATCAACCCGCACACGCTGCAGGTTTCGCTGGCAGCCCCCTATCCCGGCACCGCACTGCACAAGCAGGCCACCGAGAATGGCTGGTTCAACGAAGCAGAAGCCGAGCTGATCGACGAGAACGGCGTGCAGATTGCCCCGTTGCACTACCCGCATCTGTCGCACACCGAGATCTTCAACTCGGTTGAGGAATTCTACCGCAAGTTCTACTTCCGCGCGCCGAAGATCGCCTCGATCGTCAATGAGATGGTCCGCAGCCCGCAGATGATGAAGCGCCGTCTGCGCGAGGGCGTGGAGTTCTTCCAGTTCCTCAAGGGCCGCAACGCCGCCTGATCGCTCAGGTGTCGTTTACTCCCATGCGTCGTCTGATTATCTCGGCCGATGATTTCGGCCTGAGCGAAGAGGTCAACGAAGCCATCGAGATCGCCCATCGTGACGGGCTGCTCTCGACGGCCAGCCTCATGGTTTCCGGCCCGGCCAGCATGGATGCCGTGCGCCGGGCCAGGCGCCTGCCGAATTTGCGGGTCGGGCTGCATCTGGTGGTGATCGAGGGCGATACCGCCCTGCCCGGTGCCACCATACCGGCCATCGCCACCCCTGATGACCGTTTCGGCACAAGCCAGCTCGGCCTTGGCGTCTCCTATTTCTTCCGCCCTGCCGCGCGCCGGGCACTGTCCCGCGAGATCGAGGCGCAGTTTCGGGCTTTTGTGGCGTCGGGGCTCACCCTCGATCATGCCAATGCCCACAAGCACATGCACCTGCATCCCACCGTAGGGCGGCTTCTGATCGAGACCGGGCAGCATTACGGCCTGCGCCATGTCCGGACACCCTGCGAGCCTCCCGCGCCACTGGCTGCGGCAGAAACGCATTTCGATTCACTGGGTGCTGCGGCCCTGCGACGCTGGTGCAATGTCCTGCGTCATCAGATTGCCCGCGCCGGGATGACGACCAACGATCATTGCTTCGGACTGGCCTGGAGCGGACAGATGCGCGCCGGGCGCGTAGCGGGACTGATCCCTCATCTGCCCGAGGGACTGTCAGAACTCTATTTTCATCCGGCCCTGAGCCAGAATGACCTGCTGCACCGACTCATGCCGGATTACGACCAGAGCGGCGAGTTCGATGCGCTTGTAAGCCCTGTGCTTCGCCGGGCTGTGCGCTCTGCCAATATCAGGCTGAGTGACTGGTCAGAACAAACACTGAACGCGGCCTGAGCCGGTATCGTCCGTGTCAGAACGGGCTGCTACGCCCGCCTGATACACCGCCCCTTCCACAAAGCCGATTTGGCTCCCCGGAAAGGGCGGGACGTTTCAGAGGGCGGAATCCACCCAGGCCTTGAGGGCGCTCTTGGGCAGGGCGCCGGTCTTCTGGGCGACAACTTCACCATTCTTGAAGACCATGAGCGTCGGGATGCTGCGAACGCCAAAGCGCGTCGGGGCCTCGGGGTTCTCGTCGATGTTGATCTTGGCAACCGTCAGACGGCCCTTGTACTCACCACCGATCTCGTCGAGCGCAGGGGCGATCATCTTGCAGGGGCCGCACCATTCTGCCCAGAAATCGACCAGCACGGGGCCTTCAGCCTGCAGCACGTCCTTGTCAAACCCGCTGTCGCTGACAGCCACGGTGTTCTCGCTCATCTTGTTCTCCATTACAGCTGCGAGCCATTACAGGCCCACCTGAATGGGACATATCAGCAGTTCGGCCGCAGCCTTCAAGAGCTAGTGAAGGCTCAGACGCAGCATTTGGAGAAACACAAACCTTCGGTAGACGTTTTATCCAATAACGTCATAACGTTACTGGAGATTTTCTCTTGGCCAAACGATCTGCTTTTCAAAAGCTCTGGGTGGGGATGCTCTGCAGCACCAGCGTGCTTGCCGCTATCCCGTCCGCCATGGCGCAGCCAGCACCAACCCAGCCCTTCACCCCGCTCAGCGCCCCGGCGACCCATCGGATTCTGCCTGGCAAGATCGTCTTCTCGATGCTGGTGACCCCCGATCTGACCAAGGCGCAGGTGTTTTACTCCCGGCTTTTTGGCTGGAGCTTCCGTGCCGTCGGTGATGGCAAGACGCCGCGGGTCGAGATCCTGTCAGGTACTCAGCCCATAGGTACGATGGTGGCCCACGCCCTGCGCCATCCTGACCGCGATACCCCATTCTGGATGCCTTTCATCTCGACCTCCGATACTGCGACAGTGGCGCGTGTGACGCGGCAGCAGGGAGGCAAGGTGCTTTTCGGGCCGCGCCAGATTGATGGTCTTGGTCAGACGGTGATCGTTTCCGACCCGCAGCATGGCATTTACGCAGGGCTCAGTGCCCTGGCGGGCGATCCCGCCGACCAGCCCGGCAGCCCTGCGCTCAACAGCTGGTCCTGGGCCACATTGCTGGCCCCGAACCCCGGACAGGAGGCGGGATATTACCAGCTTCTATTCAATTACAAGGTCATGGCAGCACCTGAAGCCGATAACGGAAGCCATTACATCATCGCCTCGCAGGACAAGGAACGCGCGAGCCTCAACACCCTGCCCGATGGTGTGACGCAGAAGGACCGTGCCCGGTGGGTACAGTTTGTCCAGGTTCAGGACACGGCGGATGCCGCCAACCGGGCAACTGCGCTAGGGGGGCAGGTCATCGTACCACCCCATGTTGATCGGGATGGTGCCATCGTCGCTATCCTGGCCGATCCGTCCGGTGCCGTATTCGGCGTCATCGAGGCCCAGAAAGACATGCTGGAAATGGGAGCTCCCCAATGAAGAAATGCTCTGCCTGTTTTGCTCTTCTGGCCATTTGCACCCTCGGCCTGAGCGGCTGCGGCTACGATGATTATTACGGTGGCGATTATTACGGCTATCCGGGCGGCTGGAACCGTCAGGGCTGGAACAATGGCTACTCGGTCGGCCCGCATTATACTGGCCGTGGCTGGGGCGGACCCGGCTATCGCCGCAATTACGACCGTCGCGACAACCGTCACGACAACAATCGGGATCGTCGGGACAACCACCGTAATGACTGGCGCCGTCATTAGAGCGTTTTCTTTGCTGATTGAATCATTTGGGATTCCCAATCTGTGTGTGATCTGATTCAAGGTAACGGCCGGGATGGAGGCCGGCGCTGGATGTCGTCACGCACCCTGTCTCTGGATTTACGCG
>NZ_JBXWTO010000028.1:0-17895 GCF_057319415.1 Asaia sp. A2
TCTCCGCCGCGCCGCCGAACGCACCCGCGACGGGCTTTGGAACAGGATCGGCAAACTCATCGATCAGGTCGCGCCCGCAGAATGCGCCAACTTCTTCACCGCCGCTGGATACGAGCCAGATTGAGAGAAAAACGCTCTAGGTCGTGGCTACCGATGGTCAGTCTTTAGTCGACAAGAAGGCAACCGGCATCCTGGTCGATGAACTTTGGGAGTTCGCCAAGAAACCGACAGGTGAAGACATGCTCATGGAGGCAATGGGGGCATTTTCCGCAACGGCCTGCTCTCACAAAACTACATCTCCGCCCCGATCCTGCTCACGAGTGATTAACGCGAACAGGCCAAAGTCATTATGGCCGATTACTCGGGCGCAATGAACACTGGCAAGACGCCTCTGCTCGAGGGTGGGTGGAAGGTCGAGAGCATTGGGCTCAAGGCGGAGGACATGCAGTTGCTGCAAACCCGTCAACCGGGCGTTGCTACGCTTTGCCGCTGGTTCGGGGTGCAACCGGTCATGGTCGGGGCCATGAAGAAATCCACGGTCTGGGGCAGCAGCCTAGAACAGTTAAATCTCTGGTTGCTGTAATATGCCCTCATGCCCTGGCTGCAACGCATCGAACGAGCCGTTACACGCTGCCTGCTCTTGCCTGGCGAGCGTGACCGGTACTTCCCCCGGTTCAACGTCGATGCCCTCCTGCGCGGCGATAGCAACAACTTCTGTCGAACAGGCATGACCTCCTCCCCCACACCTACTTCTGATAACCAAGGCACATTATCGGAAGTAGGGGGATGGCGATCAAAAGGGGGCTACAAGGCCGGAAAGCCCTTCGTCTGAAGCATGTCCCCACTCTAGCCCGGAGCCTCCAGAACTTTCGCCGACATAGCGTTGTAACGCGTCGCGAGGTGAGCCACGCTCCACTATGCGTGCCGACGAGAGAAACTATCAGGAGAGGGCGATACAAAACTCGGATATGCGAATATCGGTGCACACCTGATACGTTGCAGTATGTTCGCGGAACCGCTTCTGATATCGTTCACCCTTTTCCCAGACTGCTACCGCCATCGATGAAGAGCGACTGGCCTGTGATGAAGCCGGCAAGGTTTGAGCAGAAGAAAGTAATTGCAGCGGCAATCTCCTCCGGGCGGCCGAACCTTCCGGCAGGGACGCCTGCAAGATATCGTGCCTCGCCTTCGCTACCGGGCTGATTATTTGCGCGAAACAGCGCCGTCTCCGTTGGGCCTGGAGCAACGACGTTCGCTGTGATGCCATATGCAGCGTATTCAATCGCGATTGTCCGCGTGAGGCTCTCGAGTGCAGACTTTGCAGCCGCATATCCGGCACGATACCGCAATCCGCGAGTTGTGAGACTGCCAACATTTACTACGCGTCCAAACTTGGCATCGCACATGCCTGGAAGCAAAGCCTGCGTAATCTGTAACGCCGGGCGGAGGTTGGACCCAAGCAGCGCCATAAAGTCTACGTCCGTGACGCTTTCGAATCGCTCGTGTCTCGCGATGCCGAAATTATTAACGATGCCCAACACGTTACCACGGCTGGCGATATCTCTGGCCAGCTTCCGGATCGCGTCGCTATCAGTCAGATCGCATAAGATGAACTCGCCCGGAAATTCTCCCGTAAACGAACGGGCTACACCGATAACATGCCAGCCCGCGTCAGCAAGAGCCTGCGCTGCCGCCCGCCCGATGCCTTTCGACGCGCCTGTGATGAGAATGGACTTATCCAATGGAAGTTTCCCTGATCAACAAATTTGAGGTTCAGCCAATGAGCCCGGGGGTGTATCGAGACACCTCCGCGACACCTCGGCCGAAGGACTTGCTTCGGCCATTTGCCAAAATGGGCTGCGTTCAGCCTGCTACACCCAGTTTAACCGGGGCGGTCCATTCGGCACCCGCCATGAAGCTGTCCAGAGGTGTATGAGCGAGGTGGTTGGTATAATTCGAGATTAGCTTGGTGGCTGTCAGCACCAGTACGTCGAGTACGGACTGATTGGTGTAGCCAGCAGCCTTGAATGCGTCGACATCGGCTTCGCTCAGGACGCCACGATTGCGTGTCATCAGCGCCGCGAATTTGCGCAAGGCTTCAAGCTTGGGGTCAGCAATGGCTTCCCCCTCACGGATCGCCTCGATTGACGCATCGTCGACTTTTGCCATGCGCGAAAGGTTGGTGTGACCTGCCATGCAATAGGTGCACTCGTTTTCATAGATGATCGACAGATAGGCAATATTCCGTTCGACGGGAGAGAAGCTCGTTTTTTCAGCAATCCCCCACAAGGTAGCGTATGCCTCAAGCGCTGCAGGGCTCTCGGCTAGAACGCGATGCAAGTTGGGGATAAAGCCCCAGGCCTGCTGTACCCCGTTGAGAATGTCTGCTGATGCCTTCGGTGCATTTTCGATATCATGCAGCTTGAACGCATTGGTTGTCATTATGAAAACTCCTGTATCCTTGCTTGCCAATATGACAATCAGGAGATGGAGATTTCGCATTATCTCCTCGCTTGGGGAGCAGGGTAACAGCAATAACGCTTATTCTTGAATGGAATGGCCGGGCCCGACCGCAGTGGATCGATGAGAGCAACCTATCAAGTCAGGTGCCACCCATCATTGACCTGTCGATGTCGAACTCCGCTTCAACGTCTCAGCACAGCTGGCACACTTTCAGGGCTGCGTACTCATCTCCACACTGATCCGTCCAGTTATTTCAGTATACTTATGGGTCTCACGAGAGTGATTTTGCGTCGCAGATTGTCGGAGTATGACCCGTAACACCGAACGCTGCGCGGCCGCCAAAACCAGAGACTTCGACTGGAGGTAAACATCGGTGGGGAATGGTTGGGTGAGATCTCAAGGCCGCTTCGACAAATGGGGAATGTCGGGACAGCGGTATTCTTCGCGTATGGATGAGTGCGCTAAGTGCATAAGATACCGTTATCTCTCGTATTCTTCCTACTTTTCGAGAGGCTGCTTTGCTGAGCGCGTCGCATGTCGCAGACGGCAAACCAAATCGACCAGAAGCAGAGCCGCCCCCGGAGATTCATCAGAAACCTGCTTCGCTAGCATAGCTGATCCAAGGCGATCGCTACGCCAGCCCGCGTCTCTCTCAATATCGCGACAGACAGTAGGCGCACCAAACGGCGGCATCTTGCTTTCATTCCATCAAGCCCTGAACAAAATCTGCAAATTGCCTTGCCTTTGCGGTCATCATTCTCCCCGTGGGGAAGACAGCCCACAGGTCGATATCAGGCAAAGACCACGCCGGAAGCAGGCGCGTTACGGTGCTGCTCTCCAGTTCAGGGGCAAACATCCAGTCCGAGGTGATGGTCAGGCCCATATCAGCGAGTATGGCTGCCCGCAGGCCTTCGGCAGCACTGACCCTGAGACGCCCCGCAACGGACACCGAGACAGCCGAGCCATCCCTGTGAAATGACCAGACATTGGGGAGCTGACTGTAAACGATCGCGTTGTGATCAGCCAGATCGGCAGGGACCAACGGCATGCCCGCACGCGCCAGATAGGCTGGTGTGGCCAGCACCGAACGTTTTCCTGTCGCCAGCTTGCGTGCGACCGCCGAGGAGTCGGCCAAAGCCCCCATACGCAACGAGATATCAACTCCCTCGGCCACGAGATCGATCATCCGGTCATCAAGCAGAATATCCACATCGAGCTGCGGATGCGCATCGAGAAATGCTGGCAGCCGCGGTATGATGTGCAGTCGCGCAAATGTTGTCGCCGCCGATACACGCAGGCGCCCGGACAGGCCGCTCCCTGCACCGCGCGCGGCCAGCTCCGCTTCGTCGGCCTCCTGAAGCGCATTGCGTGCGCGTTCATAATATGCCTGCCCCGCTTCGGTAGGTGTAAGGCCATGAGTGGAGCGTATGAGCAGGCTGACCTGTAGCCTCGCTTCGAGCTGTGCCACGATTTTCGACACAGCGGGCTGACCAACATGAAGCTGCCGTGCCGCTGCTGAGAATGAACCCGTTTCGACCACACGCACGAACGTGGTCATCGCCTGATATCTGTCCATCCTATTCCTCCCGGGAATGATGCTTATCGCATCGAGCCATCTGCCATGCCCAGTGAAACAGAGGCAAACCAGGCCTGCAACCCGGTCAGCGTCGGGGAAGGATGGAGCAGGCTTCAGGATGATCGTTCATTTCACCAACGCCGTATCAACACGACCGGTGTCGCATTTCATCTCGGCCTATCAGCTCACGGGTGACCTGCCACAAGCTATGGTCGCCGCCCTTCTCCCGGCGCTCTCCGCTCTCCTTGCAAAACCTGATGGAGGAACCGCTCATGATTGAGGTCTACGCTTTCGCGACTCCCAACAGCGTCAAGGTCACCATCGCGCTGGAAGAGCTCGATCTCGCCTATGCGCTACACGGCATCAATATCCGGCAAGGCGAACAGGGTACCACGGCCTTTACGACGCTTAATCCTAACCAGAAGGTTCCCGTACTGGTTGATCACGACGCGAGAGACGAGAAGCTCGTCCTCACAGAGTCAGCAGCCATACTCGTGTACCTGGCTGAAAAAACCGGCCGCCTTCTCCCTGCAACCGGGGCCGAACGGGCGCGCGTTTTCGAGCAGCTTTTCTTTCACGCCTCTGCCCTGAGCCCCGCCTTCGGCCAATCGGGTTTCTTCCAGCGTTTCGCCAGCGAGAAACTGCCTCTCGCGATCGAGCGCTTCGACAAAGAGGCAAAACGCGTCCTGCATGTGCTCGACACCTTGTTGGCGCACCGAGATTTCGTGGCAGGCGATCATTTTACTATCGCCGATATTGCCCATTTCGGTTGGCTCTGGCGGCGCAGTTTTCCCGGCCTCACCCTCGATGACACCCCTCATATCGCCCGCTGGTACGAGCGGATTGCGGCCAGACCTGGCGTTCAGCGCGGTATCGCCCGGGTTGAGACGCTCGCCGCCCCAGACTGATCCTTTTCTGATCGCTCCGAGGTTATTCCCATGAACAAACTTTTTACGCCCTTCGATGCCGGGGCGCTGTCGCTCGGCCACAGAATCGTCATGGCACCCCTTACGCGCATGCGGTCGGACCATACTGGCAAGGCCAATGCCCTCATGGCGCTGTATTACAGCCAGCGCAGCTCACCCGGCGGTCTTATCATCTCAGAGGCAACACCCGTTGCGCTCGAGGGATACGGCTATGCCGGCGCGCCAGGCATCTATGACGACTCCCAGATAGACGGGTGGCGCAAGGTGACCGAAGCGGTTCATGCACGCGGTGGCAAAATTGTCATGCAGTTGTGGCACGTAGGGCGACAGTCGCATCCTGATCTGCAGCCAGGTGGTGCAGCCCCGGTCGCGCCCTCTGCAATCAAGGCAGAAGGTGACGCCTATACGCCCAGTGGCCCTGCCCCGTTTTCCATGCCGCGTGCCCTTTCGCTGGAGGAAATTCCCGCGGTGATCGAGCGGTTCAGGGAAGGTGCCGCAAGGGCAAAGCAGGTAGGCTTTGATGGCGTGGAAATTCATGGCGCCAATGGCTATCTGCCAGACCAGTTCCTGCAGGACGGTACCAACCACCGCACCGATGAGCATGGTGGCCCGATCGAGAACCGCGCTCGCTTTCTGTTGGAAGTGACACAGGCAGTCATATCCGTCTGGGGGGCAGACCGCGTGGGTGTTCGCCTGAGCCCAAGTGGCACCTACGGCTCGATGTCAGACAGCAACCCCCAAGAAACCTTCGGTTATGTGGCGGAGCAGCTGGACAGGCTCGGCATCGCCTATCTGCATGTGGTTGAACCCCGCATAAAGGGCACGGAACTCATCGCCGAGAGCGAACCTGTGGCCGCGCGTGATCTGCGCGAGAGATTTCGGGGCACGCTGATCGCGGCAGGTGGGTTCGACAAAAACAGTGCCGCAGCCGTGCTCGCATCCGGTGATGCCGATGCCGTCGCCTTCGGCCGGCATTTCATCAGCAATCCCGATCTGCCTCAGCGCCTGCGCGGGGACCTTGCTCTGACAGATTACGACCGCTCGACCTTCTACGGCGGCGATGCTCGTGGCTACACCGATTATCCATTCTTCGACGCCTCGTCAGCAGAGCGATAACCACCGCGGTTATTCCACCAGGGAATGACCATTAGTCGCCCCTGCCATCATCCCTCCGGTACGGCGACCTCCTATCGTCAGATCTGTCACCAGATTTCGAGGAAACGAACCCATGACACTTCAGGCAAAGCTCGACGCCTTCAAGACCGATTTCGAAGCCGGAAAGCCCCCCTATAACGTTCCGCATAGCGTCATCGAAACCATGCACCGTGCCACCGCCGAGCTGGTTGCGTCCGGCGCTGCGGAAAAAGCCCTCAAAGCCGGAGACAAGGCACCCACTTTTACGCTGAACGACCCCGAGGGTAACCCTGTCTCTTCTGCTGATCTTCTGGCCAAGGGGCCCTTGGTCATCAGCTTTTATCGCGGTGTGTGGTGCCCTTACTGCAACATGGAATTGCAGGCTCTCGAAGCGGCACTTCCCTCATTTCGTGAGCTTGGCGCCCATCTGATCGCGATCTCCCCGCAAACGGCGGTGAACAGCCGAAAATCAGTCCGCCAGAATGAACTGCAATTTCCGATCCTGTCTGACACGCATAATGACGTCGCCGCGCAGTTTGGCCTTCGCTTCACCCTGCCTGATTATCTGATTGAGCTTTACAAGAATCTCAAGAACGATCTGCCCGGTTTCAATGGTGACGACAGCTGGACGTTGCCCATGCCTGGCCGCTTCGTCATCGGTCAGGACGGCGTCATTCTCTATGCCGAGGTCAACCCGGATTATACGCGTCGCCCGGAACCTGCCGACATGCTTCCTGCCCTGCGCCACGCTACCCAGTCGGCCGACTGATTGCTCCATCCATACCGCCCCGGCTCGCGCAGGGGCGGAGTTTTTCTCTGAGGATACGGAGAGAGATATGCGCTCCAATGACATGGGCAGTAGCTTCACTCGCCATTTGATGGGTGACGAACAATCCGCCAAGCTCATCGCGGCATCACAGTCAGGCACTTTCGGCGCAGCCATAGCCGGGTATGCAGTTGATCATGTTTTCGAGGACATCTGGACACGTGAAGGGCTCGATCAGGCGCGTCGAAGTCTCATCACCATGACCGTCATGGTTGCGCTGCGCCAGCCTCATGAATTCGGCCTCCATATGGGTTTTGCGCTCGATCACGGTATGAAGCTGAAGGAAATAGAGGAGGCTCTGATACAGATGCTCCCTTATGTCGGCTTCCCCGCCATTTCCGGTGTCATGCCTGTCGCTGCGAAGATCATTGCTGAGCGTGGACTCGACAAAAGCGAAGAGTATGAAGGCCATCGCGGTCTGCTCTGAGCCCTCACCCAAGTACTGTACCCTGCCGGTAGAACGGGCCTCGTCTCGCGCTCCCGATGACATCCAGCCTGCGGCGTTCACGAACCTCTCTGCGCCCCTCTCGCGCTTCGTGAGTACTTCACGGCAATCTGCCTTCGAAAAGGAACAGTTATGACGGAACTGCATCGAAAAACGGCCCTTGTAACCGGAGGAAGCAGCGGGCTCGGGCTTGCCATCGCAACGCGTTTCATCGCTGAAGGCGCATTTGTCTATATCACCGGTCGGCGACAGGCCGAGCTTGAGCGGGCTGTAGCGACATTGGGCAGTCAGGCCGCCTCTATACAGGCAGATGTCAGTCTGCCCGGCGATATCGAACGCATGGTGGAAACGATACGGCGTGAACGTGGGGCTATCGATATTCTGGTCGCCAATGCCGGTATCGTTCTGCCTCAAACCCTCGAACAGGCAACACAAGCCAATTACGATCGGACGTTCGATATCAACGTGAAAGGCCTGTATTTCACGATCAGCAAGGCACTTGGCCTGTTGCGGTCTGGCAGCTCAGTCATCCTTCTCTCATCCATCGCTGCCAATAAGGGTGTGCCTGGCTATGGCACATACAGCGCAAGCAAGGCTGCAATACGCAGCCTGTCCAGAACCTGGACGGCCGAACTGGTCGAACGCGGCATACGGATCAATACCCTCAGCCCCGGACCGTTCGACACACCAATCATGGACAGTCAGGCCGATACGCCGGAAGGTGCCGAAGCCGTCAAGCGTCAATGGGCCGCGGCCGTGCCCATGAAGCGATTGGGGCAGCCAGAGGAACTTGCTGCGGCCGCGCTCTTTCTGGCTTCTGATGAAAGCAGTTATGTTGCAGGCATTGACCTCATTGTCGACGGTGGTGCGGCCGCGGTCTAGGGCTCCGTGATAACCACAGGATTACAATCACCAGTACGGTGGAGCGTCAGCAGGACCCGCCCATACTGCCAATCAGACTGACATGGTTTCGCAAGGGTGAGCTATCATGATCCGTTTTTATTTCCGTCCCACGCCCAACCCGGCGAAAATCGCCCTCATGCTCGAGGAAACCGGTTTGCCCTATGAGGCCATACCGGTCGATACCCGCAAAGGTGATCAGCATGACCCGGCGTTTCTCGCGATCAACCCCAATGGCAAAGTGCCTGCCATTATCGACACCGAAGGTCCTGCGGGCCCGGCAACACGCGTGTTCGATTCCAATGCAATATTGATCTATCTTGCTGAAAAAACCGGGCAATATCTCGGGACCCCCGCGGACCGGCCTGAATTGCTGTCATGGTTGATGTTTATCGCATCCGGTCTGGGGCCCTTTTCCGGTCAGGCCGTGCATTTTCAGCATGCAGCGCCCGCCGGGCTGGACTACGCCGTCAATCGGTACAGGCGCGAGGTCGAACGACATTACACAGTTCTCGACCAGCACCTCACGGACCGCCGTTACATCGTGGGCGATACTTTCACGATTGCCGATATGTCTGCCTGGGGCTGGCTGGAGCGTGCGCCCCGTGTGCTCAAGGACGATTATCCGCTCGAGCGCTGGCCTGCACTTGATCGCTTCATGCACGACATCAATGCCCGACCGGCTGTGTCGCGCGTGCAGTCGCTCATGAAGAGGCACGCATTCAAGACAGATATGGACGATCAGGCACAACGGGCCCTCTTCCCATCCAATTTCCCTATCCACAACCAAGAGCAGCGCTCATGACCGCTTCGGAAAACTATACACCGCCCGGCGTCTGGACATGGGACAAACAGAATGGTGGTAAATTTGCCAGCACCAATCGCCCTGTCGCCGGGCCGACGCATGAAAAGAACCTCCCCGTAGGGCGTCACCCGCTCCAGCTGTACTCACTGGGTACGCCCAATGGGGTAAAGGTGACGATCATGCTGGAGGAACTCCTGGCCCTGGGACATGAGGGGGCGGAATATGATGCCTGGCTGATCAATATAGGGGATGGCGATCAGTTCGGATCGGGCTTTACAGCCATCAACCCGAATTCCAAGATCCCGGCGCTGGTCGACCAAAGCGGGGGCACCCCCCTGCCCGTTTTCGAATCAGGATCGATCCTGCTTTATCTTGCCGAGAAATTCGCGGCTTTTCTGCCTCGGGATGTTCCATCGCGTACGGCCTGTCTGAACTGGCTTTTCTGGCAGGTCGGCAGCGCACCCTATCTCGGCGGCGGCTTTGGCCATTTCTATGCCTACGCCCCTGAGAAGATCGAATATGCAATCAACCGGTTTGCCATGGAGACCAAACGCCAGCTGGACGTTCTCGACCGGCAGCTTGCCAGGCATGACTATATAGCGGGCGACACCTATACAATCGCCGATATGGCAATCTTTCCCTGGTATGGCGGCCTTGTTGAAGGCTGGCTCTATAATGATGCTGCACAGTTTCTGAGCGTTCAGGAGTATTCTCATGTCCAAGCGTGGGCCGCGCGGCTGCTTAAACGCCCTGCCGTCCAGCGGGGCCGGATGGTGAACAGGCTCTCCGGCCCGCTCTCTTCGCAGCTGCGCGAACGCCATGACAGCTCGGATTTCGAGCTCAGAACGCAGGACAAGTTGCAGGAAGGCAGTAAGACCTGATCGATTGTACCCACTCGCATTGGGCGATGCACAAAGCATCGCCCGGACTTACCAACGTATCAGCCAGGGCAATACCAGACGCGTGCCGCAGGCCACCAGCGCACAGGCCAATGAATACCAGACGACGAGATAAAGCGGGTCATCAAAGGGGCAGGCAAGAGCAAAGACGAGCGCACCAAAACCCGCGCCGGCAATGCCAGTGACCCACGCCGTTCCGCGCACATCAACCGGTGCGCCGCGGCGCACGATAACACCCAGCGCGAGGACAGCGGGCAGAGCAAGCTCTACGATCTTGCGTGCACAGACCATGCCGTGCGCCGGATCAAGCCTGAGCCATAAGGCCTCTGGCTCAGCCTGAAGCGCATCCACAAGCCAGCCAAGGGCAAAAAGAACAAGAGCGGTCACGCCCAGCCGACGCAGCCCCTGCCGGGGCGAACGCGTCGGGTCGAGCGAGACCAGCGCCGAAGCAACGCCCAGCCCGACGATCAGCAGCAGCCCGATTGCCTTCCACCAGAAGCTCATCATGTGCATGGCATGGGGCATGTCAGGGCGCATCAGGCCAAACCCGAGCACTGCACCAATCTCGACCCCGGCGAGAACCGCGAGGGTCAAGGCATCGCGCCAGAGCGAGCGCCTCCGGACGGGGCGAAGATCGGTTACAAATTGCTCGATCAGGGGATCATTCACCATCATTGCCTCCCATCACCAGCGTGCTCATACGACTCAACCCGCGATGGATATTGACCTTCACCAGCGTCGCGGATTGCCCTGTGCGACGTGCTGCCTCCTCTATGCTCAAACCCTGCAACTTCACCAACCTGATCGCTTCTGCTGGCCCCGGCTTCAACTGCGCCAGAAGCTTTTCCAGTGCATGAGCCGTGGTCACCTGTTCCTCGTGATCGCCCACAGCCACCGTCTCATCAAGCAGGGTCGTTTGTGTACGTCTCGCGGCCCGGAGGCAATCAATCCATTTGTAACGCGCAATGGCCGCAATCCACGGGCCGAATTTCTGGGAAGGATCGAAGGTGTGACGCTTCTCATGCACTGCCATAAGGGTGTCCTGCACGGCGTCATCGACCATTGAGGGCGGCAGGCGTTTAAGGAAAAAACGGCGCAGCCATGCCTGTGCCTCGCCCAGCACCAGGCGATAAGCCTGTGCATCTCCTGCCTGCGCGGCCTCCATCCAACGGCTCCAATCCGCTTCTGTCAAAAATCTGCTGCCTTCATGCGTGACCGGAGATCATTTCCTACCGCTATCATTTGACATACGTAAAGACCCAGGCGCCTCAGAAAGTGCTAGGACTGGCTCTGTCCGCCAGCTTGCCGGAAAGCTGGCACGCAGTGCGTCCAGCCTCGGGGCATCATAGGTCTCGATGTAGATATTATGCGGATAACGCGCGGCAAAATTCTGATGCTCTCTTTCCGCCCCGGTAAACGCCTTGTCAGGCTGAACATGCGTTGCGATGGGCTGGGCAAAAATGTGGGCGGCATCGAGTTGCGCGATATAGGCCTCTGCCTCGCGCGCCTGTTGCGCTGTGCGCGTGAAGATGACGGAACGGTATTGTGGCCCCGTATCGGGGAATTGCTGGTCGATCTGCGTCGGGTCCAGTGCCACGGTGAAGAATATCCGCATCAGCGTGCCAAAGCTGACGAGGGTCGGATCATACTCAACCTCAACCGATTCCGCATGACCGGTATCGCCTTCGCTGACGCGTTCATACTGGGCCGTGTCACGCGCACCGCCGTCATATCCAGCTCGGGTAGCGGTGACGCCTCGCACATGCTGGAAAATGCTCTGCACCCCCCAGAAACACCCTCCCGCAAAAACGACGCTGGATAGTGTCATCCCCGGACGGGAATCATCGGGGGGTGCCGTCATCTGCCCGATGGGTTTGTCGTTACCGGTCTTTGCCACGATAACGGGCTCAGGCAAGGTCGGATAGGCAGACGCCCTTGAGGTGACCTGGTGCAGAATTCCATAAAGGCTGAATGTGGCGAGCGCGACGCCAAGCACGTTTTTTCTGATCATCATGCGAACTTTCAGACTGGCCTGAAGGTAAGGGCTGCACCGTTCATGCAGTAGCGCAATCCGGTCGGTTGGGGACCGTCATCAAAGACATGGCCAAGATGACCACCGCATGTCGCGCACCGTACCTCCGTACGCTCCATGCCAAGACTGTCATCCCCACGCTCCTGAACAGCTTGGGGCAGCGCTGCCGTGAAACTTGGCCAGCCCGTCCCGCTTTCGAACTTGCTGCGTGAGTCAAATGCCGGCGTTGCGCAGCCTGCGCAGGCAAACCGCCCCTGTCGGTGTTCGTTCAGGAGCGGGCTGGACCAGGGTGCCTCTGTGCCAGCCTCGCGCAGAATCTCGAATTGCTCCGGTGTGAGCAGGCGCCGCCATTCAGCAGCACTATGCGTCACGGGATAAGGTTCTGCGCCCCAGGCGCGGCCCGACAGAGCCAGACAGACTGAAGCAAGGCAGAATTGTCGACGCGATGTCATGAACTTCGCCCTTTTGCTGAATTTCACTCCATCCTTCGTGCTGCACCGTGCAGAGGTTACGGGCAGCCACAATGTTTTTGTTCGTTCCGTGCCGTAACTTTTAGGGGCCTGCGCACGAAGGAAGCTCTGCCAGCCTCCAGAAGACTCAGGGAACGAACTGCCATGTCACGATCGCGACGCGCGCCCGCACCGATCCTACGCCTCACCCATTGGGCATGCGCGCTTGCCATGCTCGTCATGATCGGTAGTGGCTGGCAGATCTACAACGCCTCCCCTATCCTGCCTTTCGAATTCCCCGCTGCCATCACTCTTGGAGGCTGGCTTGGCGGCGGCATTGCCTGGCATTTTGCTGCCATGTGGGTGCTGATGGGGGCGGGGCTGGTTTACGTTGTGTATGGCGCCGCAAGCGGGCATTTTCGCAACGACCTGCGCCCCGCAGGACCGCGATCTGTGGTGAGGGATATTGGGCAGGCCCTGCGCCTGAAGCTCTCCCACAAGGCCGGGCACTACAACGCCGTGCAACGTGCGCTCTACACGGG
Source organism: Asaia sp. A2 (assembly GCF_057319415.1). Taxonomy (NCBI): domain Bacteria; kingdom Pseudomonadati; phylum Pseudomonadota; class Alphaproteobacteria; order Acetobacterales; family Acetobacteraceae; genus Asaia; species Asaia sp. A2. The sequence goes on from NZ_JBXWTO010000028.1 coordinate 12,998, forward strand.
CGTGCTTGTGGTGGCTGTGCTGACGGTCACGACGGGCCTCTCAATCTGGAAACCCGTGCAACTTGGATGGCTGACCTGGTTGTTCGGAGGCTACGACATTGCCCGGTGCATCCATTTTGCCATGATGAGCCTGATTGTGGGCTTTCTTTTGCTCCATGTCGCGCTTGCCCTGATGGTGCCTGCCACCTTGTGGGGCATTGTGTTCGGGCGACCTATGCCAGATAGCGACAAGGAGAGCGCATCATGAGCCCGCCGAAAATCGACCGTGCCGGTGTCGCGCCCGAATTGCGCAAGCTCGAACGCAGGCTCTTCCTGCGGAACAGTCTTTCTATTGGTGGGCTTTCCCTGCTGTCAGGCTGCGCACTGGACGATAATGCGTCGGTGGAACAGGCCCTTAGCCTGATGTCACGTTTTACCGACCGGATGCAGGCGCTTCTTTTCAGCCGTCAGCGCCTCGCAAGGGAATTTGACCCGTCGCGCATCACACGTCCCTTTCCATTCAATGCCTATTATGACGAGAGCGACGTAAGGCTCGTCGAGACTTCATCCTGGCGGCTGGAGGTGAGCGGGCTTGTTTCAGACAAGAGCCCCTGGTCGGTCGCCCGGTTTCGTACCCTGCCGCAGAAAAGGCAGATCACGCGACATATCTGCGTGGAGGGGTGGAGCGCTATCGGAGATTGGTCGGGGGTTCCGCTCTATGTATTCCTGCAGCATGTCGGGGCCGATCTACGGGCAAAATATGTGAATTTCCGCTGTTTTGATGATTACAGCACCAGTATCGATATGGCGACGGCACTTCATCCGCAGACAATCATGGCGCTGGATTTCGGCGGGAACCCTCTCCCACCCGCCTATGGCGCCCCGATGAAAATCCGCATCCCTACAAAACTCGGCTATAAAAACCCGAAATATCTCGCCTCCATCGAGGTCACGAATCATTTCCCGGGCGGATATTGGGAAGACCAGGGGTATGACTGGTTCGGCGGTTCATAAAAAAGCACACAGGCGTGTAACCTGCGGCAAGGCTGAGGCGAAAGAAAAGATATCGGAAGCTGGCGCGTCCTTTTTTCGATCCTTTGAACCGATCCAGGAATGTAATCATGTCTTTTCGTACACTCGCACTTGCCTGTGCCTTTTCTTCGACAATGTTGCTGGGAGCCCCTGCCTTCGCTCAGGACACCATGTCACAAGGGACGATGTCGCAGGGCGCTATGGCACATGACAGCATGTCCCACGGTGACATGTCCTCCGACAGCATGAAGAAGCATGCCATGACGAAGGACGAAATGGCGCCCCACGGGATGTCGAAGCAGTCCATGAGCAAGCATGGCAGCATGATGAAGTCAGAGGGTATGGAAAAGAAGAACAAGATGGGCAGTGCGATGAAGCACGACCCGATGGAACATGACGCGATGAGCAATGACTCGAAAGGCGCCATGGCAAAGCCGAACTGAGGGCCCTACGCCTGTGGTCAAAAGCCACAGGTCGACCCTTCCGGGGCGTAATCGGGTTCTGATCCTAGCGAAGTGTCAAACAGCGTCGGGGCGACGGTAGGCAAAGATGATGTCATATAGCGTTCGCATTCGCTGCGGATAAGCTGTGTCCCACGGGAGGATATGGGCGATCATCCTGTCATATGTGCGCGCAAAGCATCAATAAATACCCGGACCTTGGAGGAAAGGCTTCGATGCGCTGCGTAGACCGCATGTACCTCCACCGTCTCCGCTTCATAATCGGGGAGCAGTCTCACAAGCCGACCCTGCTCGATTAAGGGGATTGCCAAGAAAGCAGGCAAACGCCCGACACCTCCCCCGCTCTCAAGGACGACCTGCAGGACGGCGGGCTCCGGGATGACGGATCGAACATTAACGGACACGCGATGCTCGCACTTCGAGTTATCCGTAAAACGCCAGATCGACGGTTGATCGGTCCACCCAAGCAACTCGTGATTGGCCAGGTCCTGCGGCGTTTGGGGCCTACCTCTTTCCAAGAGGTAGGCCGGCCCGGCACAGGGCCATAATTCGATCCTCCCCAGCTTGCTGGCGATCAGGTCGGAGTCAGCCATTGCCCCTATCCGGATTGCCACATCGACATCCTCCCTCGCCAGATCGACGATCCGGTTCTCGGCCTCAAGATGAACGCGCAGATCAGGGTAGTCTCGCAGAAAATGCGGCAGCATCGGCGCCACCAGCCCGATTGCGAACGTCGTTGCCGCGCTGATCTTCAGAACGCCTCGAGGTTGCCCCGTCACCCCATCGAGGGCCGCGGTAGCCTCATTCAGATCGTCCACGACGCGTCTAGCATGAATCAAGAGTATGCGCCCGGCCTCGGTCAGTCTGAGGGCATGCGGGCCGCGCTCGAACAGCTTTGCCCCGATTTCCCTCTCCAGACGGAACAATGCCCGGCTTAGCGATGATTTAGGCGTTCCCGTGGCGCGCGAGGCCGCGCTGAGGCTCATGGTCTCTGCGATGCGCAGAAAGCTGCCGAGATCATCTGAGTTCATGGGCTCGTGTTCCATATATGGAACAAGACGTCTACGATGACGCACCTGCCCTGTCCAACGGGAACGGCTTATCGTGCCTCTTCAGTAAGGGGGCCGAGATGTCAAAACCAGTCATTCTGATTACGGGCGCGACCGGACAACAAGGCGGAGCCACGATCCGCGAGATGCAACGTCGAGGGCATTGGCACATTCGCGCGCTCGTCCGGAGCCCGCAGACGCCAAAAGCAGTCGCTCTGGCAAAGCATGGGGTTGAGCTCGTTCATGGTGATCTGGACGACGAACATTCCCTGCGATTGGCGCTTGACGGGGCAGAAGGCGTTTTATCTGTCCAGTCGCCCATGAAGATCGGCCCTGCCGCTGAGGAGCGACAGGGGAAGAGGCTTGCCAGCCTTGCCAAGAAGAGTGGCGTGCGGCACTTCGTGCAGTGCTCCGCAGGCGGGGTTGAGCGACGGAGCAGCGTTCCCCATTTCGAGAGCAAATGGGCGATTGAGCAGCACATTGCGTCGCTGGACTTGCCGGCTACGGTTCTGCGTCCAGCGGCCTTCATGGAAAACTTTGCGAGCATGATCTTCCGGATCACCATGCTTTCCATGATGAAGACCTATCTGAGGCCGGATCAGGCGATGCAGCTTGTCTCTGTGCAGGATGTCGCCTGGTTCGCGGCAGAGGCGTTCGAGAAACCTGATCAGTACCTTGGTCGGGCCATTGAGCTTGCAGGCGACAGCGTGACAGCCCGCGCCGCAGCGTCAATTCTGCCGAATGCCGGAATACGCCCAAGCCGCGGCTTTACAATCCCCTCTGTTATGCGAGCGCGATTACCCGAAGACTTTCGCCTGATGTTCGAGTGGATCGCCCGAGACGGCTTCAAGGCTGATATTTCAGCTCTGCGGCGTGAGTATCCGACGTTGCTTACACTCGAAGACTGGACACTGCAACGCGCGTAGGATAGCCGCCAACGTCTGTCGTAGTCTGACGATCGGATCGGTCGATGCCGCATAGCGCGACAAGGAAGCCGATATTTGAAAATTGATAAGCTTCTTTCGGTTTTTGACTCCCGGTTGCCTCTATTACCGGTAGTGCGGCCAGTGGGCGCAAAATATCGAAGACCGAGCTTATCATGCAGCCAGGCCCGGAGGAATTTTAAGCGCGCGATCTCCTCAGCGGAACCAGACAGTTTTGGCTATCAGTTTTTTTTGGAATGGCCGGCCTAGGGTTCAGATCGAGTCCCGCAAAGATTTGTTCATAGGACAGTGGACGTTTGTTCCGAAATGATAGGCGTAGTCGCATTCAAAACCGGAGCATAAAATTTGATGCCACATGTTCGAGAGATAATCCTCCGCATCTATGAAAAGGGAACATAGTAGTACATGTGGCCCAACTCTCTCTGAGGCCATCATAGGGAGATCAATTTGTGCGAGCAGTCCTCTGACGATGATGATCTGTGCTCCTCCTTCGCGCCAGATCGTGGAGTCCGTGCTGCTTTCATAGGACGCAACGGCGGAAGTGAGTGGAGTATAGCCTGATTTCTTTGCGGCGCGTACATTTATGAGGTCGATACTTTAGCCAATTCATTTACCAGGTTCAGTCTTCGCGGGGCGCAGCCCGTCCGCGCTTGATCCCCGCACGATGGGACTTGCCGTCCATCCGGCGCGCGCGCGCCGCTTTCCCCGGGCGCGTAGGAACGCGGAACGCCTGACGGTGGGCAGCTTCGCGGATCATTGTGGTCAGACGTTCGATTGCGTCCTCGCGATTGCGGATCTGCGTGCGGAAACGCCGGGCCGTGATGACGACCACACCATCTCGCGTCGCCCGGCTTCCAGCGATTTCCAGCAGTCGCACGCGCACCCGTTCAGGCAAGGACGTGGAACGTGCGGCATCGAAACGTAGCTGTGCTGCGGTCGCAACCTTGTTGACGTTCTGACCGCCGGGCCCGGACGCCAGAATATAGCTGATCTGAAGTTCGTCATCGGCAAGAGACAGGCCGGAGAGAATGAGAATTGCCATGATGCGCCCCATAGCATATCGCACCGCGAAATGCCCGCATGCGCTGTGTATGAAGCGTTCAGGCGCCTCCGTAAGGAGGTCGATTACCCCGCATCCTCCCCGATGCGCCTGCCGCAGAGCATGCCTCTAACACTATCACATTTGGGCGCGATCGAGAACAAGCAACCCCACTGGCTTTGCCATACACATTTCAAAAAAGAAATTTAGGGTGCCCTTGGGCAAGTTCATCGTGATCACGAATACTTTCATCAATTAAGGAACTTTCAGATGGAGAGATCGAAGAACCGTTGGTTGATGGAGCTGGCTGGTGATTTAGTGCTTTGTCATTCTGACTGACGGCTCCTGGGGTGACTTTTGGTCTGCGCTTTGGGCAGATCGGGCGCTGTTTCCT
>NZ_JBXWTO010000029.1:0-17290 GCF_057319415.1 Asaia sp. A2
GGGGAAAGCGGAAATAGAGCCACACCGCATGCGCGATCAGTTCACACGGAAAACGGTGCCGTTTGTAGCTCACACATGACGCTCTCATCGTCAGCGTCTAACACGCCGCACTTAACGTGACATCACCGGTTCATCCGTTCGAGCGTGAGCAGGATCGAACCAGGGGCATAAGTACCCCCATTGAATTCCTTATTCCCCGATACAGGCACGACAGGGATACGATAGCCATTTGCAAGATGCAGCGCGGACACGACTTCATCCCGAGATGCTGGCCTTACCACCGCAAGCGGGCACGCTATAAACGCGCCCGTCCAGTCCCGTCCCCAGTGACTGCCATTCGTGTCCGCAAGAACGAATTCTGCGCCGACGGCGGCTTGTAAACCTTCCAGAATCTATAGTTCGTGATCGTTAGGCGGCACTTGCATAGGAGATGCCCGTTCAGAATCCAGTGCTGACTGAGAACACCGCAGCAAAACCACCCCCAACATAGTATGTCGGGTTGCTTCCGGCTATTGTCGTTCCATAAATTCCCCGGGTCGATTTCGCTGCAGGGGTGACGCCGTAGGCACCTGAAAGGTATTTCTGATTACCAATATTGATCAGATTGAGCTGGATCTGCGGATGCTTGGCAAAGCCGATGGTCTTGTAGCGATATCCAAGGGTGATATTGCCGGTCTCATAGGAAGGCATTTTCTGGTCATTCATGAAAGTCGTGTACTGAGACCCCACATAGGTCAACGCGAAGTTGCCGAAATATGAGCCATCATCATATGAGAGCCCCACTGACCCGGTAAAGCTCGGGCTCTGCGTCGCGGTCTTACCTTTCGTGGGGAGCAGATCGCCACCAGTCGCAAAATTGTTGTCGATTGTCGCATGCAGATACTGAGCCGAAACGTAGGGGCTGAAATGATGCCACGACCGCAAGCTGACTTCGCCTTGTACACCGCGCGATGTTTGCCCCCCGGCATTGAGAGAGAACGTCTCGGGCGTACCATTCACCAGAGCGCTGGTCGAGACCTGACGGTTCGTAAAGTTATAGTTAAAAAACGCCGCCGAAATGTTCACGATACCATAGTGCCGGTATCCAAGTTCTTCTGAAATAGAATATTCAGGCTTAAGATTGGAGGCGTGCGTGCTGGACATCTTTCCTGTTGCAACACTATAAATATCGACATAGGAGTTGATTGAAGCAGGCTCTCGAAAAGCCGTGGTGCCGTTGAGGTATATCTGATCGTTCGGAGAAAGCCTGAAGCTTGCAGATACCTGCGGCAGCGGAACAGCATCATTTGCCGTGACAGAATAGGTGGTTCCCGGCACTGAACTTGTCGCGCTCCGGGATACCATCGCTTCCTTGAATCCCGCATTGAGTGTCAGGCGGTCACGAAAAAATTTCATGGTGTCACTGATAAAGAGCGCATTGATTTGCTGGATGATATGCCCGTCAAATGAGCGCAGGACAGCCCCGCTTTGGGTATAGACCGGGGTGTGACCGTAGGAATTGCCGACATTTCCTGCAAAGTCAGCCACAGCATAAGAAGTGGCTTCATTGTGGTCGAAATAGTCATACCAGTATCCGGCCTGTAACGTATTCCTGCCCTTTTTCCAGGTAAGATAGGCATTCTGCCCCGTTGAGAACTGGGTATAAGGGTCGACGTTTTCCGTCGTTGCTTTTCCATTCTGTGTATAAGGCATGTCAAGCTGGCCGGCAGACTGGTTGCCAAAGTACGAGCCATTATCACTCAGAACCGACGCACCATTGATGATACCATGCGTATACATGAAATATGGAGTAATCGAGAATTTGAGGTCGTGGGTAAGACTGAAATCGGAGGGAGCGGCCAGCATGACTGTCTGACGGCGATAGAAATGGAATTTCTGGTAAGACGTGTTTCCGAAAGTATAGTTCCCGGAATAATTATAGGAATCCTTGTTCTGATTCCATTGCGAAAGGGTGGGGTTCGTAAAGAGATCTGCCCTTACAAGATTCCATGAGATAAAAGGTGCGATTTTGTTCTCATCCCCCCATTCCTTCACGAACCGGCTATCGACATGATATCGGGACTGTTTGCCCGTACCACGCCAATTATCGTTACCGGAATGGGAGAAGGACGTATATCCCTTGATGCCGCTCGCGCCGAGATAGCCCGTGTCAAGACGCAGGAACTCCTTGTTCAGGGACTTTGTACCGCCAGCCGCATCCAGGAAGCCACCAAAGTGGTCGGATGGGCTACGTAATCCGGCGTTGATCTGCCCGCCAACAGAATTGTAGACCGGGGCACTGATATCAGGTGAACCTTGTGCCACGTCGACGAAACCCAAATTTTCGGTGTCGGCCCATTCAGATGTGAACGGACTGTAGTAAAGCCGATCTCCTACGGGCATTCCCTCAAACGTCGTCCCGATCTCGGTCTGGTTTAACCCGCGGATCGATACATTCATACGGTCAGACGTGCCCAGGGGGTCAGAGCCTGCCACGATCACGCCGGGCATTGCCTTGAGCAACGTCAAAGCGTTGGTTGTCGGTGACTGCTTCGCTATGAAATCCCGGGTGATCCCGCTGATACTCTTGGCGGCGTTCTGCCGCGGCATCAGTCCACCCCCTGGTGTCGTGTTTGTCACACCATTTGACGACCCGATGCCGCGATGCACCTGAATTTTTTCTTCCCGGTTCTGCAAGGGGCTTACCACGTCTTCGGCTTTGGCCGCAGCGTGGATACATGTCAGCGTGATACAGCTTGTACCAAGGAGCACGATACGACGAGAGATACGATGCGTCACGACAGGAATACTCCGGAGAAGTGGTTTGCTTTCTGCTGTCATCAGCATAGGCACACCCTGTCGTTCGTATCTCGTGCTATTATCGAAACGTTCTATCGGTTTTCGGAAATCTTCATCACTGAAACTTATACACGCATGGCAGTTTGTGCCGCTCGTCAGGGGGCCTGCGGAAGTTCCTCAACTGCCTCCCGAACGCGATCGAGGAAGAAACGGGCGAGGCGCGTCAGAGAGCGGTTTTCAGACCAGATGGCATAGGCGGCGACAGATACGGCGGGTAGAAATTGTCTCACCTCGACGCAAAACCGACCCGACAATGCCGTCAGAGGATCGACCACGGCGACGCCGGCGTTGGCTTCTACCAAGGCACAAGCTGTATTCCCGTAGCGTACTTCGGTGGAGAAATTGTACTCCTCCCCCTCCCCTTCAAACGCGCTGCGTGTTGCTTCTCCTAGCCGTGTTCCACGTTCAAGCGCGATGAAAGGGTAATCTTGTAAATCCGAGGGCGAGATGGTCGCTTTGTGACAAAGTGCGTGACCGCGCGGGAGAACGCACACCATCTCGCATCGATAGAGCAATTCAGCCTGCACTCCGGGGCGGCCACCAAAACCAAGCGCGAAGCCTAACTCTGCATTATGTCCCTCAATCCCGTTAAGCACCCCTTCATAGCGGCGCACATCGAAATAGGCGCGGACCTTGGGACGTAATTTCTGTGTTTTCTGTATGGCAGAGGTGATCACGCCATAACCAAGGGGAGGAGTAGCCACGAGCCTAAGATGGCCCGCGCGACTGTCACGCAAGTCGCGTATACGACGCTCAAGCTTGTCGTGAAGATCGAAAAGGGCTTCGGCGTCTTCCGCCAGGGTCAGAGCCTCGCGGGTCGGATAAATTCGATTGTTCACACGCTGGAACAATGCGAACCCGGCCTGATCCTCCATTGTCTTGATGGCATTGCTGATTGCAGGCTGCGAAAGGCCAAGAACACGAGCCGCGGCAACCGTCGTATTATGACGGATGATAGCGCGCAGAATTTCGATCTGTCTGAGGTTCATCTATAACCCGCATCAATAGGGTGGCGCTATAAATTATTATCACGATAATTGAATTGGTCGATGCAAAATGACAATGATTTTCTGGATCGGATCAAGACCAATGCCTTTTTTAACGAGATATCGCCCATATGACTCGTATTATCAGAATAGCTGCGGCCCAGATGGGGCCAACGCAGCGCGCCGACACCCGCGAAGCGACAATTATGCGGATGATCGACCTGCTCGAGACTGCAGCAGATCAGGGCGCGAAACTTGTTGTGTACCCGGAACTTGCACTGACGACCTTCTTCCCGCGCTGGCTGCTTGATGACTCCGAACTGTATAGCCAGTATGAGACCTCGCTTCCAAACCCGGAAACGCAATCTCTGTTTGATCGGGCGAAACAGCTTGGCATAGGATTTTACCTGGGTTACGCCGAACTGACCCCCAGAGGTGAACGATTCAATACCAGTGTCATTGTCGGACCTGATGGCGCCATACTCGGCAAGTACCGCAAGGTACACCTTCCTGGTTCTGTCGAACCGAGGCCGGGTGCCAGATTCCAGCAGCTCGAAAAACGCTATTTTGAATATGGTGACCTTGGCTTTCCAGTATTTCGCGCCGGACAGGAATGGTGTCAGGCAATCATGGGAATGCTCATCTGCAATGACCGACGTTGGCCCGAGGCATGGCGTTCTCTCGCGCTTCAGGGCATGGAACTGCTGTGCGTAGGCTATAATTCGGCTGCCTACGATCCCAACGGGGGCGATACGGAAAGTGCCGCGTTGCGCACTTTTCATGCCCAGCTTGTTGTTCAGGCCAATGCGTACATGAATGCCTGTTGGGCCGTCGCTGTCGCCAAGGCAGGCGATGAGGACGGCTCAGGACTAATCGGGGGAACATGTATCGTCAGTCCGGATGGGCTCATTGTTGGTCAGACACAGACGTTGGGTGACGAGATTGTCGTTGCCGATTGCGATATGGAGCAGTGTCGACAGGGCAAGACAAAAATGTTCAACTTTGAGGCCCATCGGCGTCCGCAGCATTACCATCGCATAACGAACCAGGTTGGCGCCGTCCCCCCCCTGGATTGAGGGATGCCATGTCGCCACGCCTGTGGAGAACGCTCGCTGTGTTTCTTGCCATGACCTGCAGTCCTCACGCCACGGCGAATGCATCGGATGTACTGCATATCGCGGTCAATCCCATCTATCCTCCAATGGAGTTTCGAGATCCTGTCACAGATGAGCTGACCGGCTTCGATATCGATCTTGGCGAAGCCCTGGCGGCGCAGATGCATATGAAGCCGCTCTGGGTCGAGACCTCGTTTGCGCAGATGATGCCATCTGTCGAAAGTGGCCGTACCGACGTCATCTTGAGCGGTTTTTCGGATCTGCCTAGCCGACATCAGATGTTGGATTTCGTTCCCTATCTGCTCTCTGGGGCGCAGGTTGTCATCCTGTCAGGCGACCCGATTGCACAGGCTGAAGATCTGTGCGGGCACAGGGTTGCGGCCAGTCGCTCAACGTCCTTTCCTATGGTGATACGTGCGTGGTCTTCTGCCCATTGTGAGCGGAAGGGCCGTCCATCCATGATCTTCTACCCCTCCGAAAGTGGCGCTGATGCACGCATTCAGCTGCTTCAGGGACGCGTTGCGGCGATGGTGCAAGGGCGTGAGACCGTCGGTTATTTTACGGCGATCACGAACAACGCCTTTCGCAGGCTTGGTGAGCCCCTGTCCTACATGACACTTGCGGTTGCCCTTGCCAAAAACCGGCCAGAGCTTCGCGGCGCTTTGCAAACCGCGTTTCGTCAGCTTAGGGGCGACGGCACCTATGAGCGCCTTTTGAAGAAATGGTCTCTTGAAGCGGATGCCCTTCATTCTCCAGATGGATTGGCGCCATGACCAAACAGGCTTCTCGACTTGGCCCGCAAGATGCGCCCCGTGCCCTTTCACTTCCTACTGGTCGGCGTATCGCGTGGGGTCATCTGGCCTCTGGCTGCGCTCTCATTCTTCTTCTCGCATGGATCATCCATGCCTTCGCTGTGGGGCAGATCGCTTGGACCTATGTGGCCCGCTTCCTGTTCGTTCCGTCCATCCTTCGCGGCTTCGGTGCCACCCTCATCATGGCGGTCTGTGCGATGGGAGTGGGAATGGCTGTGGGGCTTGTTCTGGCCCTAGGGCGCCTATCCATGGCGCGCCTGCCTCGTACCGTGTGTGCACTCTATATCTGGATATTCCGGGGTGTCCCGGTCATTCTTCAGTTGTTGCTCTGGTTCAACCTCGCGCTCATTTTTCCCCATATTGTTCTGCCAGGTATCGGTAGTTTCAGAACGGTTAACCTGATGACGCCGTTTCTGTCCGCCCTGCTCGGTCTTGGATTTAATCAAGCAGCATATATCGCCGAAATTTTTCGCGCCGGGTTTCAAAGTATTGATGAGGGGCAGTATGAGGCCGCCTCCGCAATAGGCATGACGCGGATAATGGCCATAAGACGGATCTGTTTGCCGCAGGCATTTCGTAATGTCATTCCGCCCCTTGGGAATGAGTTCATAAACATGATAAAACTGACATCATTGGCAAGCATTATCCAATATCCAGAAGTATTGCATAACGCAGAAACGATTTACTACGCGAACACACGCGTTATCGAACTTCTTATTGTATCAGGTTTCTGGTATCTGCTGGCAGTCACGATACTTACTCCCCTACAGACAGCTCTAGAACATCGTTTTGCGCGGGGGAGATACCAGTGACCGAACCGGCCATCTGGCTGCGCGACATTCACAAGTCGTTCGGCGACAATCACATCCTCAGGGGTATTTCTCTCGATATTCCCCCGGGACAGGTTGTCTGCATCCTGGGTGGATCAGGTTCGGGAAAGACGACCATGCTCCGATGCATCGCTCAGCTTGAGACGCCAGAGCGCGGATTGATCGTCATGCACGGCGAACTTCTCGGTCGGCAGGAACATCGCGGACGCCTCATACCACTGAAGCCGAAAGATATCGCCCGGCAACGCCGCCAGGCTGGAATGGTCTTTCAGCGCTTCAATCTTTTCCCTCACATGACAGCTCTCGAAAACGTCATGGAGGGACCTGTACGGGTCCAGAAACGGTCCATAAATGACGTGCTTACAGAGGCACGCTCCCTGCTCGCACGTGTGGGGATGGAGCATCGTGCCGACCATTATCCGGCACAGCTCTCTGGCGGCCAGCAGCAAAGGGTGGCTATCGCGAGGGCTCTGGCGCTCCGTCCGTCAGTCATGTTGTTCGATGAACCGACCAGTGCGCTCGATCCTGAGTCGGTTGGTGATGTCTTGTCAGTCATGAAGGCGGTCGCTGCCAGTGGCGTTACGATGATTGTTGTCACCCATGAACTGGCATTTGCCCGCGAGGTGGCTGATCGCATCCTCTTCATGGATAGCGGAACGATTCTCGAAGACGCCCCTACCCGGACATTTTTTGCCAGCCCGCGCGAAGCACGCACCAGGGCTTTTCTTGCCGCCGTGCTCGATCAAGCTACCCAATCAGTCAATCGTCAGGAGATCGCCTCGTGATACGTACTTATGACGACGTCCCCATACGTCCCTCGAATATGGCGGGGCCGGCACCCGAATTTCCCTGGCCTGACGACAAACGCGCCGCCATGATGCTTTCATTTGATATAGACGCTGAGAGTGCCATCACATCCAAAGACCCATCTCATGCCGACAAGCTCGTCTCCATGTCCTATGGTGGCTATGAGGCGCGTGTTGGCCTGCCCAAGGTTCTCGAGCTGCTCCGGGATCTGGAGCTAAAAGCGACCTTTTTCACCACGGGTTGGGCAGCTGATGCCTATCCTGGAATGATCGAGGCGGTGCTTCGGGACGGACACGAGGTTGGCCATCATGGGTACCATCATCTCCTGCCCGATCCAGGTTCACCCCATATAGAAAGTGAGCTTGCCAAAGGTTTTGACGCCCTTGCCCGCCACGGGATCAGGCCGGTCGGTTACCGCGCACCCTATGGCGAGAGTTGCGATGAGCTTCGCTCGGCTCTCAAGCGCGAGAACATTCTCTACTCAAGCAGCTGGCGCGACGATGTCCGTCCTTATCGGCAGGTTCTGCCGGATGGCAGTCCGGGCGTCGTCGAGATCCCTCCCACATCGAGCTACGATGACTGGATGCATGGGATGAGCACACGCTTTGGCGCACGCCCGATCTTTCCCAAGGAACACGTCCTATCGATGTGGAAGGACGAGCTGGACGAGACAAGAGACTGGAATGCTATGGTGGCCACGGTCCTCCACCCTCTTGTTAGCGGCAGGCCCATGCGTCTACGGTTGCTGCGTGAGTTTCTCTGTTATGCCATTGAATGTCAGGATGTGTGGATCGCGACAGGCGAGCAGGTCGCTCGCCATTTCGAAAAATTCGAGGCAATGGCCAGGAGTGCGCCATGCTGAAGGCCCCGCCGCTTCGCATCAGTAATCTGCGAACCACGCTTCTATGGAACGATGCGACTGGAGGGCACGCCTACGCGCATGATATTGACCTAATAATTGAGCGGGGGCGGATTGCTTATGCCGGACCTGCATCGGAATTACCCGAAGAATACGCAAGCCTCCCTGGTAATGTCGATGGCCGCAACTTCTTCGCGATGCCAGGACTGGTCAATCTTCACTCACACCCTGCAACCGAGCCCATGAGTCGCGGCCTGTTCGATGAGCTCGGTTCGCCCGGCCTGTTCCATTCCTCGCTTTATGAGTACATGCCTGTATTCCGATCGGATGCCAGCAGCAAACCTTTATGCGCCTGTGTTGCCTATAGTGAGATGCTTCTCTCCGGAGTGACGACAGTAGTGGATCTGTCTACCCCCTGGGACGGATGGCTGGACGCTGCCGAGGCCAGCGGCCTTCGCGTTATTCTTGGTCCAATGTTCCGTTCGGCGGCCTGGAAAACCGTGAATGGCCACACAGTGGAGTACATGTGGTCGGAGGACGGCGGCCAGCATGCCATGCTTGATGCACTCGACATTATTGACGCTGCGGCGCGCAACGCCTGCGGTCGCCTTTCCGGAATGGTGGTCCCGGCGCAGGTCGATACATGCTCGCCCGAAATTCTGAAGGCTTCGTTCGCAGCCGCAGCTGTGAGAAACGTTCCTTGGCAAATCCATGCGGCCCAGTCGATTGTTGAATTTCAAGAGATAACCCACAGGCACGGCATGACCCCGGTACAGTGGCTCGACAGCCTGAATGTGCTCGATGATCGAAGCATCATCGGTCATGGCATTTTTCTCGATGACCATCCTTCCACGCCATGGCATACGAAGCGTGATCTCGATATTCTGGTGCAACGCGGCGTATCCATCGCTCACTGTCCGACGGTTTTTGCCCGTCGCGGCTACGCTCTACGCAGTATGGGGCGTTATAAGCGCGCAGGACTTCGCCTTGGCATAGGTACCGACACTTACCCGCATACCATTCTTGATGAAATGAGGCTCGCCGCCTATCTTGGACGTGTGCAGGAGCAGACACCGGAAGCAGTGTCCACACAAGATATTTTTGACGCAGTCAGCCATGTGGGAGCGTCAATGCTCGGGCGCACCGACATTGGTCGTCTCACCACGGGAGGCTATGCGGATTTCGTCCTCGTAGATCTGACACACCCGATGATGAAGCCGTCCATCGATCCTCTCCGTTCATTAATATTCTCCTGCGATGACCGCGCTATTCACTCCGTATACGTGGCTGGCCGCAAGGTTGTTGAAAAAGGGTGCGTTCTGACAATGGACTACGCGGGCGCCTCTGCGCATCTCGTGGACGAACAGGCAAGGATTGCGGGTTCGGTTGCGGGGCGCGATCGTTTGGGCCGTTCAGTCGAGAATCTCGTCCCCCCTACCTATCCGACATACCAATGACAAGGGTTCTTCATGCCGCGCTGGCCTGTGCGGTGGCAGTGCTCGACGTAACTGATGCGGGGCTCAGGAGCGTTCACGCTGCGCCATTACGCATTGGAATGTATCCGAGTTACCCGCCACTGGATATGCGGGATACGGGAACTGACGAGCTCAAGGGATTCGACGTTGACCTCGGTGATACGCTGGCTCGCCGCATGGGGTATCGCCCCCAGATTGTCGAGACATCCTTTGCGCAGCTCATCCCTTCGCTCCTTACAGGCCGAATTCACATGTTTTTCAACGGTATGATGGATACGCCGACACGTCGTCAGACCATAGCTTTCGTCGATTACCTCCGATCCGGTCTTCAATTCATTACTCTACGTGAGGATGAGCAGGCCCCACGTTCACTGCCTGAACTTTGCGGCAAAATGGTTGCGGCCAGTCGTATCACGTCGGAACCTGCGCGTCTGATCGCGTGGAGCCAGAGAAACTGTACCGCCAAGGGATTGCCGGCAGTGCAGCTTTTTGCATCAGAAAACTCTGCGGATGCCCGTCTTCAGCTTCGCGAAGGTCGGGTGGTAGCAGTCTTGCAGGACAGTCTTACCGCTCCCTGGATACTCCAGACCAATGCGGGTGTTTTCAATCTGCTTGGTGGGCCATTCGATCTCACCCCGCTCGGGGTGGGTGTTTCGAAAGATGCTCCTGCTCTACTCTGTCAGACCGCCTCCGCGCTCAGTGCTCTGCATGCAGACGGAACCTATCTGGCTCTTATTCATAAATGGCATCTGCCTCCCAGCAGTGCCATTATATCTGTCACGCTTCCGGCGGGGTGCCCCGATCATGAAGACTGAGCGTATTCTGGTTATCAATCCCAATTCCTCGACACGAGTCACTGAAGCCATTGGCAACGCCCTCGAGCCTATGCGTCTGCGGGTGCCATTTCGTATCGACGTTATCAACATCCTTGAAGCGCCTCCGGGAATTACTCGTCAAAGCGACGCTGATATTGTTACCCCCCTTGTCCAGAACGTAATCGCCACGCATCAGGCTGCTGCCTATGCTGTTGCGTGCTTCAGCGATCCGGGCGTCGCCGGCGCACGAGAGGATGTCCAGACCAGGCCCGTGAGAGGGATTGGCGAAAGCGCTATCCTTCATGCAATGACCCGAGGAGACCTCTTTGGGATTATTGCGCTGTCTCATCTCTCGGTGCTTCGGCAACGTCGTCTGGTTCGCAATATTGCCGTGGCGGATCGCTATGTCGGGAGCGAGCCAATCGAGACAACCGCAGAGGGCGCAACCGATAGTGGACTGCTGGACAGGATGGCCGAAGCGGCTAAAAAACTGACCTCGAGGGGTGCTGATGTCATTATTCTGGGCTGCGCAGGTATGGCGCATTTCCAGTCAGAGCTTGAGCGGCGATGCAGCCGCCCCGTGATCGAACCCACAAGAGCGGCCGTAGCGCTCCTCATCGGGGACTTACTCCTGTCGCCAAGAGAAAACTAAGCGAACTGGACAGGTCGTCCGACGGCCTGTCCAATCACCTCGTCGTCGCACATGACAATTTGACCGTGAATGATTGTCATGGCGGGCCAGCCCTGACACGCATGTCCTGCAAAGGGTGTCCAGCCACACGGTGAGACAATCCAGCTTTCCTGGATCACGCGTTTCCGGCCAAGATCGACAATGGTAAAATCAGCATCATACCCAGGCGCGATATGACCTTTGCCTCTTGCATTGTATATACGTGCGGGGCCCGAGGACATCAGCTCGACCATACGCTCGAGTGACAAGCGCCCTACGCTGACATGATCAAGCATGATGGGCAGGAGGGTCTGTACTCCTGTCAGCCCCGCAGCCGTAAGTGGCCACGGGCGTTCCTTCGCCTCGCGGCTATGGGGCGCGTGGTCAGAGCCTATACAATCCACGTTTCCAGCGTTGACGGCCTGCCACGCGGCCTCGTAGTGGCGTTTGTCGCGGATAGGCGGGTTCATGATCGCGTACCCCCCGAGCCGGTCATATACGTCGGGTCCGATCTGGGTCAGATGGTTGACCAGTACCTCGACCGTACCCAAACCTCTGAATTGACGCATATAAGTGAGCTCTTCCGCCGTAGAGACATGAAGGATATGCGCACGCCGGCCCGTCCTGCGGGCAAGCGTCATGAGGCGCCTCGTGCCCAGAAAAGCGCATTCAGCATCACGCCAATCCATGTGGGTACGATAAGGCTGTCCGACTGTGAAAAGCCTGCGCCGCTCTTGAAGGCGGGCTTCATCTTCTGAGTGATAACAGACCGTTTTTTCCCCATTGCGCATGATCGCTTCGAGGTGTGCGTCATCATCGACCAGGTTTTCCTCTGGCGCAGAACCTGCGAATACCTTGATCGCACAGACATTCTGCTCGGCTTCCAGCCTGCGCAAGTTCGAAATGTTAGCTTTGGTTGCACCGACATACATGCCCACATTGCACCATGCCCCTCCCGAAATCAGCTTGCGCTTTCGATCGACCGCGTCAATCGACGTAACAGGGTCTTTGGTATTAGGCATGTCGAACACTGAGGTTATCCCGCCTAAGACCGCGCCACGTGTGCCGTCAGTGATCGTCTCAACCGCCATATCTCCCGGTTCTCGTAGATGCACGTGCGGATCAATGATGCCCGGGAGAACATGCAGACCCCGGCAGTCTACGGTTGTGGCTGCTGGAGTAGTACGAAGGTCACCCACGGCAACGATCTTGCCATCCTTGCAGCCTATGTCAGTCCGTTCCGACTTCGCGGCGAGAACCGTACCCCCTTTTAGGATTATATCGAAAGGTCCCATTATACGTCCCCATCTTCTGAAGAAGTTCCCGAATTTGCGAGAACCGTATCAGGACGCATGCTCGTCTGTCTTATCGCGATTCTTGCTCTGACTATAAGATGGACAAATAGGTCCACGGGAAATCGAATATGCTCTTTCTCCACGGCTGACTTATAGCGTTTCCGAGCCGGGCAACCATGCCATCTACTTCAGGCGACGGAGTTCACGTGAAGGCACAAGATAATCGTATCGCATACGTGCGCAGCGAATTCGTTTCTCTGGAGGACGCCACCATACCGCTTATGGATCGCGGCTTCCTGTTTGGTGATGGCGTCTATGAGGTAACCGCGGTCATTGAGGGTCGCCTAGTTGATGATGCGCGTCACCTCGCGCGTCTGGCACGGTCCCTGCACGAGATCGGTATTGTCAATCCACTATCTGCGCAGGAATGGACGCAGATCGAAACGCAGCTGATCCGCAAAAACCGCCTCCGTAATGGCCTACTCTATCTGCAGGTCAGCCGTGGTGTGGCAGAACGATCCTTTAAGTATTCCGACGGTCTGATACCGACAGTCGTTATCTTCCCGCAGTTCTCACCCGTCCAATATAGTCCGCTCATTCAAAATGGCGCCCGCATCATTACGCTACCTGATCTGCGCTGGGCGCGTTGCGATATAAAATCAACCTCCCTTCTGGCGCAGGTCATGGCAAAGCACGCTGCGTCCAAAGCTAATGCCGACGAGACATGGATGACGCGCGATGACTTCATTACGGAGGGGGCCTCCTCGACAGCTTATATTGTCAACCATCGGCAGGAGCTGATTACGCGCAGCCTTTCAAATGAGGTCCTGCCCGGGATTACACGGATGACAATTCTGGAAATCGCGCGAGATCTCGGTTTGACTATCGTCGAGCGACCATTCACGCGTCAGGAGGCCTTGGAAGCGTCTGAAGCATTTTACACAAGTGCCTCAACGATCGCGATTCCTGTTACACAGATCGACGATATACCCTTAAGGAGACCAGGCCCAGGCCCCGTATTCTCGAAGCTCTATGAGGCCTACATGCAGGCCGTCATGCACCTTCCTGAGATATAATTCTGAGCTTGGATTACAACAAGCCCTGCATGGAAACACCGTAACTCAATCAGGGCCAAGACATAATTCACAACGCTCTTTTCGTCTCTAGATACTCACTCGTCACGGAAGTGTTCCACCAACACATTACTCCCGAACACCAAGGACCTATGAGGCCCACAAGGAGCCAGCATCCCGCAAGCTGGCATTGAAAGATTGATTGAAAAAATCACTCTATAAATAATATAAAGTTTATTGATATATTTATATAATATATCGTGAAAATTTTCTCAATTCATAGACATAAAAAGCACAAAAAATTATACTATCAGTATTTATTACACAGTATTTTGGTTTTACCAGATCGAAGGACTAACATGCGTATCCTTTCCGCTGCCGAAACCCGACAAGCCCTTCCGTTCCCAGCCCTGATGGAACGGCTGAAATCGATCGTCATCGACTATCGGAACGGGACCGTGATCTGCCCAGAACGTTTAGTCGTCCCGACTGCCGCGCAAAAAGGAACAATCCTGTCGATGGTGGCATGCGGCCCCAGGATTATGGCTCACAAACTCTTGACAGTTTTCCCACATAATCAATCTACGCCTACCCTTCAGGGACTCATCACGTGCCTGAGTGCCGAGGATGGGCAAATCCTGTTCGTACTAGATGGTATTACAACGACCGAGCGACGGACTGCCGCAATGTCGATGCTCGGGCTCGCGTGTTTCAGACCTCCACGTCTTGATCGTGTGCTACTTATAGGTACAGGTGCGCAGGCCAGAGTTCATCTGGACGCGCTCAACGAACTCCATCCGGGTCTGACAGTGTCCGTGCGAGGGCGGACCGCACGACATGTCGAGACTCTGATTCGAGGTCCTTATCCTAACCTGCATCTGCAAAAAGAGGAGAAACGAGGGGAAGACTACGATCTCGTTCTGACAGTTACTAGTAGCCAGAATATTCTCTACGATAATACCGCTACAGCCGATACGCTCGTTATTGGCGTGGGCGCTTATCAACCTCACATGGTGGAGGTGGGACCCAGTATTGTCCAGGGGAGCGTATGTGTGGTTGATGACCCTGTCGGGGCACCTTTTGAAGCCGGGGATATCATACAGGCAGGCAAGGACTGGTCGTCAGTAAAGCCGCTTGCGCATTATCTCGCTGGGGCACCGCGGGAGGCAGCGCCGATCTTCTTCAAAAGCGTTGGTTGCGCTGCGTGGGACCTCGCCGCATGCGACGTGGTGAGCCGCTCTCTAGCCTAGAAGAAAGGGCCTTGGGTTGAATGCCGAGTGAGCAGATGATGGAAATCTGTATCTGACTCTGTAAGGAGGCCCCAGATCGGTACCCTTTTATGGCCGACAAGAAACAAACCTCGGACTTCTCTAACACTTTGTAGTAACGTTTATACAAAATGGAAGGAGGTGCCCTATGTCTATTACGACACTCTCCAGCAGAGAGTTCAACCAGGATACCAGTGGTGCGAAGAAAGCCTCGATCAAAGGTCCAGTCATCATCACCGATCGCGGCCTTCCAGCACATGTCCTGTTGAGCATCGAGAAGTATCGCAGATTGACGACACGCCCGAGGCGTATCGCAGAGGCTCTCGCTATGCCCGACGGTCCTGAGATCGAGTTCGAAGCACCCAGAGTCTCACTTGGTCTGCGCGCAGCGGATTTCGATTGATGTATGTGCTCGACACGAATGTCGTATCCGAACTTAGAGCCTGTTTGGAAAGTCCCCTGATGATGGCTCCTGGCAGCTGCACCGAGCAATTGACGGTCACGAAACAGCGGAAATCAGGGCATTTGCGCAAAAGCTAAATGGGCCACCCGACCATTTGTCGGGCTCAGACGCAGTTTCCAAACAGGCTCTTAGGAAAGTCCGCTCTGGAAAGTCGGATCCTCACGTAGCGCGCTGGGCGGATCAAGTCGATGCCGGAGAGCTCTACCTGTCCGCCATCTCGGTCATGGAGCTCGAGCTCGGCGTTCTTAGAATGGAGCACAGGGACTCAGCGCAGGGTGCCGTCCTTCGGGCCTGGCTGGACAAGCATGTTTTGCCCGAGTTCAACGATCGGGTGCTATCGGTTGACCTCGCCGTGGCTCTCAAATGTGCGCAGCTTCACACGCCTGATCCAGGTGCAGAGCGAGACACACTCATCGCAGCTACGGCCCTCGTCCACGGAATGACCGTTGTTACCCGCAATATCGCTGACTTCCGTTACTCCGGTGTCGCGCTTCTCAATCCCTGGGAGCCCGGCTGAGCGGTAACGCCGCAGCTGGGGCTGCAGGACAGGAAAAGAGCTGGGAAACCTGCCTGCATCGGTGCCATCATTACCTGATCGATACAGTGTATCAAGCCCGATATCCCGATCACAGCCTCCCTTCGACGCAGCCACTCATTCCCTTTTTTAAAAAACAGAAAAGAGAAAATCTCCTGTTCATGATCCTGTGGGGTTGTGGTGTGTCGGGTGCGCTGTGGGCAGGGTGAAAGCCTGTCCATAGGGCGCACGTGTCCGCCCTGGCGGCGCTACACAAATCCACGGGACAGATGCCCCGGCACCAGAATTCACTTGCTTTTATCCCGCTTGTTCTTCTTATGTTCCATCCCGAAAGGAGGAGCACATGGACAACACCACACTCGACACATTGCGCAAACGCATCCAACAGATCAAGCGACGCAACCATACAGACCACGCCCCTCTACGCCAGGAGACAGGCTATGACCCGATCGATCGTCATCTCAATGGCGGTCTGGCGGCAGGCGCGCAGCGATCGCCCTGTTTTCTGGCTTTCCACACGCCCCTCCCAGCTTTTCAGAGCAGGGCTGGATGCGCTGGGCATCGTACGGCAACGCCTTTTCTGCCTCGAGCTCGTGCCGGATCGTCTTCTGCCGGTCGCCGAGGATATCCTGCGTCACGCAGAGCCCATGATCCTGGTTGTCGAGACCGATCGTGCGCTCACCCTGACCGAAGCCCGCCGGCTCAACCTGTCCGCTGAAGCGACAGGGGCTACCGGATTCATCCTGCGCCAGGGCAAGTCAGGAGCAATAGCTGCTCAAGAAGCCTGTGCCTGCGCCACCAGATGGCAGATCACCGCCCAGCCGTCCCGCCCGCTGCCTCTGCCCGGTCTCGCGCTTCCTCTTCCCGGCCCGCGCCGTCTGTCGGCCGACCTCCTGAAGCTGCGTACGGGATTGCCCAAACGCTGGATCCTCGATTGTCACGACCATGAGCCGATTCCTCGCTCTCTGGATGCCCTTCTTCTCAACCGAGCAGCTACGCCGCGGAAACAGCGCGCTTTATCCGGCCTCGCGCAAGCTGGTGCTGCACGCCACTGAGGGTAACAGGCGTGTTGTGACGGCAGTTGATGCATCCGCCTGCCGCGCCGGGACAGGATCCGGTATGACGCTCGCCCGTGCAAGGGCACTCGATCCGGACCTACTCGTCATCGAGCATGACCGGGAACAGGACCGCGGAGCGCTCGCCCGCCTGACCGACTGGGGTTTATGGATGTCGCCGCTTGTGGCCGCCGACGCGCCGGATGGACTCTTCACCGATTCATCGGGCTGCACCCATCTGTTTGGGGGTGAAACCGCCTTTCTCGAGCGGCTTTGCGCCGATCTGCGCAATTTTAGATGGGGTGGATGGCTCCCGATCACGGCATCTATAGTGCCAAAGGTGAGGACGCCATCTTTGCGTACCTCTGATAGTGGAGCCATCCGAGATGACGAT
>NZ_JBXWTO010000030.1:0-11512 GCF_057319415.1 Asaia sp. A2
CACGTAGATCCAGAGACAGGGTGCGTGACGACATCCAGCGCCGACCTCCATCCCGGCCGTCACCTTGAATCAGATCACACACAGATTGGGAATCCCAAATGGTTCAATCAGCAAAGAAAACGCTCTAATCCACAAAGACCCCAAATGTGATTTCGGGGTCTCATTCCCCGACTTTCCAGGGTGTATCTCGGCAGGCAATACACTTGACGAAGCCAAGGCGATGGGCACCGAGGCCTTACAGGGCCATGCGAAATTCATGGTCGATCGAGGCGAGGCACTGCCCCAGCCCTCAAGCCTCGAGGCCATCATGGCGGATCCTGACAATGTCTCGGGCGTGGCATTTCTGCTCAGTATTGAAGCGTCAGCCAAATCAGTGCGCGTCAACGTGATCCTGAATGAAAAGCTTCCAGAGGTAATCGCCGGGGCCAATGTGAATCGCTCCCGCTTTCTCGCGGCTGCGGCATGGGAAAAGTTGAAGCGGGATCATGTGTTATGATCTCATCCCGTCCTCTACCATTTGACGGAGATTTAAGATGACAGGTCGATCATGCCCGGGACATACACATCGCAGGGCAATTAGGTCGCAATCTGGATAAGGAAAAGAACCTGCTATGGAAGTACTGAACGACACATATAAGTTAGAAGCCACTTCTTTCTGGAAATTTTCATTAACTACTGGGTCGGTAATTGCAATCGTTGCTTTCTTGGCAAGCCTGAGTCAAGGTTTTAACAAGGCTTTCGGCAATGCATTCATGATGATTTTTTTGACATTCGCCATATGTGGCTTGCTATTTGCAGCATCTGGTGGATATTTGATGAGTAGTCGGTTTTTTGCTTCCATGAAAATTAGGCAGACCGGGGACTACTTTCCAATTCTCCAAAAAAGGTTGGAAGAAGAATTCGGCACAAAATTCACCTATTTCGACGCGTTTCCGGTAGTAAATGGGCTTCCATACGCGATCGGCTATGATGGAAAAAAGATACTGGTTGTGGAAAAAGGTGCATATGCATTTCTGGGCAAAAGCGACATAAGAAGCTTTTATTGGGAAATAAAGGAATCTTATCAGCAAAACACTCAAGTCATTGGAAGCATAAGAGGAGCAATATTAGCCTCTGCTAATGATACAATACAGAATGCTCAGAACCACTTCAAAGCGGTTGATACGTCTGGAATGAGTATTAAAACCGCAAATGTCGAAAAGCCCGTTTGGTTTTTGGTATTCGGCGTGGAGGCGAAAACCTACCAGAAATGGGAAGAGATATTCAATCAGATATTTTCCAACAAACTGCATCTGGATTGAGGAACTCGGTCTGGCCGCCTAGAGATCCTGATAGTCGCTCAGGCTTTCGCTATATCAAGCGGAACCTGCATATATTCACTGTTGGCCGTCACGCGCTCATGAAACCCGATATACGCCCGCGAGGCGTTGACCTTCACGGCGTCGGTGATGGCCTGCATTGCCCGCTGCCATTCGTCATCCTCAATCGAGAGGCGACGCAGGCCCAGGATTTTGGAGACGTTCAGCTTGCCTTCCTTGCCCACGTCGAAAGCGTCGGTGACAATGGCGCGAATGTTGGCGTTGCCGCCCTCGGTCCATCGCGTCAGGCAGTAATCGACAAGCTCTTTCGCAATCTGAAGCTCAGGCCCGAAGGTGATGGAATCACTGATGGCAATCGTCACCCGTTCGCGCCCGTCATAGGTGCTCAGGGTCAGGTTGCCTTTCGCGCCGCCTTTCTTCGCCTCGTATTGTTCGGCCAGCAGGTCGAGGAAACAGCGAATGTCGCTGTCTGCATCCTCACGAAACTGGCGCATGGTCTCGCGCAAGGCGCGGGCTTGCTCGAAAAGGCGGTGTACCAGCTCATCCTGCAACAGATCCTCGGGCTTTACATTGGCACGCGGCACCAGACGGCCCGCTGAATCCGTCAAGCAATCGTCAGGGTTGGGGGTCATGACCGCTCCTGTCTCCGCTTGGCTTCAATGGCGCGGGCGCGTTCCGCTTCACGCGATGCCCACACCCACACGCCGGGGGCGCGGGCATCCTGCGCCGTGCGCTCGTATCGCTCGGCGGTGCGTGTCCAGAAATCGACGTTCTCGGCCTCGATTTCCTCCGGCGTTTCGGGGCGGCGTCTGTATCGGCGGCTCATGTCGGCTCCTTTGATGACGACCGCCGCCGCATCATGGGGCGTCAGTCCTTGAGGTAGTTCGCGCCGCCGTCACCCTCACGAACGTGAGCGTAACGCGTCGTCGTTTTGAGGTCGGCGTGACCCAGCGTTTGCTGCACCACATGGGCCGGTGCGCCGCGCTCAAGTGAAGCGGGCACCCATCATGACCGGGGACGACCGGCGTATCGGGACGCCAGCCGCCAGCCCTCGCGGCCATGAGCTCTTTCCACAGCTTCGCGGGAACAGACACATGACGTGTCTTGTTGCCCTTGCCGCAAACCGAGGCCACGCCCCCTTGCTGCCGCCATGTCATGTCTCGCCATGTGAGGCCGCACATTTCCGAAATGCGCAGCCCCATGAAATACAGGACGCGAAGCGCCAGCCGCTTTCGCGGGCAGGGCTCGCCGTCAATGATGCGCCTCACGTCTTCTTCGGTAAGGATACGTTCACTCAGACGATCACGCCCGCGCTCCAGGCGCAGTGCCGCGCCCGGGTCCACGTCGAAAAATCCACACGCAGCCCGAAGGCGAGGGCGGATTTGACCGACGCCAGCTTGCGGCGGCGCGTGGCATCCGAACCGGGCAGGCTGTCGAACCAGGCTTGAAGGTCATCAAGCACCACCTCGGCCAGCGGTTTGGCCGCCCAGCTGCGGAACGCTGACAGGTCAGCACGATAGGCCCGCGCAGTGTTCGCTGATCGGTTGTGGAGCCACATATTTGTGACGCGGTCATCGTCAAAGATACGGGCCCTTTTCGCGTCCGTTGCTGGTGCCATTGCCCCAACTATCCAACAAGATATTGATTTAATTAGTTTTCCACCCCTCGGCAGGGGTCTGAAAACCGCCAGATAACAGGTATTATCTGGCGGGTTATCTGGCGTCCTGCCCGATAGGGGCTGACAGATAATCCCGCGTTATCATGGCGGGTTTTCCGGGTCAGTCCGAAGGCGGCCCGCCGCGCCTGCGACCGCACCCGCCCAGCTTTGGCCCATGCAAGAGGGTCGAGCGGTAAAGCCCTGGGGGCGTTGCTTCCATCGTTCGGGCTTGCCGGTCCCGGCCAAGACAGGCCAGGATTTTTCGCATAATCGCTGGGCCAGGCTGCATAATGCGGCTGTCCCAGCGATTATCGCGCCAGCACTCGCCCGTGCATCGAATGACCATCAAGCCGATGCGGGAGCCGGAATTTTCACATGGCCCGTTCAAGACAGGCACATCTGCGCGATGGATTTCCGTTCGGTGAAGGATCACGGGCACGCAAAGCGCCCGCACGCCTGTAACCGCCAGCACATAGAAGTGCCGGGCACCCGAACAGCACACATCGCCCGCGCTTGCAGCTCTAGGAACGTGCATTGTGATTTGCTTTTATGGAGGGACGCGAACGCCAATAAAAAAGGCGTGGACCTTCATCGGTCACACGCCTGCGAGGAGCTCAGAAGTTTACTGTCGGTTGCTGTAACACGTCAACAGAATTTCTATAGTCGTAGTGAGCTATGCCTGATTTACTATTTCGGTTCAGCGTTCTCAGGATCGCATAGAGTGCGCAACCGAGCAGAGTAGGCTTGCCACGAGCCAAACTTCCTAAAACGGGCCGTATGAAATGCAAGTTCACGCTCGACGGCGTCGATAATCAAAGCGCTTCAACATTCTCGAGTACGCGTCTCAGTAGGGAGACCAGCGTCTTCTTCTCCTCCGCTGTTAGCCCCCTCGTCATATCGGCGTTACCCTGGCGAAGCACCTCTCGCCCCGCAGGTAAGCGCTCGAGCGCAAGCTCAGTCAGTGAAATAAGTGTGCTGCGTCGATCTTCAGGATCCGGCTCGCGCCGGACCAAACCGTCGCGCTCCATTCGTGACAGTAATTGCGCCATGGTTGGCTGCTCGACCTTTGCCAAAGTTGCCAGTTCCTTCTGCGTGCGCCGCTCGCCGTTTTGCAGCATGGAGAGTACCGGCAGTTGCGCAGACGCAAGGCCAAGTGCACGGAGCCGCGCATCACCAATACGGGTCAGGCCACGCCCGATACGACTGAGATAGTGCCCTGCATGATCAAGTGGGTTCCATGGGACATTTGGCATTGCATAGCATCCTATATTTAATATATAGCTTCCTATGTAATTTGTGAAGGCGATCAAGGCAATGGATAAGCGTATCGGAATCGTTGGTGGCGGCCCGGGTGGGCTGCTGCTGGCCCGTTTGCTGAAGCGACAGGGGATGAACGTTACTGTTCTCGAACGTGATGCACATGCAACAGAGAGGCCTCAGGGCGGATCACTCGATCTGCACGATGAAACGGGTCAAAAAGCGATGCAGGCCGCCGGTCTCGAAGCAGCCTTCATGGCTTGCGCACGTCCCGAGGATCAAGGCGACCGCCTTTATGATGAGAATGGACGCTTGATATTCGAACATGACGGTCACGGCGCCAATCGTCCCGAAATCGACCGGGGCGATCTACGGCGTATCTTGCTGGAATCACTGGAACCCGGCGTCGTATGTTGGGGCCAGCGCATCAACGCAATCGCGTTCGAGGACGGGGGAGTTTCGGTTTTCTGCGAAAACAGTTCAGAGCGCTTTGATATCGTGATCGGCGCAGACGGGGCATGGTCGCATGTTCGCCCTTTCCTTACAGATATCAGACCTGTTTATGAAGGCGTCGTCTTCCTCGAACTCGGCTTTGAAGAGAAACGTGACCCTGCCGCGGCAGCCCTTGTCGGTCATGGAAAGATGTTTGCGGTAGGCAATAACCGCGCCCTGATATTGCAGCGCAATGGCGGGGGACACATTCGCTTCTACGCGGGTATGCGCATGACCGAAGATGCAGCGCTAGCTCTGCGCGATGCATCACCAGCGGATGCACGAACTCAAATGGCGCGGTATTTCTCTTCATGGTCGCCGGATCTGAAGAGACTAATCAGCGAAGGCGATTTTCTCGGTATTCGCCCCCTCTACGCCATGCCAATTGGTGCGAAATGGATTACGCATCCTGCGGTCTCACTGCTGGGCGATGCAGCCCATCTCATGTCTCCATTTAGTGGCGAGGGAGTAAATCTTGCCCTGGCCGATGCGCTCGACCTCGCAAAAGCTCTAACACAGGGAGGCGAGATCGCTGCCATCCAGTCTTATGAGCAAACGATGATTGCTCGCGCCGCCAGCGCTGGGGCTAGAGCTGCGGCAGGCATGGCTAAAGTTTTCTCTGATCAGGGAGCGGACTCGGTACTCTCTCATTATCAGCGACGCATCCAGGAGGTTTGACGTCAGATCTACCGTTCGATCCCTAATCTCAGATCTTCGTTATTGGTGGCTCCCGCGTCCTGCTAACCCGTCATTTATAAATGAGATAAATCATCTATAATCACTGCGGTGCCGGCGTGGTGTCGTAATAATCGCTTGACTGATCCAGCACGAGCGAAACAGCTCCTGCTACGTTATGGCGGCTTCTCCCGTAAATCTTCGCAATGCGTGACACGGGCAATCCATCGAGCACCAGGAGCACGAGCAGATCGGCGGCATAGCGGCCCAGGTTGCGGCGCACGCTCTCGCAGCGCGTCACGGCGGCTGATCGTGCAATCAGCATATCTTCAAGCGTGCCTTGTCCGGTCGAGCGCCGCTCAGGATCGGCGGCCCCCATGATGCCGGTCTCAACGTCACGCGCCCAGCTTTGCGCGGCCTCGACATGGCGTTGCGTGATCGTGCCGCTATGCAAGAGGCTGTAAAGCCCCACGCCACGGCGCATAACGTCGAACTGCTCTTTTCCCTTTCCCTCGGTCGTCATGGTGAATCGGTCGGCCCATGCGCCCAGCATGGGGATGATGTTTTCATTCAGGGGCGTTTGCGCCTGGTTTCTGGTCGTCATGGGCAGTCCACTTGTGTGGTGTTGCTTTTCTTCATCGGCTGACAGGGTGGCCCGCGCCTTGGCACTGAGTCTGTCAGGCCTGGGGGTTTCTGTCCCAGGGCGCAAAACGCCACGTCAGGCCCGGCCTCGGGCGCAGCGTGGCGAATGGGAAAACAGGGCAGGGGCTATGCTCGCCGGTTGCCGGTCACGCTGCACAGACGCGGGGCCGATGCCAGTCAAGATAAGCCTCTTTATCGAACGGGCAGGACGGCAGGCCATGCCTTGCCGCCAATTCGGACCAAGCCCGCGTGACAGCGGTGAAATCGCGGTGATGACTGAACGCATCGCGCCAGATTTCCATCCCCTTGGCATACTCAGCCAGGGCCCGGGCTTCCCACGCCTCACGCGGGGGTGCCTGTTCGGGCTCGGGTTCAATGCATCCGGCCTGAAGTTCGGCCCAAAACTGTTCGATAGGCTTTTTGAACACGCCCACTTTCTGCGGAATGTCGCCATTCAGGCCCATTTTCGCGGTATGACGCCCCACCGCCTCAACCAGTGCATCAGCCGGAACGCCATCACGCAGGAACCGCCCGCAAATGCTCTTGGCAAAGCCTGCCTGACTATCGGGCAGCTTGCCCAGCTTCATGACCCGCGCCACGGTCTGGGCAATCAGGGGCTCGGAAACCGCCGCGTCAGGTTTCGCGGTTTCGGTTTCCTCGGGTTTCGCAGATTCAGAATTAGAAGGGGATATATGTTTCTCTGATTCTAGATCTACGAAAACCGGGGTTTCAGTTTCAAAACCTAAATCGCCCGAAACCAAAACCGGTTTTGAAAACTGGTTTTGGTTTTCGGTTTCCCGCATCGGTGCTGAAGCCACGGGCGAGAGCAAGCGCATTTCCCGCTGCTGCACGGCTTCATGAGCCCGTCTGGCCTTGGCTTCCTCGGGGGTTTCGCCCTTGCGCGGGCGGCCACCCTTGGCCGCGTTGTCACGCGAGGTCATGGCCTTGATGCTGGCGGTCGGGGCGAACTCGCCCGCTTCCTGCCGTTCATGGAACGCCTCAAGCCGCTGCGCCTGTTCGGCCCGGGCCTGCGCCCGCTCGGCGCGTCGTATGGCGCGTTCCACCAGGTGCGGGCTGTAACAGGCCCCATCATGATCCTGAAGCATGAAGCCGCTTAGCTGAAGCGTCGGGAGCACGCGCCCCAGCACCTCGACACGTTCGCACGCCATCTGCGCAATCTGGCCTTCATCGAGCGCCTGGCACCCAATACGAAAGGCCGCACTGCGGGCGGATTTCAGCGCATCGAGCAACGCATGAAACACGCCGCGTTGCTCGGCTGGCAGCACCTTGAGGAAAGCCATTGCCGGAATCGCGTCACGATCAAACGTGGTCGGGATACCCTGCACGCCGGGCGATGGGGTAGGGGGTGTCATCGCGCCCCCCTTGGCCTGCTACGCCCCACATCTGCCGCGGCGTCAGCGGGCGCGGCGGCTTTGCCACGCTCGGGATAGGCCAGGCTCTGCATGTTCTGCAGGGCGATGGACGTTACGCAAATGATGTTGTTCAGCCGGTGCGCCAGGTCGATTGCCTCATGCTGATCTATCCGGCCATCTGCCAGCGCCTTCATGGTGGCGCTCATGGTCGCGCCCACCGTACTGCAGACCTCGGCCATTGAGGTGGAGGCGCAGCCTTCGCCCATATCGATGGGCAGGAGGGAGTTGCCCAGCTGCGAGGCCATCACGCTCAGGATAATCGGCTGTTGAGCACAAGCATCGAGCTCAACGGCGATATCGACCGGCACGACCAGAGGGACGTCACGACGCTGATAGTTCGAGAGTTGGGCCGCGCTCACGCGTGTGATGCAAGACGAGGCCTCAACCCCGCCCACAATCCTGATGACGGCCTGCGTGGCGGTCTTGATTTGGCTCACGTTCATTGTTCGGGGCCTTGTTGAGTACGAGATGACGGGCTCGTATCCGGGCGCACATCGGCAGGAATGCCCTAGCTCATCGGGTTGAGAGAAACAAGATGATCTGAACCCGATCCGTCGCCATGCTCGGGAATGAAGTTTTCTCGTCGATCTGGATTCAGTGGAGTGATAAAAAAATTGGGACATAAAAGAGAGCGGGAAACTCCCGTGACACGCTCGATATCGATAGCCCGATGAAACGGGCAGCGTGTCCATTGCTGTATCGCGCCTCGCGTGATGCCCAAGCGGCGCGCAAGTTCCGCTTTTGTCCCACAAGCCTCAATAGCCAATGCTAAACCAGATTTCGGGTGGTCCAATTTGCTCATGGAGGTAGTATAGCTTGGATATACCGAATCGCAATGATTTTTCTGAACAGACCCTTGTGCATTTTCCGTGCACGATGCGGCCTATGCAAATAGATATCCTGAACCTCACCGACTACCAAGCTGCCTGCGGCCATCGCCTGCGCCGGATAATTGAGCTTTTGGGTCTCACCTTCACGGAGGCGGCCAGCATTATGGGTATAAGCAAAGGAGTTCTGAATCATTGGATGGCTGGAAATAATCCAATTCAGACATACGCACTTTATAGGTTTTCAAGATCACGAGGTATTACTTTCGACTATATCTTCCTTGGAAATTGGTCTGCTTTACCACATCATTTGGCAGTGCAAATTGAGAAAGAAATTCTATCTGCGCCGGAGGTTTCTTCGGAATAGGTTCGCTCGGATGCCTAAAGTTGCGCTTGATTATGCTCATGGTGTCTCTCCCGATTCTTGTTAATTTTACGGTAAAAAGTTCTATCGACGACACCATTGACCGGATTTTCGACCTTGTGAATCCGTATTTCGATAACGTTTCACATCGAATTATGTATAGCCAGATTGCATAATCTTATTGATTGTATATCACAGCTATACTGACAGGGCTCCATATCAGTGATGGAGCTAGACCAATGCGGACGTGCACCGCGGATATCCTGAAACCTCTCTCGCCGTGCTGCCATGAAGCCCAGCAAGGCGCTCTGGTGGCAGCACGGGGCAGGCGGTCGGGAATGACTAGGGGCCAATCGAAGGCCCTCACGACCTCGATTGCCAAAATCCTTGTGCTCGCCAACGGTCTCGCATCGGCGGGCAGCATCGACGCCGACGCCTTCTTTCTTGAGACCAGACGCTTACAGGCGGATCGTACATGGCTACGCCGTTGCGCCGTCACGCAGCATGGTCGGAGGGCGCAGGCATGACGTGTCAGTTCTCCACCATGACAGAACGGGCTTTTACGCTGGCAATCGCCAATCTGCCCGCGCCCGACCGGGAAAACGCCCTGGACCTGTTCCACCGCTGGCGGTTCGCCTATCGGCGTTCAAGCGAGGGACGCCCGCCCGCCTGCGCCGCCGTCTGGCAGAAAAGCGCCGACGCGACCGCGCATGATCTGGCGGAACTGCTCGCCAGGCACCGGCTCTGCATCACGCAGCCCGCACACATGGCCCAGCTGAACGCCTTGCGCTCGCTCGCCATCACCGCTGCGCATAGGGGGATTATCCAGTGACGCACCGCGCGACAGAAAAACGCATTGCTTATGAAGCCGCTGCTGCCGAGATCGAAGCGACCTGTAGCCGGCACAATCTGAACGCAGAGGACAGGCTCGAACTCATGGCCGATCTGTCGGCTCGCGTGGCTTTCACCCTGCCGCGCCGTTTACGCGGTTGGCAGAACGTCAGCTCCACCATTCTCGAAATGATGCAGCAAAAGGCCGCTTTCAGGCTGCACTACCTGATCGGATCGCACCGATGACAAAGCAGCCTTTCGCCATACGCGACGACAAGCGTCGCGCCGTCAAACGCTTCGAAACCTACGCTGAAGCGGAGCAAGAGGCTTCAACACGGTGTCGCGCTTTGCGTGTCGGCGTGCCGGTTTATCGCCACCGCACGCACGTCAGCACGGTTCATCCCGACGCAGGGAGTGGTTTCCTTATTTTCCTGACCACGGCAGGGAGCAAGATCGTATGATGATTGTGCAAGAGCACTCGCCCGCAGCTCGTATTCCGCACACTGAGACCGTTATCAAGCCACAGACCGAACGGCGCAAGCAACGCGGTTACGCCGTTCTGGCGGCGCGCGAAAGTCGTGGCTGGAGCCTCGATGAGTGCGCAGAGGCGACCGGCTTCTCAGTCCGGCAGATCACGGCATGGGAACATGGATCGCATGGCCTCACCCTTGAGAGCCTGCGCCGTCTGGCGTGTGGCTACAGTCTGAGGCATGAAGAAATCGCAGCGATCGTCACCGGCGGTTCTGATGAGGGAAGGGGCAAGTCATGTCGCCAAGGCTCCTAAAAACCGAGCAGGCAGCACGATATGTCGGACTGTCGGTCTCTTCGTTCCGCTCTGAGGTGGCCCCGTGGTGCAGGAAGCTGCACCCGGTTGCAGGGCGCGTCGCCTGGCTGCGTGATGATCTCGATGCGTGGATCGACCGTCTAGCTGGAATTGAGCGCGCACCGGCAGCATTGATTGAGGCACGGATTAATCCGCTTGATGCCCTGCCTTGACCATTCTCCGACTGAAATACATCCAGAAATTCAAGGATCGACACGGTCGGGTGAGATATTACCTGCGCCGCAAGGGCACGAAGCCCATCGCGTTGCCTGACATATCTGACACCGGATTCCTGGCAGCCTACCAGGCGGCTCTGTCAATCGCCCGACCGGATCCGGTCAAAGTCATGACGGAAGGCCCGCGAACATTCGCTACCCTCGTCAACTTGTGGCTTATATCGCCGCACTTCCGGCAGCTCAGCTCCACCACGCAAACCAATTATCGCCGGATCCTGGCACATATGCAGGCCGACGATTACGCGGTGCATTTAGTGGTCGATTTCGAACCACGGAATATTCGCCGTTTCGTTGCACGACTTGCTGATCGCCCAGCTGCGGCAAACCATCGGCTCAAGCTTTTCCGTATGCTGTTCGATTATGCTGTCGATGACGGATGGCGACCCGACAACCCCGCGCGAAACGTCAAACGGCTGAAGGAAAAAGCCGAAGGGGCTGAATCCTGGACCGACGATCAGATCGACCAGTTTTGTGCGCGGTGGCCTTCCGGCTCCGTTCCTCGGCTTGCGCTGGCGCTGCTGCTATTCACCGGGCAACGGCGCAGTGACGTTGTACGCATGAGCTCGCGCCACGTCACTGACGGATGGGTGTCAGTCGTGCAGCAAAAGACTGGTGCAGCCCTGATGATCCCCATTCATCCCGACCTGGCGGTTGAACTGGCGCTCGCACCAGAGGGAAGTACGTTCCTGAAGCGACAAGATGGGAAGGCATTTACCGCCAACGGATTTTATATGCGGTTCAAAGCGTGGCGCGAGGGAGCCGGTTTACCGGATGGCTTGAGCCCTCACGGCTTACGCAAGGCAGCTGCACGGCGATTAGAGCGTTTTCGTTGCTGATTGAATCATTTGGGATTCCCAATCTGTGTGTGATCTGATTCAAGATGACGGCCGGGATGGAGGCCGGCGCTGGATGTCGTCACGCACCCTGTCTCTGGATCTACGTGCCCGCGTTGTCGC
>NZ_JBXWTO010000031.1:0-9754 GCF_057319415.1 Asaia sp. A2
TTGGCCAGATCCAAACCAATCGTGGTAATCGTCATCTCGGATGGCTCCACTATCAGAGGTACGCAAAGATGGCGTCCTCACCTTTGGCACTATAGATGCCGTGATCGGGAGCCATCCACCCCATCTAAAATTGCGCAGGAGGCGGCGTGATGGGCAATCGCAGCCACAACATCTTCACTGCAATCGGCAGCGCCGCCGATATCGAGCGCCTGCGCGCGCAATTCATGGTCGAGGAGGCGCCAGCCGTTGCGGCTGGCGGTCTGCTGGAGCTGCACTTTGACCAGCTCGGCCTTGATGACGGCCCCACCTATCTTCTGGGTGATCGTATCAGCAAAGAATTTCCGAGCCTCGCATTGTCCTGCGAATACCACCCCGAAGGGTCGAACTGGGCATTGCAAGGCGTCACAGAGTGGCATGCAGGTAAGCGTTGGCGCGAGATCATGGTGCCAACCTAAGCATCGCGTCGCGCCGTCTTGAATGCATCCATAGAACGCCGCCAGACAGGAGATGGAGAGGAGAGGGGGAAACCAGAACGGCGCAGCCGGCGCAATCGGTGGGTCGGCATCGCGTCCTCGCCATGCTCGCAAGCTGCGCGTGGCTGCGGGTCGATGCCGATCCCGGCGCAGGAGCGCCGCGATTGCCCCGGCTGCGCCGTCCCGGTTCCCGGGAAGCATCAAGAGAGAAATATGATCCCGAGCAGGCAGAGCAATTTCTGCGACTGTGCGCCAGGTGGCCGGGACGATCCTCTCTTCGTGCATTCACGGAGACTCCCTCATGTCAGGAAGCGTCAACAAGGTCATTCTCGTAGGCAATCTCGGTCGCGACCCGGAAGTCCGTAACGCCCAATCTGGCGCGAAGATCGTCAGTTTTTCAGTCGCCACGAGCGAAAGCTGGAACGACCGTAATTCGGGCGAGCGCAAGGAGCGCACCGAGTGGCATCGCGTCGTGATCTTCAACGAACGCCTTGCCGATGTGGCCGAGCGCTTCGGGCGCAAGGGACGCAAGGTCTACGTCGAGGGGCAGCTTCAGACCCGCAAATGGACCGATCAGTCCGGCGAGGACCGCTACACCACGGAAATCGTTCTCGACCGCTTCCGTGGCGAGCTCACCCTACTCGATAACGCGCAGAGCTATAGCGATGAGAGCCGCTACGGCCTCGATGATCGCCCCTCCCGTAATGTTCCGCCGCGTCAGCCGCAAGATGGCG
The DNA here is from genome assembly GCF_057319415.1 of Asaia sp. A2. Taxonomy (NCBI): domain Bacteria; kingdom Pseudomonadati; phylum Pseudomonadota; class Alphaproteobacteria; order Acetobacterales; family Acetobacteraceae; genus Asaia; species Asaia sp. A2. The sequence continues at coordinate 1,208 of NZ_JBXWTO010000031.1, forward strand.
GCAACTTGGGCGGGGATCTGGACGACGAGATCCCGTTCTAAGGCCCAGCCTGAAGCGCAGGGGCACCCAACACGCGTGCCCCACCAACAAAGCAGAGAGGGCTACGGGACGTCGCTTTTCGCATCAAGGGAAGGCTGCGCCCGACGCTTGCGCGTCGCCCTTGACCCGAAAACCGACGCCCCGTCGCGCGGGAGGCAATCAAGAGGAGATTGTCGATGACCTACGATCTGTTTTCCAGAAAAAATCCGACTTTCCGCACACCGGTTCGCTGGTCCTGCACGTCCGAAAGCGTCACCTGCCGTCGTTGTCACCACGAATGGGATGACGGCGACCCGGCGTATCGCTTCGCCTGTCCCGACTGCAACGCCACGCCCGGAAATCCCTGCCAGCGCAGCGCGGGCGGCAATGAACGCGTTTGCCCCGGCCGCGATCGCGTAGCCCAGGCCGCAAAGCTCCTCGGTCCCTGCGAGGGTCTGAGCTGGGACGGCCGTCATGACAAGCCGCTGCCGCTGCGAGCCAGCCGCACCGACCCCGCATGGCAGCTGGTCCGTACCGGATCGCCTGCAACACGCGTCTTCAATGACCGCTATCCCGTTTGAGGCCTGCCATGAAACTCCATTTCGATCGCGCACGCGTTCTCGAACTCCTGCGCCATAGCGTTACTGCGACTGAGCGCCGGGCAACCTTCGAACAGCGCTGCGATCCGCAGTATCGCAAGGCCGACGCCCCCGAGCGTCAGTGGGCACGGGAGGAAGACATCGATGCCAGTAAAATCCCGCCCGGCCTGTGGCTGGTCGGCGATGACGGTATCTATCTCATGTCCAACGGCAAGGATCATCCCAAGGGCACGATGACCGGCAAGAATGCCATAGTCTATGCAGAAGAGTGCAACCCGGCCGTCAACCCCGATAGATGGTGGCATGTGAAGCGGACATCCTTCGGGGGGGACGACGGCTGCGATTTTCTGGACGCACTCTCGATACAGCGCGCCTGCGATGCGACAGCTCCGGATCCAAGAATGTGGATCGATGTGAAACCGAATTCGATCCGCATGCCGCCACTTCAGCCGGTTGCTCCAGAACCCACGCCGAAGCCCCGGAAGAAAGGGAGCTGACACAAACGCCAGTCCGCCGCCAGGGCGTCGCCATGCTCGCAAGCTGCGCGTGGCTCCGTGAACGGCGCAAGCGCCGCCCTGGCCCCAGCCAGTCGTTCGCGTCAGCGAGACGGCATCCAGCAGAAATAAAGGAGACGCAGGATGTCAGACACAGCACATACCCTCGAAGTGGGCACGATGGTTTCAACAGTCGTCTACGACAGAGGGCGCGGCTATATCTCGGCGATCCATGGGGAACAGAAGCCGCAAACCGTCAGGCGTATCGGTGGCCTCATGGGCACCGGAGGCAATGCGCACTTCGATATCATCTTCGAAATCGGCGCTCGTTCCGTACGGCTACCAGAGTGCATCATTCATGGCCCGCAATGGAAAATATACCCCAAGGAAGCGGGGTTCGCTGAAGCTTGGCGTCTTGCCGAGCTCGAGAAACTTGCATCGGATCTCGAGGCTGCGCAGCTCGCGAAGGAACGCGAGGAAGAGGCGGCGTTCGCACGTGCGGTCGAGGCCCTGAAAGCCGACCCGGCTTACGCCGATCTGGAACAGGGTGACGCTCGCGACGGAGCACTCGCCGCGAAAAACATCCGCAAACTTCTCAAGGCTGCGTTCAGGACAACGAAATTCAGCGTTCGCAAGTCGGAGTACGGCTGCATCTACGTTCGCTGGAGCGAAGGCCCGTCTGAAGATGAGGTGTCCGAGATCACCGACCGATTCAAGACCGGCACATTCGATCATTACAGCGACTGCGCCAGGCAGGAAGACACCCCATGGAGCAAGTCGTTCGGCGGTGCCGAATATGTCTTCACCTCCCGCGCCGAAGCCTGATCCCTCCCATCCCCTCAAGCCGCCGCAAGGCGGCTTTTTCGTATTCAGGAGACTCACGATGACCCGTTTCCACTTGGTCGCGTCCCCCGCCGCACGCGTTGAAAAAGCCGATCAGTATGCGATCGAGCCCACACCCGGGATTTTTGCAGACCTCTCCCATGAGGCAGACGCCACGAACGCGGCCTCCCTTGCGAGTGCGATGAACAGTTTCGGCCAGCTGATCCGTCAGCGTTCGCGCGAACTGTCCTTTCTCGTTTGCGCCGAGATCGTTCCAGGCGCGCGCAAGCCGCGCTGGTACGCCAGCTGTGCTCGGGACGGCGGGCTGCGCGAGGAGGCGTTCCTGTTCACCATTATGCTCGATGCGACGATCAAGGACGGGACGCCCCCCGTGCGTATGTGGGGGGCGGAAGAAGCTCCGTTCCAGCTCAGCGATCGCGCTCCTGTCTGGACAGATGCCGAGCCCGACGAGTTCACGCCTCATGCTCACGGGCATCTCGGCTATTATGGCTGGCTGCGGATGATCAATGCTCGCGTACAGCTACTCCAAAACTCGCGCTGCTCCCTATTCGACTACACCGACGCGTCATCCATGATCGGGCGATATGAGGATCGTCACCACCCCTTCGCCGTGGCGTCCGAGCTTATGAGCGCTGGTTACTGTGTCCCCCACAACGTGACGGAGTAAGGTCCATGCCCCGCTTCGATGTCACGATCGTCGAACGCCTGATCTTGAGGGATCAGGCTATCCTCTCGATAGAGGCCTGCAATGCAGAAACGGCAGCACGCATCGTGCTGTCGGGTGTTTCTGACGATACCAGTGGCGGCGTCCGTACCGTCATCCTGCCTGATGGATCAACTGCCTCCCTCGACCCCGAAACGGTCGAGGATACGGATATCCTTGCCGAGGTCCGCGCGACTGGCAGCGAAGACCTGATTCTGACCTGCGGTGCCTCGGATTTCCTCCGGACGGATCGCGACATGCGTCGGGATCTGGATGGAATCCTTGCGCGCGCAATTTTGGACACACGCCACCCCGAGAGCCACGACGCGGCCCGACGCCTGCGCGTCTGGCTGAAGGAGCACGACGCATGAGCGTTCGTCAATTCCTCGATCTCAGCACGGGGCATCTCTCGCCGCGCGACCGTGAGCAGCTAACGCAGGCTCTCGCCCACGGAACCCGGAACGCGCCCGGAAACTGTCTGGTCGGGTCCTATGGCTGGATGATCTACGCCGAGGAAGAGCCGGATCCCCTCACATGGAGCGAAGTGCCCGGTCTCGCTGCGCTCCTCGCCCGCGCCCGTGAACTGGACTGCGATTACGTCCTGCTCGATGCGGACGGCCCGGTCGATGAAACCCTTCCATTCTTTGATGAGGACTGACTGCAATGCCCAACCACTATACCAAATTCTCAACGCTTCTGCCGCTACAGAACGCAGAAGCGGTCACTCAGGCCCTCACCTTGCTCGAAGCTATGCGCGCGGAGGGTGCTGACGGGGCCTTTGAGTCGGACTCTGTTGGCTTCGAGGCCGAGGCGAACGAGCCTCCTGATTCCGAACTCCAGCATCTGTGGATTCACCATGATGAACGTGGGTCGATCGAGGACGTGCTGACCTTCGTGTACGCCTGCTGCGAGAAGAAGCTCACCCTGCCGGTTCGCTGGAGTCTGATCTGGACTGGTGATTGCAGCAAGCCATGCCTTGATGCGTATTGCGGCGGTGCAATCGTGCTGGACCTTGCAACGGGCAAGGAAATCGCCTCGCTCAATCTTACAAACTGGGCGCACCAGATCGTGCACTCCACCCATCAGGTGTTCGATGTTGATCGCGAGGCTGCCGCTCAGGCCCATGACTGCGTCATGCAGAACCAGCATGGCGAGGCCACATCAGAGACACCCGCCATGCTCCCCATCCGCACCGCTCTCGCGGCGGCGGCGTTTGGGCAAACCGTCACTATCAGTGGCGTCGGCCCCGACTGATCCTCCCCAATGCCGTCCGCCCTAAGAGGCCAGTGGACCGCTGGGGAGGTGCCGAAGAAAACGAAAGAAGAGGAGAGGGACCGCTCTCATGGCGCGCACAGCCCTACAAGGGGTTGTCGCTCCGCTCCCGACGCGCCGTGCCGGCGCATCGCCCTTTCCGGGCTGCACGCCCCATGAGCTGCGGATCGGGTCAAGAGGAGAATAGACAGATAGTCGGCTCCGTCCTGACCACCCAGACGGTCCATGAGATGTGGCTCGCCGGGTGTTCCGACCCATCCCGAAAAGGAACCCGTCATGACGAAAGAAACCAAGCAGGCCCTGATCACCAACATCCGCGAGCTTGCGGCCATGTCGCTCTATGTCACGGGCTTCGTGACGCTGGTTCTGACCGTCACATGCGGCCCGAGCCTCTTGGCCGGGGATGATGCCAGGCCTGTTAACCACACCACGTTTCTTGCGCGTCGCTGATCCGACAATGCCGGACGCGAGCCCCCAACCCCTGATTTCGGTCATCGAGGAGGCACTCGGCTACGAAGCCGAGGCCTTCGGAAAGGATCATCCCGTAGAGGGCGCCGACCTCGTCGAGTGGTTCGTCCAGTGGCGCTTGCGCGCCCAGGCGGCTGTCGCCGCCGCAATCGGGAATAAGACTTCACTCTGAAATGCCGTGCCATACGGTGAAAGGATCTCGCCATGCGGACCGCTCTCCATGCCGCCAAAGGTTATGCCCCCTCCGCAGACATGAAAGCCGCAGCGCTTTGCGCGTACTTCGGAAATCCCCGTCGAACCCTGGCGGAAGCTGCCTTCCTCAGGGACGCCTCTGAAGAGGACGCCCTTCTCGCATCACGTAGCGCCAGCTGGCGCCGTGAAGCCACTTGCGCCCGGCGCTCAGCCCGACGCCTTCTTCTGGAAGGTGAGGATTGATGCGCTCGGACGCACATCCTCTTCATCCAGGCAAAGCGTCTCCCAGGCCGCGATCAATCGTTTGCATGTCTGCCAGGCACGATAGCGGGCGCTGAATGCGGCCCGGTGATCCTGAGGGTTTCCGGTCTGCTCTGCACGCCATTTCAGATCATGCATACGCGTGATGCTTCGCTGCATGGTGACGCGAGCGGGAGCAAACCAGATTTCGCGTTTACTCGCTGCCTCGCCTGCATCGGCGGGCAAGACGATCTGGTGACGCATCTTCATACCGATCGCGATGCCCTGCTCAACCAAGGCATTCAGATCCGGTGCCGACAGGCCATAGCGCAGGCACTCATCGGCCATGCTGGTATCGGCGGGGAGCTGCGCCCGCAGATGATCGAAGGTGGGCGCGGCACAGCGTTCGGCCGGAAATCGAAGAAGCCTTGCACTTGCCTGAATCATGGGTTCTCCTCGCATGAGGAAAGATAAGCGCCGCTCCGGGAATAAAGTAAAGGGATTTCAGTATGTTGCGCGATTTTCTCAGCGCCTCCGCCGTCTTTGCGACCTTGGCCCTGCCTCTGACCAGGGCTCATGCCCAGACCCGCCCCTGCGATGACCTTTCTGTCGGGCATACGCCGCCCGCATTGCTTGCGCAGTCAGTCCGGCCGATCACGACAATCGTCTGTCGCCGGGTCTATATCGCGATGCAGTCACTGGACGCGCGCATTCCGCTCTGGTCGGCCGAGCACCTCACAGACGAGGCGCTCGACAGTGCCCAGAGCCTTGGACGCGTCACGAAGTTCTTCCATCCGGAAACAGGGCTGCCTTATGGCCAGCGCGCAGAACTGGCGGATTACCGCGGCTCTGGCCTCGATCGCGGCCATCTCACCCCGAGCGGTTCAGCGCCCGATCAGCTCTCCCAGGAGGAGACCTTCTCTCTCGCCAATGTCGTGCCCGAAACCCCGGCTCTGAACGAAGGGGTCTGGACCGGGATCGAGATGGCAGTCGCCGACTGGGCGCACAGGGTTGGCGAGCTCTACGTCGTGACCGGTCCCGTGCTTCAGGCAAACGGGCCGACGATCGGCTGGGACCGCATTCCGGTCCCCGTTGCGATCTGGAAGGCGGTCTACGATCCCGTTCACGAACAAGGCGGCGCGTGGCTGTGCCGCAATGACGATGCGCCTGTCTGCGAGACGCTGAGCTTCGCGGCGCTCGAACAGCGGATCGGTGTGGACCCGTTCCCGAGCTTGTCCCCGCAGATTCATAATAACGATCCCGCGCTTCCTCAGCCGGAAATCAGCCCTTACACCCCGCGCTCACGATCGACTGGTGCAGAGCGACGCGCCCTCATCGATCCAATGCTGCGCGGCTTCTCCCGGCGCTTCTGATCAGTTGCCGATAAGCGCGTATCCGCGTTTCTTTCGATACCGGATCATGCGCGTCAGCGCATTCGCGGCCTCTCCCTCATCCTGATAGAGATCGACGCGCGTGCTGCCTGCCGTGCCGATACGACCCCATTGCCGCAGCAATGTCGCGCCTCCAAACAGATCGCGGTGGATGCTCAGACGGTAATACCGCCATTCATTCCTGTCCGGTCTGATACGGCGTAATAGCGCCTCGACCGGGAAGAGGGACATCTGCTGTCCCACCCCGCTGTCAGCTTTGCGCGATCTGCGTCGGGAAATAGCCATCTCCCGATGCTGCCACAAAACTTCCGCCCATTTCCATCACGACCTCGCGTGTCGACCGCGCAGCAGCGCGACCGCGACAGGAGAAAACGCATGCATTCTTCCTGCCTCACAGCCGTCAGGCTCAAGCTCCTATGCTCCGGGTATCAAAGCGCTCTGCCGATCGAACTCTTCACCTCGCCGAATGCGCCTGACCTTGTGGCCGTGTCCATTGCTCAGGACGACACGATAGGCGACCTGCGCGAACGGTTGGGTAACGAGATCCTCCTGCGCATCGACTGGGATCTCTGGGCGGATCGTGGTGATTCCACCAATGCGCGTGTCAATGCGGTGCTTGCGCTGCTGGAGACCCCCATTGCTTCCGTCTTTCCGGGCAACCCTGCCGACATCGCCGATCCGTCGGCACCACCACCTCCCGTCGAGCCTTATCTGGAATCTGCTCCTGATGGGTCAGGCGTCTTCCATGTTGCGGACAGTACGAGCGGCGACATGCTCGCAGGCCCTTTCGTAACTAAGGAACAGGCGAAACAGGCCCTCGACGCTCTCCTCGTGATCCATCCCAGCCCGGAATGGTTCAAGCGTTGGTATGGCCTCGAGCTGGAGTATGCGGATCAGGAAGTGGTCCGCGTGTAATGTGCCACTCCGTCACTTCTTACTGAACAACGATCACGGCACTATGGATCCGGGTCACAGGAACCATCTTGTTCCCAGGGAGGGCGCTGAACATGATCGACACGAAGTATCGCACTGCCTACGCGGAGACACGCGAGCTCTACGACAGACTGGCGCCACAGATGGGCGGGAAGGATTACGGATACCAGATCCTGTATGGACCCGAGGTCGTGACACCCTCGCTCTTCATTCTTGGGTACCAGCCGGGTTGCGATGAGGAGGATAAGACCATGTCCGAGGAGGAAAAGCGCCCGGCAGGTCCCCCGGATATCTTGGCCTATGCAGACCCGAAAGAGGATTGGCGCCTTGCAAAGGCATTGCTCAACATTTGGCCAGCAGATCGTATGACCGACATGATGGGCGGCAATATCAATTTCTTCCGCGCGGTCTCGGTCGACGAATGGAAAACAATCCCGCTCCCTGTCCGTCGTGAGCTGCAAAAGCATTCCCTCACGACAATTCAGCGACTGGTCAGAGCTTATGCGCCAAAGCGCATTCTTCTTATCGGCCTCGATACCCTCAAGAGAATACCAGGGCACAGCATCGATAAGGGCAAGGTCTCTTCGATCGATCCGTCACGTCATAATCCGATCGCCCAGGAAGCAACATTGGGGGGGATCCCTGCTCTTGCTGTGACCCATCTGAGCGGGGCTCGTCTCAAAGCCGAGGACAGGCAGAATATCTATAATTATGTGCGCACCTGGTCAGGTATCTGATCGATCTCGGGCATCGCTTTTTCTTACAACGCGCGCTGAAGAACACGGGCGTCTCCCCTTCGGGGCCACGTGACACGGGCTCCGCCCCAAGCCCCTATGGCCATTCGGCGTATCCCGTTGACGCATTCTTCAGGGCGATGCCTGAGCCGAACCAATCGCAATAGGCCATGCCATAGGCCTCGATAGCGTCAAGACAGCTGCCACCCCATCTTCCTCCGCTCCCGTTGGTCGCTTCGTGCAGACGGGTCCCCTGAGAACCTATCTTGACCCCATCTCCGTCCACAGCGGTTCTGAAAGTGTCGGGACGAAAGGCGTCGCTGCGCTATCCTTTCGACCCTTTGCCTCCGGCACAGGTCGAACGAAAGGCTGTTGCTTTTCTTTATTGAGCGAAACCGGTTCTGCGAAGTATCGCGAAGTATCGAAACGGCGCGATATTGCATGTTTATTGTGTAATATTGAACCTTTTTGTTGTATCTTCCGGTAAACATGATAGTATCTGTTTGTAGGAAATGGCCGCGCTCCTAGTAGTTCGGCTTCACGGCTTCACGGCTTCACGGCTTCACGGCTTCACGGCTTCACGGCTTCACGGCTTCACGGCTTCACGGCTTCACGGCTTCACGGCTTCACGGCTTCACGGCTTCACGGCTTCACGGCTTC
>NZ_JBXWTO010000032.1:0-8014 GCF_057319415.1 Asaia sp. A2
CCGCCACTCGCCTTGTGGATCACCTGACGCCGTTGTTAGCGACCGTGGACAGCCTGCTACATGCAGTCTGGCTGGTCTTGATCCTGCTCCTATGAGGGGCAGCGTCATCTCAAGGGACTGCCATATCGCGGGCGGTTATTTCTCGGTTACGACCTACAGGCACGTTAGAAGAAAAAACCGACGCTTTCCGGGTTTCACCCTATACGTTACAATAGATGATCAGCAATATCCAAAGTAATGACACCCTGAGGGCTTCGGATTTCATCTAGAAATATTAGAAAGTTCCTGATTTTTCACTGTGAATAATACAAATTTCATGACAGCTTAGCCCTGACCATACTGGTCAGCGGCCAGACAAGGAACTTGTACCTTCCAAGCCTGGCCTAGCCACTGTGAAACAAGGATTCACAATGACCGTTTCCACGCTTACCATGTCCCGCGCCCTCTCGGCAGGTCCTGCGGCAGCCTCTCAAGCTGCATACGAGAACGCCGACGATCAGGCCTATTGGGACACCTACGAGGCGCATTTAGACGCCCTTGCTGAAGCCTCATTCAGCACCTTAGAGGCCACTGTAGAGGCGTTAAGAGCAATCATTGTCGACGCCATCGACTGCGATCTCTTCGGGGAGGCCTGCCAGGCTCAAAAAAGGGTATTCCGGGCGGCCCTCAACGTTGCTGAGTTCACCCATTCACTAGCCCATTGAGGGCTTGAAAGGTCACGATGGAGCTTGATCTTTCAGGCGGGCTCCATCGTCCTTCAATGCTTATCAGTCATACCTAGCATTTTTCCCTTGCAGTTAAGCCTTAACTGCTATTAAGCCATTCAGCAGTTCAGACTTAACTGATGAGGCGATTATGGCTGTTCAAGCGCGAGTTATGGTTCTTAAGAGCACTGAGAAGGCTTTCCCGAACGATTGGAAACTTTGCTTCCAATGGTGCACGTATTTTTACAGTGATGGCGGGCAGCAGACCGGGTATCGGTTCATTTATAAGCGCCCTGATGGGACCCTTCAGGCAGCTAGAGGACAAGCGCGATTGCCCAATATGGAAATCATCCACGAAATGTTGGAGCAGGCTAAACGGGAAGGCTGGGGGTACGTGGGAGACCCAATCGCCTAACATTGGCTAGAAGTCAGGGTTAGCGGTTTCGTCATAGGCCTTCGGGGCGGGGGTTGCAGCTCTCACCTCGTCCCACAGGACATTACGCAGATCCCTGAGGTGCACTAGTTCAGTCCACCCAGAGGCCTTACGAGCAGCCGGAGCCAGGCTTTGCGACATACCGGCCCGCTTGGTCAGAATGTGCCCCTGGGAGCCCTTTGAGCGGATCCCCAAAAGGTCCGCGACAGAGTGCAGCTGACCCTGCCAGGCGACGGCTGGGGTTCGGTCGATCCCCTTGAGTATATAAGCCAGGTATCCGGCCCGTTTGGCGCGACTGTTCAGGCCAGCCTTGGATTTGATTGCAAAGGCCGTGCCGTGGTGCCGGTCGCCCATGTCCCTAGCTTCATGCTTCTGCGCTAGGTAGGCGCGTAGGGCGGGCACCTTGGAAGCAGGGCAATGCAGGCGGAAGTGTGTGTGTAGCTTCTTTCGCTTGTCGAGTTCTGAAACCCAAATGAAGGCCGCCTGCCTTCCCCCTTTCTGGTTCCTTTGCAGCCACTCGCGTAGGTCCTTGATAAAGAGCGCCTGAGCGGCCTGTTGGCCGATGCGGTCTGTTGTTCCCAGCCAATACCAATTCACGTCTAGGCCAGCGTTCATAGGATGATTGATGCTGTCAGCATAGCTGATGGCGTTGAGAAGGCTGGCAGCTTGAGAGAGCTTTAGATTGTCGGGGTTGTGGCTGAGGCGTTCTAAGGGGACCTTTGGGGTTTCCTCAGAGGGACTGAATACGAAGGGGCTATGCAGGTCAGATGAACTCAATGCAGCCTCCTCATTCCCGTGCCCTATAACTAAGAGCCTATCTTCTGTTATCAGCAGATCGTGCCAGAAAGGCCCGGTATGGCTAGATGTTTGGCCTCTTAGCACCCCCTATTTGCCCTGTAAAAACTTACGACTTTTGAACGGCTATTTTCGCCATCGAGCGGTGTCGTTGCTACCGCGCCAGCGCGCTTCATGAGCCATTATCAGGACACCCCTTTAGGAGCCTCACAGAAGCCCGTAGAGCGGTCTGCGCAGGTTTTGGCTACTACCCCACCAGAGGGCCTTTTAAAGGCCGTCCTGAGGGCTACGCTGCACCGTCTTAGAGGGTGTTAGGGATAGCTTGTGCTAGGTTCGGTACCCGGCTTCTTCTGGGGTCAGACCTGAATCCACTTTTGCGAGCAGGTCGAGCCATTCTGAGGGGGTTCGCGTAGGGTAATTTAAGGGGAGCATTGGTTCCGCTGTGCTTTTGGCACGTAGATCTAAAAGCCTTTTTTTCCGGCGTTCAAGCGCCTCGCGTAGCTGCTGAGCATACGCCATCGCCGCTTGCTTTGCGGCTTCAGTACCCACGATCAAGAGGCGATAGGCGTTGCTGGTCCGCACAAGGCGATTTCCACGCCTCACCATGCGGCGCGTTCGCTCCACCAAGCCAAGTGAGTACGCCTGATCTAAGGCGCGGATCACAGTCCGTACCGAGCATCCCGCCTTGGCAGCTAGCGTTTCATGGGCGGGGAAGGTGCCGTGCAGGCCGGTGAAGCTAGCGAGGGCTTGGAGCACTAGATGCGCTTTGCCGGTGAGCTGGCGGGCCTGGGTCATGGTCCAAAGCTGGCTAGAAAAGCTGGGAGTGGTCACAGAGGCTGTCCTATTCTGGACGGCGCGCACTTCCCAAGAAGGATAGCGCTGTTGAACCTTCTACCGGCTCACGCTATATTCCTTCTATCGGATGCCTAAGCGGGCTCAATCGCTTTTGCACCTGCCCGCCGCGTCTTGGCGAGATTAGAGGGGGATGGCCTGGCCGGGCTGTCCCCCTCGTCATTTGTGACCTAAGTGTGCGCTCCGGGCCGGGCTCTGTCCAGTCCTGCTGTTTTAGTAAAGGCCCCCCTGCGCAATTCCGGTCCCGAGTTCACCTTTCACATGGTACGGGCTCGCCAATTCCTGAGCGGCAAGGGAAGGCGTATTGAGCCATTTTGACAGTGCTCCGCCAATAGCCCCGCCCGATAGCAGACCGCCTAGGCCAAGCGCGCCGCCTATGATCGTATTCCCGAGGCCGTCTGACTGTGTCTTGGTCTCCGTGCCTTGGGTCTGGCTGCCGTAGTTCCCGCTGACGAGCCCCAGGTAGTCATTCAGGATTCCTGTCTGGTACCCGTTTTGACCCTGCCACTGCTGATAAGCATTGGTCAGAGCATTCTGGTCATTGCTCTGCTGCTGCTGACCTGCGCCCGCCTGAAGCTGGTAGTTGTTCAGCGCATTCTGGACGGCACTGTTCGTCGCGGTGTTGCCGAGAGAGGCTGCCGTTCCTAGTTGGCTATTGGCAGCAAGCTGGGAGTTCGTGTTCTGCTGCTGAAGCCCAAGGAGGCCTGAAGCGGCGTTGAGCTGGTTCGAGGTGTTGTACTGCGAGTTGTTCTGTTGGAGACCTGCAGTGCCAAGCGCCGAAGCGTTGCCAAGGCTGCCCTGAGTACCCGCTGCACTGGCTGCTGTGCCGAGCCCGTTATTGTACGCACTCAGCGCCGTGGACAGCCCCTGATTGTAGGCGTTGTTCTGCAGCGAGGCGGCCTGAGTGGCCTTAGCCGTTGCTGCCTGACCCTGTGCCATGGCTGTAGCAGCACCTGCACGGGACGAGTTCAGCGCCCCGCCCTGAGCCGCCTGCCGGTTGATACCGGGCAGCGTCGTCTGGTTCAGCGTCTGGTCGATAGTGGCGTTATTCGCATCAATCGCCTGATTGACCGCCGACGAGTTCATGTAGGTCCCTGCATTGGCCGCAAGGCGCTGCGTCGGGTCCGAGAGGGCCTGGCTGGAGACGTTTGAAAGGGTGTTTTGGGCGTTAGTCAGGCCGTTCGTGCCGCTGATTGCAGCATTGTTCAGGTACTGGCTGAGGAGCCCTGAAGGGCCGCTGGCTGAAGTAGAGCCATTGGCGAACTGGCTGAGGATGCCCGAAAGGCCACTATCAAGGCCCTGTTGGCTAAGCTGGCTTGCCCTGGACATGTAGGGAGCAAGCGCTCCAAGGCCCGTTGAGCCAGCCGAGGACTGGCCATCCGTCAGGGCGATGCCGGAACCGTTCGCCCATGAATTAGCGCGGCCTATGGCGTCGTTTAGGGTGCTGTTCGTACCAGCCGTCATCTGGCCGGTGTAGGGGCCATTGGCAGACTGCTGATTGTAGTTCTGCTGGGCTTGGCCGAAGATGTTCTGAACTTGTGATGCCTGGGGTGCCCAGGGCGACGTTGTAGAGGACGATTTCGTCGTTGATTTGCTACTTCCCAAAGGGACTCCAAAGAGGGTGATCGGGGCCGCAAAGGGGGCGGTGAAACGCCACCCCCCTTTCGACATCTGGTTACTGAGCGGACTGCGCTGCCCGCAGGTGCCGCTGGAAGGCTTCACAGGAGGGGCGCGTGAAATTACGAGGGGTTTCTCTACCGCCTCGGCCCGCGTTCCCCAGCGGAAGGATCCCGGCGAAGGGTGGATGGCCTTGGTTAAGCTTCTTGTGCGTCGTGCCGGAGGCTGCGGCCCTTATAGTTCCGCCCGCCACCCCAGCTTTGTCCGCTAGGTCACAGACTAAGGCTGTGCCCTTGCGTAGCAGCTTACGTGCTTCGATCACCTGCGCGTCTGAGAGCTTAGGCTTGCCCCCTGTGACTGTCCCAGCCTTAACAGCTCGAAGGCAGGCCGCGCTGTGGTCCTCCCATTGCAAGTGAGCCAAATTGCAGCACGCTCTGTTGCCGCAGGTATGCCCCACCACGAGCGACGCCATGTCAGGGCGTGGCAGGAAATGGCACATGAGGTGCCTATGCACCCTAATGTTCGTGCCATGATACTTTAGGGCTGGAAATCCATTGCCTGTGAGGGCGCGCTCCCAGGGATGACATGCATCGGGGCCGTTCTCGTCATTGACCCCGTCCCATATAGTTTCGAGGAGTGGCTTCGTGGAACGAGGACGCCCCCAGGTCATGCCAGCGTTCCCGAAGCGCCTGCCCGTATCTTCTCGGCTGCCGCTCCTAACAGCGCTCTAAAAACCGCCGCGCGCCCCGTGCACAGGGCCGGGTCACGGTCGCAGAGTGACGCCGCGACCAACGCGAAATTGGCGCGGTCCTGAGGGGTAAACCGCAGCGAGGTGCGCTCACCTACGCTTACATATTTCATGAGGATTTTTGTTCCATATTTGGGGTGTGGTTGCTGGTCAGAGGCTCGCTTGACCTAGTGCGCCATTTTATTCGGCTGGCCCGTGGACACACGAAAAGCCGGGGCAATTTGTCCGCCAAATTTTTAGGCGAAGTGCCTTAGGCCTGCGACCATCTTCTATTGCCTACATAGCTATGTCCGCCATCGCGGCAGGGGGGGACCCCAAAGGGAGGCCGCAGGGGCTACCCGGTCTGTTTTGGAAGCGCCTGGAGAGACCCCCTACCCCTCGGGAATTTCACGGGAACAGCCCCACAGGAAGAGCCCGACTTACTCACAATCAACAACAGCTTTAGCGGGATTTTTGAAGGGAATGTTTAGGAGACCCCACGGGGTCTGGAAAACGCCCATACGCGCCGCTTTGCGCGACTTTGCGTCACGCTCAACGCGGACGAACACACGACGCGCTGTGTGCTTGGTGCGGCATAGGTGGCGTGGTGACGCATGACGACAGACTGGAAGTCTGCATTTGTGTGTTTGTGCTCACCGTGTCCCTACTTCGACCTCACGCTGTCACTACCGTGATGCGAAGGTGATACGCTGGCGATACGGCGTGGCCCCGCGCAATCCCTTGATATGTGTGCGGCGTTGCCGTATGTTGGGGGATGCATTCGGTCATCGAAACCCCGATTTTCACCAAGCGCGCGGATGCGTTGCTGACACCCGAAGAACGGGCCGATTTGATCCGGGCGCTGGCCGAAAACCCACGCGGGGGAGCCTTGATTCCCGGCATGGGAGGGGCACGGAAGATGCGCTTTGCCGGGGCCGGTAAGGGCAAGCGGGGCGGCTTCCGGGTTATCTGGTATGTGGCCGGGGATGAAACGCCGATCCTCGCCTTGCTGCTGTATGGCAAGAACGATCAGGCCGATCTGACACCGGACCAGAAGCGCGCCTTTGTGACGATCATCAAGGGAGGATCATGAGATGGCAAACCTTGCCGAAGAACTGCTGGCGTCGGCCCGTGAAGCCGCCGAGATCATGGCCGGACGTATGGAGCCTGGCCGCGTGTGGAACCCACCCGCTGGTGTTGACGTGGGACAGGTCCGCGCGCGCACAGGCCTGAGCCAGGTCGCTTTCGCCGCCCGTTATGGGTTTAGTGCCGGGGCTGTGCGTGATTGGGAGCAGGGCCGCCGCCAGCCAGAAAAGGCGGCCAGAACGCTCTTGCTTCTGATCGACCGCGAGCCTCAGGCTGTCGAACGGGTTCTGGCAGGAGCGGCTTAGGACGTAGGGGCATCGTCGCCCCAACGTATCAGCTACGGCGTAGCAGCCTCTGGATCAGGCTACGTTCTGGCGTAGCAGCCCTATCCTGTAGCCCCTCAAGGACCTCCAGGCGGGCCTCAGCCGCGGCCAGCTTGGCCCTATATTCTGAGCTTTCGTCCTTGGCTGCGAGGAGGAGGGCCTGAAGCTCCGCAATCTGCCCAAGGGCCACACGTAGCGTATCCTCTGTAGGGGATACGTCGCTTGCCAGTTCTGAGGTTTTATCAGGGGTCTTGTGGGGCAACGGCGTAGCTACGTGGTCGCTACCGTCCGGTATGGTCACGATCACCATCCCATCGTTTCCGGCTTGCCGATGCCAGCGATAGCGCCTCACCCTTGCTTTAGCTGCTGGAACGCTCACACCCCATCTGTCGGCTAGCTGCTGATACGATACGCGCTCTTCTGCCATGTAGCCCCTCGTGGTCCCTGTAGGGGCATCGTAGCTGCCACCGTAGCGACTACGCAACGCGCAACGGAACATCCTGCCGATACCCCATAAGGAGACCTTAAACGTGTCCCACAGGGCTTGGTCATTTAGGACATGTCTCGGATAGGACAGGCCAAGCCTAATTCAATGTCCCATGAAATTGTTTTTGACTTTTAGGACATTCTAGCGATAGGGTCTAAGACCTTTTGGGACAGATAGAGCTAGGATCAGGACATGAGAATTGGCTATGCGCGTGTATCGACCACAGACCAGGACGCGGGGTTCGAAGCCCAGCTTCGGGACCTAGAGGCTGCTGGCTGCGAAAAGACCTTCTCAGAAAAGGTGAGCGGCAAAGACACAAACCGCCCGCAGCTTCAGACTGCACTGGACTACCTCCGCGAGGGAGACACGCTGGTAGTCACAAAACCCGACCGCCTGGCGCGTTCGACTGCTGACCTGCTGGGGCTGGCCGAGGCTATCCAGACCAAGGGTGCAACGCTGGTGGTCCTGAGCATGGGCGGGCAGGCTATGGATACCGCCACCCCGACCGGCAAGCTCATGCTGACCATGCTTGCCGCCGTCGCTGAGTTCGAGCGCTCTTTGATGCTTGAGCGCCAGCGTGAGGGCATCGCCGCCGCTAAGGAGGCCGGGAAGTACAAGGGGCGGCCTTCTACGGTCATGAGCCAAGCGCAGACGATTAGGCAGATGCGCGCTGAAGGGCACAGCGCCATCGCTATCGCCAAGGCGTTGGGCATCGCCCGCAGCGGCGTTTATCGGGCACTTGAGGAGGCACCCTAAGCGGCCCTGAGAGAGCATATGCGGCGCTCACATCCGCCTGTGGGAGACTTCTGAGGTCAGCATAACTCAGGAGGAAAGCATGACAGCCCTCATTCACCTACTCGAAGCCGCCACTCGCCTTGTGGATCACCTGACGCCGTTGTTAGCGACCGTGGACAGCCTGCTACATGCAGTCTGGCTGGTCTTGATCCTGCTCCTATGAGGGGCAGCGTCATCTCAAGGGACTGCCATATC
>NZ_JBXWTO010000033.1:2500-5503 GCF_057319415.1 Asaia sp. A2
GCGAGCAAGCTTTGATCCGTGGATATCTGAATGGGGAGACCCACCTAGCGATAGGTATCATGCCCTGAATACATAGGGGTATGAGGCGAACCCGGGGAACTGAAACATCTCAGTACCTGGAGGAAAAGACATCAACAGAGATTCCGCTAGTAGTGGCGAGCGAACGCGGAACAGGCCAGTAATCATTGTGAAAGAAGCAGAACGGTCTGGAAAGTCCGGCGATAATGGGTGATAGCCCCGTATGCGTAGTGTTCATGATGGTTCTCGAGTAGGGCGGGGCACGTGAAACCCTGTCTGAACATGGGGGGACCACCCTCCAAGCCTAAATACTCCCTGATGACCGATAGTGAACAAGTACCGTGAGGGAAAGGTGAAAAGCACCCCGATGAGGGGAGTGAAAGAGACCTGAAACCGGATGCCTACAAGCAGTCGGAGCCTCTTATGGGGTGACGGCGTACCTTTTGTATAATGGGTCAGCGAGTTTCTGTTTGCAGCGAGCTTAAGCCGGTAGGTGTAGGCGTAGCGAAAGCGAGTCTGAATAGGGCGCATGAGTTGCTGGCAGAAGACCCGAAACCGAGTGATCTAGCCATGGCCAGGCTGAAGGTGCGGTAACACGCACTGGAGGGCCGAACCCACGCCTGTTGAAAAAGTCGGGGATGAGCTGTGGCTAGGGGTGAAAGGCCAATCAAACTCGGAGATAGCTGGTTCTCCGCGAAATCTATTGAGGTAGATCGTCACGTATTGCCCTCGGGGGTAGAGCACTGGATGGGCTAGGGGGACCCAAAGTCTTACCAAACCTAACCAAACTCCGAATACCGAGGAGTATGAGCGTGGCAGACAGACAGTGGGTGCTAAGGTCCATTGTCGAGAGGGAAACAGCCCAGACCACCAGCTAAGGCCCCCAAATCGTGGCTAAGTGGGAAAGGATGTGGGGATTCCAAAACAACCAGGAGGTTGGCTTAGAAGCAGCCATCCTTTAAAGAAAGCGTAATAGCTCACTGGTCTAATAGAAACCCTGCGCCGAAAATGTAACGGGGCTCAAGCCACGTGCCGAAGCTGTGGGTGCATATCTATGATATGCGCGGTAGCGGAGCGTTCCGTAGGTCTGCGAAGGAGACGGGGTGACCCTCTCTGGAGATATCGGAAGTGCGAATGCTGACATGAGTAGCGACAAACAGTGCGAGAAACACTGTCGCCGAAAGTCCAAGGGTTCCTGCGCAAGGTTAATCCACGCAGGGTGAGCCGGCCCCTAAGGCGAGGGCGAAAGCCGTAGTCGATGGGAACCAGTTGAATATTACTGGGCCTGCCAGAAGTGACGAATGCAATATGTTGTCTGGTCTTATTGGATTGACCAGGCTTTTGGAGCATTCCAGGAAATAGCTCTGGCGTATAGACCGTACCCGAAACCGACACAGGTGGACTGGTAGAGAATACCAAGGCGCTTGAGAGAACGATGCTGAAGGAACTAGGCAAATTGCTCGTGTAACTTCGGGATAAGCGAGACCCGTCCGTGGGCAACCACAGGCGGGTGGCACAGACCAGGGGGTAGCGACTGTTTAGTAAAAACACAGGGCTGTGCGAAGTCGAGAGACGACGTATACGGCCTGACGCCTGCCCGGTGCCGGAAGGTTAAGAGGAGATGTGCAAGCATTGAATTGAAGCCCCGGTAAACGGCGGCCGTAACTATAACGGTCCTAAGGTAGCGAAATTCCTTGTCGGGTAAGTTCCGACCTGCACGAATGGCGTAACGACTTCCCCACTGTCTCCAGCATCGACTCAGCGAAATTGAATTCCCCGTGAAGATGCGGGGTACCCGCGGTCAGACGGAAAGACCCTATGAACCTTTACTGCAGCTTTGCAGTGGCATCAGAGACATCCTGTGTAGGATAGGTGGGAGGCTACGAACCCGGGACGCCAGTACCGGTGGAGCCGTCCTTGAAATACCACCCTGAATTTTTCTGATGTCTAACCGAGACCAGTCTAGCCTGGTCCGGGACCCTGCATGGTGGGCAGTTTGACTGGGGCGGTCGCCTCCCAAAGTGTAACGGAGGCGCGCGATGGTGGGCTCAGGTCGGTCGGAAACCGACTGTCGAGTGCAATGGCATAAGCCCGCCTGACTGTGAGAGTGACAGCTCGAACAGAGACGAAAGTCGGCCATAGTGATCCGGTGGTCCCACGTGGACGGGCCATCGCTCAACGGATAAAAGGTACTCTAGGGATAACAGGCTGATCTCCCCCAAGAGTCCACATCGACGGGGAGGTTTGGCACCTCGATGTCGGCTCATCACATCCTGGGGCTGGAGCAGGTCCCAAGGGTTCGGCTGTTCGCCGATTAAAGTGGTACGTGAGCTGGGTTTAGAACGTCGTGAGACAGTTCGGTCCCTATCTGCCGTGGGTGTATGAGACTTGAGAGGATTTGTCCCTAGTACGAGAGGACCGGGATGAACATACCTCTGGTGTACCGGTTGTCGCGCCAGCGGCACAGCCGGGTAGCTAAGTATGGACGGGATAACCGCTGAAAGCATCTAAGCGGGAAACCCACCTCAAAACTAGGTCTCACAGGGCCGTGAAAGACCATCACGTCAATAGGCCGGGTGTAGAAGCGTGGTAACACGTGCAGCTAACCGGTCCTAATCGCCCATATCGCTCACACAACGCTCTGTTAAACAGAGCATACACATGCATAGCAATCATCCACGCAATCACACTCATCATACACAAAACA
Organism: Asaia sp. A2; assembly: GCF_057319415.1. NCBI lineage: Bacteria > Pseudomonadati > Pseudomonadota > Alphaproteobacteria > Acetobacterales > Acetobacteraceae > Asaia > Asaia sp. A2. Next base: position 5,226 of record NZ_JBXWTO010000033.1, read on the forward strand.
CCAACCTCCACACCGACACACAGTTGTCGGGTGGATCAGAAGACCTGGTGGCTATGGCGGGAGACTTCCACCCGATCCCATCCCGAACTCGGCCGTGAAACGCCCCAGCGCCTATGATACTGCATCTCAAGATGCGGAAAAGTCGGTCGCCGCCAGGTCCCCTGATCCACCCCACAAAATACACCCCAACACCCTCGCGGGGTGGAGCAGCCCGGTAGCTCGTCAGGCTCATAACCTGAAGGCCGCAGGTTCAAATCCTGCCCCCGCAACCAAAATCC
>NZ_JBXWTO010000034.1:0-5144 GCF_057319415.1 Asaia sp. A2
CCGAACGCACCCGCGACGGGCTTTGGAACAGGATCGGCAAACTCATCGATCAGGTCGCGCCCGCAGAATGCGCCAACTTCTTCACCGCCGCTGGATACAAGCCAGATTGAGAGGAAAACGCTCTAGCGTTTGACTGTTCGCACCGCCAGGGTCCCCGCTCCCTGAATAAGCCCCACAAGGAGGATCAGCACAGCCACCACAGCGAACATAATGGTGGTGTTGAAGCGCTGATAGCCGTAGCGGATGGCCAGATCACCCAGACCGCCCGCACCGATCGCCCCCGCCATGGCCGAGGCGCCGACGAGGGTGATGGCGGTGACAGTCAGCCCTGAGAGCAATCCGGGCAGGGCTTCGGGAATCAGCACATAGCGGATGACCATCCAGCGCGTTCCACCCATGACACGCACAGCCTCGATCAGCCCGGGCTCTATTTCCTGAAGGGAAATTTCGGCAATGCGGGCGAAATAGGGAATGGCTGCAATCGAGAGCGGCACAATGGCCGCCAGCGTACCCAGAGACGTACCGGCAATCAGCCGCGTGACCGGGATGAGCAGGACCAGCAGGATGATGAACGGAATGGCCCTTATGGCGTCGATCAGCCAGCCGATGGGGTAGCCAAGCCACGGCACGTCATACAGGTCCTTGCGACGGGTCGCGATCATCAGCACGGCAAGAGGCAGGCCAAACACGAGGGCCACCAGTGTCGAGGCTGCGACCATTTCCATCGTCTGGAGGGTGGAATCGATGATAAGCTTACCGATCAGCCGGTACATAGCCGAGTATCTCCGTCACATGGGCCTGCTGGTCGAGATAGAGGCTGAGCGATGGGCTCAGCGGCGCGGAAAGGGCCAGGATCATGTCGGTCAGGGGTTCTCCCCCGCAATCGAGCGCCCCGCCCTGCACAAGCGTGATATCCTGATCGAAACGACGCGTGATCTCCGACAGAAATGCCGTGCAGGCGGCCTGTGCGCCAAGCACGACACGCAGCAGGGCTCTGTCTCCGGGGCGCGGATCAGGCGAAAGCTTCTCACGGACATAGGCTGGAAGGGTCGGTCGGATATCGGCCAGAAGCCGCTCCAGACGCTCATCGCCGCGACTGTCACGCAGCAAGGTCGCCATCGTGCCGTTTTCGATCAGCGAGCCATGATCGAGCACCAGCACGCGATGGGCAAAGCGTCTCACAACGTCCATCTCATGCGTAATCAGGATGATCGTCAGGCCCAGATCACGGTTGATCTGCGCCAGCAATTCGAGAATGGAGGACGTCGTGTGCGGATCGAGGGCAGATGTTGCCTCATCGCACAGAAGCAACGAGGGTGAATTGGCAATGGCACGCGCAATGCCCACACGCTGCTTCTGACCGCCTGATAATTCGGAGGGGCGCTTGTGCCCATGCCCTTCGAGCCCGACCAGCGTCAGGAGTTCCGCCACGCGTGGGGCAATCCGAGCACGGGGCCAGCCGGCAATTTCGAGCGGCAGGGCAATATTGCCAGCCGCATCGCGTGAGTCGAGCAGGTTGAAATGCTGGAACACGAGCCCGACCTTGCGGCGCACCGCCACGAGGTCGCGTTCAGGCAGGGCAGCGAGATCGGCTCCGTCGAGCAGGATTCGCCCTTCCGAAGGGCGCTCAAGCGCACAGAGGCAACGCAGCAGGGTGGATTTTCCCGCGCCGGAACTGCCGATCACGCCGATGATCTCGCCTTTATCAACCTGAAAACTGATATCGCTCAGCGCGGTCTGCGTCCCGAAACGGCACGACAGACCCGAAACATCAAGAAGCGTCATGAAAACGCAGGGATGACAGTATTGGCATAAACATCAATGAGCGCCTGACGGATATTGGGCTGCTGATAGGCACTGACCAGCGGCTTGACCCAGGGCGCCTGCACATCATCGGTGTTGACGGCAATCACGCAGATATAGGGATTGTCCTTCACGCCCTCACGCGCCAGCCGCTCATGCACCACATCGACCCCGGCCTTGTGTGCCCAGTCGGTGTTGATCACCGCTGCATCCAGATCCGGCAGGGCACGCCCCACCACCCCGGCATCCAGCTCGCGTATGGTGAATTCATGCGGATTCTCGGTGATATCCAGCGGCGTCGGCAGCAGGCCCGCAGATGGCGACAGCTTGATGAAGCCCAGTGTCTGAAGCAGCAGCAGCGCACGCCCTTCATTGCTCGGGTCATTGGGCACACCGATCACCGCCCCCTTGGGGAGGGCCGCGAGCGTTTTCCATTTGCGCGAATAGAGGCCGATCGGCGCGACATACGTATCCCCGACAGGGGTGATACGGTAGCCATGCGCGTCGCACTGCGCCTTGAGAAACGGCTTGTGCTGAAAGGAATTGGCATCGAGGTCGTGCGACGCCAGCGCCTCGTCCGGTGTCGAATAATCAGAGAACGTGACGATCTTGAGCGCCAGCCCCTGCTTCTGCGCGTTCTGACTGACCAGACGCCAGATATCCTCATCCTCGCCCGCCATGATTCCCACACGAATGGGCTTACCCTCGGCACGGGCGCCGCGCAGGCCTAGAGCCATGGACGCACCAAGAAGCGAGGACAACACCGTACGACGCGGCAGCGAGGCGAAGGACATGAGAAAGATATCCGGTTCCTGGCGCGAGCCGTTATATTAAACGATTTTTATTCGTTAATAATATCAGTCTCGACGCATTCAACGATTGATCTGTGTCTTATACAGAACGCTCGATAAAGCAATGATCCATCGCTTTTTCGTACCTCGCCTTGCACTCTCGTCCTGGTCATCTCTCACGAGGCGGCACCCGAATGCCGATGCTGATTGAGTTCAGACGTCTGGCGACAGATAAACCACCTGAAGTGGTGTCCTGCCACAGACAGATTTTCAATCGCCATGCGTTTTATCGCGGCATAATCCGGCCTTTGATGATTAAATTCCGTAAGATGGCTGTATGAATGGCTCGTAGCGGAACGCTCATTCCAGCCAGGACAAGGCCATGCTGTCGCTTCTCTGTTATCTCACTGCCGGTTTTGCGGAAATCGGCGGCTGCTTCGCTTTCTGGGCATGGGCCAGATTGGGACGATCGATCTGGTGGCTGTTTCCCGGTATGCTCAGCCTCGTGCTTTTTGCCCTGATCCTGACCCGCATCGACAGTGACAGCGCCGGTCGGGCCTATGCTGCCTATGGTGGCGTCTATATCACAGCCTCACTTGTCTGGATGCGTGTGTTTGAAGGACGCACCCCTGACCGCTGGGAACTGGCAGGAGCGGCAATCTGTCTGGGTGGCGCGGCCCTGATTCTCTGGGGCCCTCGCTCGACATGACCCGTGACATGGGTCATTGACGGTCGTTCTGAATACCGGAGATCTGTCGTGTTCCAGCCACTCTATAAGCGTATGCTTACCCTCGCGGCTTCGCCTCACGCGGGATGGTGGCTGTTTGCCGTCGCTTTTGCCGAGGCTTCGTTCTTTCCGATCCCTGTTGACCTGATGCTGATCCCCATGATCCTGGCGGCCCGTGAGCACGCCTTCAGGCTCGCGGCCATCTGCACGGTAGGCTCCGTCACCGGGGCGATGCTCGGTTGGGTGATTGGCGCCATGCTGCTGCAGCATGTCGCGCTGCCCATCGTCCATTTCTATCATGCCGAGCACACACTGGCGGTCATGCAGGAGAAGTTCCGCCAGTATGGTGTGGCCATCATCCTGCTCAAGGGGCTGACACCCATCCCCTTCAAGATCGTCACGATCGCGGCAGGTGCAGCGCATTTCGCGATCCTGCCGTTTATCGCGGCCAGTCTGGTCACACGCGGGGCACGCTTCTTTCTGGTTGCGACCCTGCTCTGGTTCTACGGTGCACCTATCCGTGATTTCATCGAGCGCCGCCTGACCCTCGTTCTCGCAGGCTTTCTCTTTCTCATCATCGCTGGCATTCTGGCTGTCACCCTTTTGTAGACCGGATGAGGATTGCCGCCATGCCCAACCAGATTGCCGTCGTCACAGGCGCCGGAGCCGGTATCGGGCGAGCCACCGTGCGTATGCTGGCATCCTATGGCTTTGACATTGCCTTGATCGGTCGAAACGAGCAGCGGCTTCAGGATGCCGCTCAGGAACTCGAGACAAGCGCGGTGCGCACCCTCACCCTGCAGGTGGATGTATCAGACGCTGCGGCGCTTGCTCAGGCTGCCGAGCAGGTTGAGCGCAATCTGGGTCCGATCACGGTCTGGATCAACGCTGCGGGCGTCACCGCCATCGGCCCGGTCCTGTCGCTCGATGAGGCCACATTGCGCCGCGTGACCGATGTGACCTATCTCGGCTCGGTTTTCGGCACACAGGCAGCTCTGGCCTGCATGCGCCGGCGTGGTAGCGGCACGATCGTCAATCTTGGGCTGGCTCACCCCCTGCGCGGCCTGCCGTTGCAATCTGCCATCAATGGCGCTCATGCGGCAGTCGGCGCCTTCTGCGACAGCGTCCGCCCCGAAATCCGTGCACTGTCCGATCGCATCGATCTGACCGTTGTGCATCTGCCCTCCATCAACACGCCAAGGCTGGGATGGAGCCGCAATCTCTCCGGTCACACGCTCAGGCCCGTCGGGCGCGTTTATGAACCCGAGGTTGCAGCACACGCCATCTGTCAGGCTGTCCTGGGTCATCACCGTGATATCTGGGTGGGGGCATCGTCCATTCTGCCAAGCCTGCTCAACGGGCTGGCGCCTTCATTGCGCGACCGTTATCTTGCGCGCACGGGCTTCAAGGCCCAGTTCGGTACTGGCCTCCCGGACGAGGCGCCGGATTCCCTGCAGGAAACTGTCGAGGGTGCCTACGCGGCACATGGCCCATATGACGGCACGCCCCTGCGCGAACAGGGCCGTAAGCCTCTGCTGCTGACGATCCCCCGACGCATCGGTCTGGGGGCAACCCTCCTGACGCTGGCGGGCCTTGCAGCCTTGTGGCGCAACACGCGCGGCAGGACCTGACACCCTCAGCCAGAACCGACCATCCGGATAGCAATTATCCGGGTAGTCGGGACCGGCAGCGATACCTAGAGCGTTTTCCTCTCAATCTGGCTTGTATCCAGCGGCGGTGAAGAAGTTGGCGCATTCTGCGGGCGCGACCTGATCGATGAGTTTGCCGATCCTGTTCCAAAGCCCGTCGCGGGTGCGTTCGGC
>NZ_JBXWTO010000035.1:0-4729 GCF_057319415.1 Asaia sp. A2
GGTGGCCATCCTCAGCCAGCTGGTTACGGATTTCGGCAAGGGTCAGGTCGTCCTGCGCCGCGATCAGGGCATGGATCCGGTCGGCCTGTGCTTCGATCCTGTGTGACAGTCGATCCCCACCGCGTGGCTTTGCTGCGGGGCTGCCAGTCGACGCGGCCAGGGCACACCAGCGAACGGCACTCGCCGGACTGACGCCGAAGCGCTCGGCAGCCTGCCGGCGGGACAGGCCCTTTGAAACCGCCGCGACAACGCGGGCACGCAGATCCAGAGACAGGGTGCGTGACGACATCCAGCGCCGACCTCCATCCCGGCCGTCACCTTGAATCAGATCACACACAGATTGGGAATCCCAAATGATTCAATCAGCAAAGAAAACGCTCTAAATCACCAGCCAGCTCCATCAACCAACGGTTCTTCGATCTCTCCAGCTCGCTGCGTAGAGGCGGGGAATACACGGCCTCACCATGGGAGAACGCATGGGTGAAAGCCCTCCATAGACCCCGCAAATTCTTGTGATCAAGAATGCAAGGAGAACGCCATCAAGGCGGAATGAGCGTGTTAAATCTCATCTTCTGTTAACGATTGGCTCCTAGAACTCGACGTTCTCGTCAAAAACCGAGGACAGGGGCCGTTACATGATTCTGAAGCTGATCATACTTCTCATAGGTTTAGGCGTTGTAGAAACTATATTGGTGAAGGTTTTCTCCTTCATCGGCGATCGTCTGGTGTATCTGGGGCTGTTCGATGGTTCCTTGGAACGACTCGCATCGATCTGCGAGACCGCAGCCCTGATGTGCTTTTCGTGTGCCGCCGGCTTCTTTTTCCTTCGCTTGATAAGCCGCCTCCGCGCCACGGACACTCGGGAGGGGCGTGACGCGGGGCCTGGCTGGTGATTACAGCGACCTACTTGAATCGGGTCTGGTCAGCTGGGATTCTTGTCAGTCCCTATCTGCAAAGCCGAATCTGAAACGAAGCCGCCCGCAGGTTATATGAAGGGGCAACGAGAGGATTTATTAATCATTCCGACGGATCAATGAAAGGCTACGCGGAAAAAAGGCTCGTCCCTCTCATGTTCAGTGTCTTTCGGTTTAAGGCCAAGATTGCACTTGTTGCAATAACATTGACGTTGGTTACATTTATCGGTTCAGGTTTTTTAGTCAATAACCAGTTAAAATCCGGCGAGCGCTATCGCTCATTCATCAATTCAGATGACCGGGGCACGATCATGCTTGCGCGCATCAGCGACAAGCTCAACGCACTCCTTTACGCCTCTCATCTCCTGATCGATCAGGCGAACAGCCCCTTCGTCGGTGAGGTTGTAACGCGGTTCCAGAAAGATATGCGAGGAACCCGTGATATCTTTGCTGAGGCCGCGAGGGTGGATCCGCGTCTCGTCTCCACGCTGGATCCGCTATTGGGACGCTATGGTACTTTCGAGCAGCAGCTGAACAGTCTGCTGGTTGCGCTGAATAAAGGCGATGTTACCAAAATGCGCCAGATCGCCCAGGCGTCTGACCAAGACGGGGTTCACCTGGCAATCGATATCGGGGCGATCACGGGCCGCCGTATTACGCATGTTGAGAGCGCATCAAACCAGCTCGCTCATGATGTGAATGTTTCTGTCCGTAATTGCGTCATTGGCCTGGTGCTCATCCAGATTCTTATTCTTTTCGCGACCCTGCTTATGAGCCAGAAAACGATCGTATCACCGCTTCTGATGGTGAGGGATCGTATGCTCGGTATTGCTGAAGGACGGCTGGACGAGAGCATTCCCTGTCTTGAGCGGGGAGATGAAGTTGGAGATATGGCCAAGGCGCTCAGCACGATCCAGGGTGGTTTGCAACGAGCAAAGGTTCTGGCTGCCGAGCAGGCTGTCGAGCGGGAAGCTGTTGCCAAGGAGAGGGCCGAAAACGCGGAGCGTGTTGCGAGAGAGCTTGAAGAGGAATCCCGTGCAGTCGAGGCTATCCGCAAAGGGCTATCGGCAGCGGCCGAGGGTGATCTCGTTTATCGTATTGATGTTGCGCTGCCGCAGCGCCTTCAGGTCATGAAGACGGATTTCAATGACGCGTTTGAGCGTTTGAACCAGACATTCTCGGTGATCCAGCAAAGCGTTATGGCCATTGGCTCTGGTACAGGCGAGATCTCTGTCGCTTCGAACGACATGTCACGGCGCACCGAGCAGCAGGCGGCAAGTATAGAGCAGTCCTCAGCCGCGATCGAGCGCGTTGTGAGCATGCTGCGTGACTCCGCAGACAGCGCGAAGAAAGCCGCTTCGGTGACTGATGACACGCGACTGGGTGCTGAAAAGTCTGGCGCGATGGTTCATAACGCCGTGAACGCGATGAGCCAGATCGAGAGTAGCTTTGCCCAGATCAGTCAGGTGATCGGACTTATCGACGAAATTGCTTTCCAGACAAATCTCCTTGCATTGAATGCAGGGATAGAGGCCGCCCGAGCCGGGGATGCAGGACGTGGTTTTGCCGTCGTCGCGACAGAAGTGCGCACTCTGGCTCAGCGTTCGACTGAAGGCGCTCGTCGCGTAAAGGAGATGGTTTCGAGTTCGAGCGATTTTGTTTCCGATGGTGTAAGGCTGGTACGCGAAGCCGGTGGGGCTCTAGGTATTATCCTGAGTCAGGTTGGGGAGATTGACAAGCTCGTCGCGGAAATTGCTCATTCCTCGACGGGTCAATTCTCGGCAATACAGGAGATCAACCTGGCGGTTGGAGAGATGACAAAATCTACTCAGCAAAATGCAGCCATGGTAGAAGAAAATACTGCAGCTATTTCGTCCTTGGACAAAGCCGCAAGCGTACTTCGTGATCGGGTCGCATTCTTCCGGTTGGAACAATGAGGCACGTTCTGGAGAGCATGAGCTAGAACGGACCGACCTCACGGTAGCCATTTCAATCGTGGCTACCGACTCTCTCAAATATGAAAAAATGAAGAAATTTGCGAGTACTACATCGCGAGGCGATTATATTGTGTAATATGCTGGCGTGGCGAAGTTTTGAAAACTAAAGCTAGAGCCATGATATAACGTCATATATTTATCATATAAACGGTCTGTATTCATGTCGGATTTGATTTCTAGTTCATCGACATCCTCCGAATTTGCCGAGATAGCCAGTACTCCGCCGCGTATCATGGCAGATATTGTGGAAACTGTCCCGGTATTGAGGGGGGATGATATCGGAGCTAGGGTAAATCAGCTTTTCACGGATAACGACAATCTTTCAATGATTGCTGTTTTACATGAAGATGGGCGACCGGTCGGGATTATCGATAGGCAGTTTTTCTTCGCGGTTATGTCAGGACGTTTCGGACGTTCACTCTACACCCGACGGAAGGTGGGCTTACTCCTCAGAGGGCCAACCAAAGTTGTCGAATACGATGTGGCCATAGCAGATTTCACTCGTTCACTCCTTGGTGCCGACGCACACGATCTCTATCGCGGTTTCCTCATAGTGCGAGAAGGGCGGTACCTTGGAGTTGGTTCGACCCTCTCTCTGGTTCGAGCTGCGAATCTGCAGAATGAAGCGTCTGCCATACGTTCAGCAGAAACGGCTGAAGACCTTCGTCAGGTCATCGCGGCTATCTCCACAAGTGTTGAAGCGGTCTGCAGGGCGTCGTCGTTTATTCGGGAGGGAAGCCTCACATTATCTGGGCATACCCAGAGACAAACCCAGGATCTCACGATTGCTGCCGCAAGTGTGCGAGAGATGAATGATGCAGTGCAGGTAAATGCGGAGGACGTTGCTTCAGCCAGGCGGCTCGTTTCAGATATCAATGAACAAGCGGGCTCATTCAAGGATATTGTTGGTGAGACAGTCTCGGCCATATCCGGTATTGCCCAACGCTACTTCAATATGGTCGAGAGCCTCCGACTGATAGAAGATATTAGCCTGCAAACGCGTTTACTCTCGTTCAACGCTGCGGTGGAAGCCGCTCATGCTGGAGAGGAAGGTAAGGGGTTTGGCGTTGTCGCGGATGAAATCCGATCACTCGCGCACCGCTCGGCGAAGGCCGCGCAAGTTATTGCTGAGCTCGTGACCCAGTCTCAGGAGACCATGAAAAAAGGCGTCGCACTTACTGAGAAACTTGCTAGTGGCATGGAAAGCATAACAAGCCAAGTTGCAAGCGTGAACAATTTCATTAGAAGTATTGAATATACAACCAAAAACCAAGCCAATAGTATTGGAGAAATAGATAAAAACATCAGATCGATCGAGGACGTTGCTGGCAATAATATGTGCATGACCGAAGATGTTAATAGAAATTGCCTCGACCTGGACCATCAAGTCGTCTCGTTGAACTACTTTCTCAAACGGTATGCCTGTTAGGATCAAGATCAATGCGTTTACGTGACATGACCTGGCTGGGACTTCTCGAGGAGACTACAATCGAGAGATCAACTTTGAATGGCGGATAAGGTGGAGAGATCGAAGAACCGTTGGTTGATGGAGCTGGCTGGTGATTTAGAGCGTTTTCTTTGCTGATTGAATCATTTGGGATTCCCAATCTGTGTGTGATCTGATTCAAGGTGACAGCCGGGATGGAGGTCGGCGCTGGATGTCGTCACGCACCCTGTCTCTGGATCTACGTGCCCGCGTTGTCGCGGCGGTTTCAAAGGGCCTGTCCCGCCGGCAGGCTGCCGAGCGCTTTGGCGTCAGTCCGGCGAGTGCGGTTCGCTGGTGTGCCCTGGCCGCGTCGACTGGCAGCCCCGCAGCAA
>NZ_JBXWTO010000036.1:0-3769 GCF_057319415.1 Asaia sp. A2
CGTGCTCTCGTGCTCTCGTGCTCTCGTGCTCTCGTGCTCTCGTGCTCTCGTGCTCTCGTGCTCTCGTGCTCTCGTGCTCTCGTGCTCTCGTGCTCTCGTGCTCTCGTGCTCTCGTGCTCTCGTGCTCTCGTGCTCGATGTCCCAGGTGACAAAAATGCGGTCGATAAAAGCCTGTTTGGAAACTCACGGATGGGCATTTCTGCGGGTGAGATTGTGGCGCCCATGGCAGCGAGGATCATGGCTTGTGAGTCGGCGCCAGCGGGTCATCCAGCCAAATGTCCGCTCCACGACCCATCGGCGCGGCAAGACCTCAAATCCTTTTGCTGTATCTGACCGGCGGATAATCTCGACCGTAAAGCCGTGAAAGGCCGCTTTGTTCATCAACTGCAAGCGGTCATAAGCCTCATCTGAGAACAGATGCTTTACCCACGGCCAGCGTTTGCGGATAGCATTCAGGATCATCTGTCCGTCCGTACGATCCGAAATATCGGTCAGCCTGAGCCTGAGCCTGAGCCTGAGCCTAAGCCTAAGCCTAAGCCTAAGCCTAAGCCTAAGCCTAAGCCTGAGCAGAAGCAGTCGGCCATCTGTATCAACAGCGATGTGGCGTTTCCAGCCGATAACCTTCTTGCCTGCGTCATAACCACGGGTCTTTGCATGAGGAGCCTTTATTACTCTGGCTGTCGATAACGCCACCAGATGGACTGGCCTCGCGTCCCGCGGCTTCACGATCGAGCATCAGGCAGACATCATGGCTGGGATGAAACAGGAAACGACGCATCAGCCCGAGCGAACAAAATAACGCAGCGCGTTGATGATCTTACGAAAATCAGTTGCCTGTTTTCAACCACGCCAGCGCAAGGGCGGTATCAGGGGCGCTGCGCGCTCCCATTCCCCATCGCTCAGATCAGACCGGTGACGCTTCCTCTTGCGCTTGATATTGGCCATCCGGCCTCATTGTTCTGGCGTCCACATTCCGACTCCGAATCATGTGCCAAACCTCCTGAAAACTACTCACACCAAATTTCCAAAAGGGCTCTAAGAGCCTGTTTGGAAAGTCCTCTGATGATGGCCCCTGGCAGCTGAACCGAGCAATTGACGATCATGAAACAGCGGAAATCAGGGCATTTGCGCAAAAGCTAAATGGGCACCCGACCATTTGTCGGGCTCAGACGCAGTTTCCAAACAGGCTCTAACTGCTCCATCAGTCTCAAAACCCGAAGATACTCTGCTCATATGGATTGGCTTGCCTCATACTTCATGATCTCATGACCCTATATCAGTCTTGGCGCGCTGTGCGCCACTACCGAACCTTCATGAGACGAATTACTGACGGTCTTCAGGATCAGCCGGTAATGACCGGTTACTGCTGGAGCGACCTACTGTGATTTACATGGAGCGGGCCGAGTGATAGGGTTGAAAATTCTTGGTTAACTGTGTCAGAGACAGGTGAGGTTTGCAATGAGGGAGCGGATTTTTAGAGCACATCCGACCCGGGTCCGCCTGTTTAGAAACAGATGGCTTGAGCTAACAACGTTAACTCCTTTTCCTCTTTTTTTGAGCGTCTGGCTCTCAATTGATGCTATCGCTATCGCTAGGGCCATTCAGACTGATACTGGCGCGGCAATGGCAGGATCGTTTATCTTTGGGTTGTCACTATGGGTACTCTTTGAGTATATAGCACACCGCTACATCTTCCATCTCAATCTCAAATCAGCGCTCGGCCAACACTTCATCTTCTTGATTCATGGCAATCATCACGCTGATCCAAAAGACCCTCTACGCAGTATCATGCCGTTAACTGTGAGCCTTCCTCTGGGCGTCCTGATATGGCTGATTTGGCAACATTCGGGTCTTACGGCAGCCAATTCGGGATTTGCCGGGTTCGTTGTCGGCTACACTTTCTATGATACCGTGCACTGGGCGTGTCATCAATCCAACATACGGGGTCGATTGGCTCGAATTTTGCGTAGGCATCATTTACTACATCACTATGCTCCTACGCACGGCAACTACGCTACGACCGTACCGCTCGTAGATCGACTTTTCAAAACACATATTCGCCCGCGTTAAGCGTCCGATTATATGCGGATTATGCTAGACGCACGGAATACCGGACGCGCTCATGGCACGGGTATTACAACATACACACGAACTCTTTCAGAAGCACTGAGGAGGCGGGGCAGTTTGTCGGTAGGCTGGCTTAACGAAGCCCCCCACGGAGACGTGGCGGCTTCTACGGCAGCACATACAGCATCGGCGCGCGCGCGCCGCTTTTTACGCGCCCTAAGTTCGCACTCACGGAAAGCCACGACCGGCACAGGTGCAAATCAGCGTGATCTTTTTTCACATGATATATTTCGTATTGCACATGTACATTTCAATATTTACGGGAGACCGCTCACTCTAAAGGCTGCCGAGCCACCATCAATAATGCATTGGACTTGTCCCCTACCTATCCACATGAGAGACTGTTTGAATATCGTTACAATCCACGATATCATCCCTCTTTTGTATCCTGAGTTCTGTGATACAAATCCGATACGTTTAAAACGGTTACTCGAAAATGTTATCAATCAATCGGACATGATTGTGACCATCTCGGAAACCGTGAAACGGGATCTGCAATCTTTTTTCGGCCTCCCCCCTACGTATATCCGTGTTATCCCACAAATTACCGACACAATGGGCGAGAGCGCCCATATCGACCCAGATACAATCACGCCTTGCCCTGATGGCAGCTTTGTTCATATTGGCACAATTGAGCGACGTAAGAATATTGCCCGATTGATCGAAGCCCATAGCCGCAGTCGCAGTGTTAGGAACTTGGTACTGATTGGCCCAGACGGTTTTGGCGCAGAAGAGGAACTTTCTGCTCTTGCACGTCACGCGCACCCGGAAAGGGTCATACGACTACCTTGGATCGACCGGAACTCGTTATTGGCGGCCATGTCCCGCGCTCGCGCAATCGTATTCCCGTCTCTTGCGGAAGGTTTCGGTCTACCAATTATTGAGGCTATGGCATTGGGAGTGCCCGTATTGACTTCCAAAGGTGGCACAACTGAAGAAATAGCTGGTAATGCAGGCCTTCTAGTAGATCCTTACGATATCGCGTCAATATCACATGGCCTTGCGCAACTAGACAATAATGATGAAAGATGTTGCGAACTTATAGAACGAGGTCGTGAGAGGATAATTTCGTCCAACATGCACGATTACGGGTCTCTCTATGAGGATCTCTATAAGGAAGTACTCACTCGTCGTCAGAGGCCTTTTGGACATTCACGGATGAGTGTTTCGGCGTAGTATGAGGCTTCGCATGGCGATGTAGATCATGGCTTCTGCGACGTCGATACGCTGTTCGTCGTCCCTCACCAGTCGGCGCCAGCGGGTCATCCAGCCAAATATCCGCTCCACGACCCATCGGCGCGGCAAGACCTCAAATCCTTTTGCTATATCTGACCGGCGGATAATCTCGACCGTAAAGCCGTGAAAGGCCGCTTTGTTCATCAACTGCAAGCGGTCATAAGCCCCATCTGAGAACAGATGCTTTACCCACGGCCAGCGTTTGCGGATAGCATTCAGGATCATCTGTCCGTCCGTATTATCCGAAATATCGGTCAGCCTGAGCAGAAGCAGTCGGCCAGATGGAGGGTTCGAAGAACCCACTGGTTTTGAAACCAGCTCTGTGATTCCATTCGTCCGGTTCTGACTGAGGGAATGGCGCTATGAAGCAGTGTGGTTTCTTTGACGTTGAGGAGCGGCTTGCCCG
>NZ_JBXWTO010000037.1:0-1410 GCF_057319415.1 Asaia sp. A2
TAGATGGGGTGGATGGCTCCCGATCACGGCATCTATAGTGCCAAAGGTGAGGACGCCATCTTTGCGTACCTCTGATAGTGGAGCCATCCGAGATGACGATTACCACGATTGGTTTGGATCTGGCCAAGAACGTCTTTCAGGTGCATGCCGTGGACGAGGCAGGCACCGTAGTGGTGCGCAAAGCGCTGCGGCGGGTGCAGGTCATGCCGTTTTTCGCCAGGCTTGCCCCATGTTTGATTGGCATCGAGGCATGCGGGACATCCCATCACTGGGCACGCGAACTGCAAAAACTCGGTCATGAGGTCAGGCTTATGCCCCCGGCCTACGTCAAAGCCTATGTGAAACGCGGCAAAACCGACGCTGCTGACGCCGAAGCGATATGTGAGGCCGTCACACGACCGACAATGCGTTTCGTGTCCGTTAAATCACGCGATCAGCAAGCGGCACTGTCGCTTCATCGTGTACGCTCCCTCGTCGTCAAACAGCGCACACAACTCGTCAACATGGCGCGCGGCCATCTGGCTGAGTTCGGCGTATGCATCCCGCAGGGTATCGGAAATGCCTTGCATCTTCTTCAACAATCGCTCGACGGCAATAGCGGGCTCGATCTGCCTGAACCCGCACTGGCTATGCTGCAGATACTGGCAAGACAGGCACTCCTCGCTCACGAACAGGCACGCGATATCGATCGTCAGTTGCAGGCCTTGTATCGGACCGACGAGATCGCACGACGTCTGGGCACAATACCCGGTGTCGGGCCTGTCGGGGCAACAGCTTTCGCGGCCGCGGTTGCTGATCCGGCCCAGTTCAAGTCCGGGCGACAATTTGCGGCATGGCTGGGACTGACACCCTTGCAGAATTCGAGCGGAGGTAAGGAACGCCTGGGACGAATTACGAAGATGGGAGACAAATATCTTCGCAAGCTTCTGGTTGCTGGGGCCACAGCTCTGGTGAAGCAGTTCAGGATCCGTCCCGATCGCGTCCCGCCCACCTTTGCGGCCCTGCTGGCGCGTAAACCGATGCGTGTGGCGACAGTCGCCATGGCCAACAAAATAGCACGCATCATATGGGCGCTGATGACACGTGGCGACGCCTATCAGGCAAACCACGTGCCGGCGATCGCCGCATAATCGGGAACACAGACAAATAACGGGATCGGTCGGTTCACCCCGACCGAAGGAGGTTGCAGGAGCGACGCGACATGATGGCGATATCGGTCAGGCCGAGAACAGAGACAACCCACTTTGTGTCCGAGGCGTCATAGCCTGAGTTTTAGAACGGGACTTTGTTCGCGGAACCCATCAGGGCCAGCAGTCCAAAACCGACTGCGCAAACAGGCCGGACAGAAGACTGCTCCTGATCAACGTCAGTGTGTCATTTTTCTCTTGCAACAAGGGAGCCATCCACAGA
>NZ_JBXWTO010000038.1:0-797 GCF_057319415.1 Asaia sp. A2
GGTGATGTCACGTTAAGTGCGGCGTGTTAGACGCTGACGATGAGAGCGTCATGTGTGAGCTACAAACGGCACCGTTTTCCGTGTGAACTGATCGCGCATGCGGTGTGGCTCTATTTCCGCTTTCCCCTGAGCTTTCGTCTTGTGGAGGAGATGCTGCTCGAGCGGGGGATCGTGGTTTCGTATGAGACCATCCGTCGCTGGAGCCTGAAGTTTGGCACAGCTTACGCTCGCTCACTGCGACGCAAGGCGGCGAGACCGGATGATATTTGGCATCTGGACGAAGTGCGGGTCGTGATCCGTGGCAAGCCTCACTGGCTGTGGCGGGCAGTCGATCAGGACGGTTATGTCCTGGACGAGATCCTCCAGACACGACGCAATACCAAAGCAGCCAGACGTTTGCTGACACGGCTTTTGAAGCGGCAGGGGGTGCGCCCCGGTCGCATGATCACTGACAAGCTCAAATCCTACGGGGCAGCGAGGCGCAAACTCGGTCTCTCGATCCGGCATCTCTCGCATAAGGGTCTGAACAACCGGGCGGAGAACAGTCATCTTCCCTTGCGAAAACGCGAACGCATCATGCAGAAGTTCCGTTCGCCGGGCGGATGTCAGCGCTTCGTGTTCGTCTTCTCCGCCATCCGAAATCTCTTCGTCCCGTCCGCCTCCATCACCATCGCCCTTTCTCGTCACATCCACCGTCTCAGGGCTCTCGCCCAATGGAGCAGCGCGACCGCTCTCAGCGCCTGAATACTCATTCCCCGGGCGTCGCCTACCTCACATCAGTTAACGTGACAGCACCG
>NZ_JBXWTO010000039.1:0-574 GCF_057319415.1 Asaia sp. A2
GATCCTGGTGATCCAGACACTGAACAATCTCTCCGATGAACGGACGGAGTATCTGATCAACGACCGTCTGTCCTTCATGCGTTTCCTGGGCCTGGCGTTATCGGATCGGGTACCCGATGCCAAAACGGTCTGGCTGTTCCGCGAGCGTCTGACCGAGGCGGGCGCCATCCAGAATTTGTTCGCGCGCTTTGACGCCACATTGCGCAACGCCGGGTATTTACCGATGTCGGGCCAGATCCTGGATGCAACGCTGGTGGCTGCTCCAAAGCAGCGGAACTCCAACGCAGAGAAAGCCGATCTTCGGGAAGGACGGATCCCACAGAACTGGCAGGACAAACCGGCAAAGCTGTCGCACAAGGACCGTCATGCGCGATGGACGCTGAAGTTCACGAAAGCAAAGCGGCAGGACGATGGAAGCATGCCGTCGAGTGATCTCGCTATCCCATTCTTTGGCTACAAATCCCACGTCTCCATCGACCGGAAGTTCCGGTTCATCCGAAAATGGAAAGCGACGGATGCCGCCGCCAGTGATGGTGCGCGATTAAGAGAGGGGCTGTTGGATAAAGCCAATACG
>NZ_JBXWTO010000040.1:0-571 GCF_057319415.1 Asaia sp. A2
CGATCAGGGCATGGATCCGGTCGGCCTGTGCTTCGATCCTGTGTGACAGTCGATCCCCACCGCGTGGTTTTGCTGCGGGGCTGCCAGTCGACGCGGCCAGGGCACACCAGCGAACCGCACTCGCCGGGCTGACGCCGAAGCGCTCGGCAGCCTGCCGGCGGGACAGGCCCTTTGAAACCGCCGCGACAACGCGGGCGCGTAAATCCAGAGACAGGGTGCGTGACGACATCCAGCGCCGGCCTCCATCCCGGCCGTTACCTTGAATCAGATCACACACAGATTGGGAATCCCAAATGATTCAATCAGCAACGAAAACGCTCTAGCGCGGTCAGACCGGAGTTGATGCACCGAGGCACCGCCGCTTTTCTCGTTGCCATATGCAATCCACTCTTTCATGGCTGAAGAAATAGTGAGGAGAAGTCAGCAATGACCACCTACATCGGGCTAGAGCGTTTTCCTCTCAATCTGGCTCGTATCCAGCGGCGGTGAAGAAGTTGGCACATTCTGCGGGCGCGACCTGATCGATGAGTTTGCCGATCCTCTTCCAAAGCCCGTCGCGGGTGCGTTCGGC
>NZ_JBXWTO010000041.1:0-496 GCF_057319415.1 Asaia sp. A2
AGGCGGCGATCGAGGCCGCCGGAGCCAGCCTGCGGTTCCTGCCGCCTTACAGCCCGGACTTCAACCCGATCGAGATGGCGTTTTCCAAACTCAAGGCCCATCTCCGCCGCGCCGCCGAACGCACCCGCGACGGGCTTTGGAACAGGATCGGCAAACTCATCGATCAGGTCGTGCCCGCAGAATGCGCCAACTTCTTCACCGCCGCTGGGTACGAGCCAGATTGAGAGGAAAACGCTCTAGTGATCAGCTCGAAGCGTTTTCCCGGACTGTGGATTTCGAGGTGTTTCGTCCTGATCTGGAGAAGGCTCTGGCCTCCTCAGACGGGAGCAAGGGCGGGCGTCCGCCGTTCGATCCGGTACTGATGTTCAGGATCCTGGTGATCCAGACACTGAACAATCTCTCCGATGAACGGACGGAGTATCTGATCAACGACCGTCTGTCCTTCATGCGTTTCCTGGGCCTGGCGTTATCGGATCGGGTACCCGATGCCAAAACG
>NZ_JBXWTO010000042.1:0-454 GCF_057319415.1 Asaia sp. A2
CCGGGATGGCTACGCGCTCGCGTTCAGTCTTTCGAGGAAGAGGAAGCGGCGTATGTTGTAAACGATATTGGCGAGCCCGATCCTCATGGTGGCTCGCGTTATGCCCACGGTCCGGACGAACAGACCCATCTGTGATTTCTGATCGGCAAAGACATGCTCGACACGCGACCGGATCACCGACTTCCCAGCGTTGGACCGCTGGATGTGGCGTGGCATAGGCTTGAGATGCGGCTTTTTCCTGTGGATTTTCGAGACGAACCCGTGTCGGTCCATGAAATCCTCATTGGCTTTCGAGCGATACGCCGTGTCTGCCCAGACGCCTGAGGGCGTATTGGCTTTATCCAACAGCCCCTCTCTTAATCGCGCACCATCACTGGCGGCGGCATCCGTCGCTTTCCATTTTCGGATGAACCGGAACTTCCGGTCGATGGAGACGTGGGATTTGTAGCCAAAG
>NZ_JBXWTO010000043.1:0-357 GCF_057319415.1 Asaia sp. A2
GGGTCTGTTCGTCCGGACCGTGGGCATAACGCGAGCCACCATGAGGATCGGGCTCGCCAATATCGTTTACAACATACGCCGCTTCCTCTTCCTCGAAAGACTGAACGCGAGCGCGTAGCCATCCCGGAGGAAACAGCGCCCGATCTGCCCAAAGCGCAGACCAAAAGTCACCCCAGGAGCCGTCAGTCAGAATGACAAAGCGCTAGAGAGTTTTCCTCTCAATCTGGCTCGTATCCAGCGGCGGTGAAGAAGTTGGCGCATTCTGCGGGCGCGACCTGATCGATGAGTTTGCCGATCCTGTTCCAAAGCCCGTCTCGGGTGCGTTCGGCGGCGCGGCGGAGATGGGCCTTGAGTTTG
>NZ_JBXWTO010000044.1:0-356 GCF_057319415.1 Asaia sp. A2
CCACGCGGTGGGGATCGACTGTCACACAGGATCGAAGCACAGGCCGACCGGATCCATGCCCTGATCGCGGCGCAGGACGACCTGACCCTTGCCGAAATCCGTAACCAGCTGGCTGAGGATGGCCACCATTTCGCGATTGGCACGCTGTGGCGCTTCTTCGCGCGCCACCAGATCACATGGAAAAAAAGTCTGCCCATGCGGCGGAGCAGGATCGTCCGGATGTCCTGACGCGACGGCAGGACTGGTTCGAGACCCAGCCCGATCTCGACCCCGAGCGACTGGTTTTCATTGATGAAACCTGGGCCTCGACCAACATGGCGCGACGTCATGGTCGCTGTCGGCGGGGCCAGAGATTA
>NZ_JBXWTO010000045.1:0-341 GCF_057319415.1 Asaia sp. A2
ACCCCAACACCCTCGCGGGGTGGAGCAGCCCGGTAGCTCGTCAGGCTCATAACCTGAAGGCCGCAGGTTCAAATCCTGCCCCCGCAACCAAAATCCCCCACATATAGACACAATCCAGACATAGCGCAGCGCTCACACAGAGAACAGGCGCTTTTCGCGTTCCAGGCTTCACACACAAAGCCCGCGTTTGACAGCACAATCAGTTCGTCTTCCATCGTGCTCTCGTGCTCTCGTGCTCTCGTGCTCTCGTGCTCTCGTGCTCTCGTGCTCTCGTGCTCTCGTGCTCTCGTGCTCTCGTGCTCTCGTGCTCTCGTGCTCTCGTGCTCTCGTGCTCTCGTGCT
>NZ_JBXWTO010000046.1:0-288 GCF_057319415.1 Asaia sp. A2
CGTCCTCGTGCCGGATCTGCGCCCCGGCGACATCGTCGTCATGGACAATCTCGGCTCGCACAAGGGGCCGGGCGTGCAGGCGGCGATCGAGGCCGCCGGAGCCAGCCTGCGGTTCCTGCCGCCCTACAGCCCGGACTTCAACCCGATCGAGATGGCGTTTTCCAAACTCAAGGCCCATCTCCGCCGCGCCGCCGAACGCACCCGCGACGGGCTTTGGAACAGGATCGGCAAACTCATCGATCAGGTCGCGCCCGCAGAATGCGCCAACTTCTTCACCGCCGCTGGATA
>NZ_JBXWTO010000047.1:0-286 GCF_057319415.1 Asaia sp. A2
CTTTGGCTACAAATCCCACGTCTCCATCGACCGGAAGTTCCGGTTCATCCGAAAATGGAAAGCGACGGATGCCGCCGCCAGTGATGGTGCGCGATTAAGAGAGGGGCTGTTGGATAAAGCCAATACGGCCTCAGGCGTCTGGGCAGACACGGCGTATCGCTCGAAAATCCACAGGAAAAAGCCGCATCTCAAGCCTATGCCACGCCACATCCAGCGGTCCAACGCTGGGAAGTCGGTGATCCGGTCGCGTGTCGAGCATGTCTTTGCCGATCAGAAATCACAGACG
>NZ_JBXWTO010000048.1:0-256 GCF_057319415.1 Asaia sp. A2
GCGACGGCAGGACTGGTTCGAGACCCAGCCCGATCTCGACCCCGAGCGACTGGTTTTCATTGATGAAACCTGGGCCTCGACCAACATGGCGCGACGTCATGGTCGCTGTCGGCGGGGCCAGAGATTACGATCCGCCGTGCCGCACGGGCACTGGAAGACCACAACGTTCATCGCGGGACTGCGGCTGACCGGCATCGTGGCGCCCATGGTGCTGGACGGACCGATCAACGGCCGCAGCTTCCTGACTTATGTCGAA
>NZ_JBXWTO010000049.1:0-256 GCF_057319415.1 Asaia sp. A2
ATCCGCCGTGCCGCACGGGCACTGGAAGACCACAACGTTCATCGCGGGACTGCGGCTGACCGGCATCGTGGCGCCCATGGTGCTGGACGGACCGATCAACGGCCGCAGCTTCCTGACTTATGTCGAACACGTCCTCGTGCCGGATCTGCGCCCCGGCGACATCGTCGTCATGGACAATCTCGGCTCGCACAAGGGGCCGGGCGTGCAGGCGGCGATCGAGGCCGCCGGAGCCAGCCTGCGGTTCCTGCCGCCCTAC
>NZ_JBXWTO010000050.1:0-255 GCF_057319415.1 Asaia sp. A2
TGGTCTTCCAGTGCCCGTGCGGCACGGCGGATCGTAATCTCTGGCCCCGCCGACAGCGACCATGACGTCGCGCCATGTTGGTCGAGGCCCAGGTTTCATCAATGAAAACCAGTCGCTCGGGGTCGAGATCGGGCTGGGTCTCGAACCAGTCCTGCCGTCGCGTCAGGACATCCGGACGATCCTGCTCCGCCGCATGGGCAGACTTTTTTTCCATGTGATCTGGTGGCGCGCGAAGAAGCGCCACAGCGTGCCAAT
>NZ_JBXWTO010000051.1:0-255 GCF_057319415.1 Asaia sp. A2
ATCCGCCGTGCCGCACGGGCACTGGAAGACCACAACGTTCATCGCGGGACTGCGGCTGACCGGCATCGTGGCGCCCATGGTGCTGGACGGACCGATCAACGGCCGCAGCTTCCTGACTTATGTCGAATACGTCCTCGTGCCGGATCTGCGCCCCGGCGACATCGTCGTCATGGACAATCTCGGCTCGCACAAGGGGCCGGGCGTGCAGGCGGCGATCGAGGCCGCCGGAGCCAGCCTGCGGTTCCTGCCGCCCTA
>NZ_JBXWTO010000052.1:0-255 GCF_057319415.1 Asaia sp. A2
TAATCTCTGGCCCCGCCGACAGCGACCATGACGTCGCGCCATGTTGGTCGAGGCCCAGGTTTCATCAATGAAAACCAGTCGCTCGGGGTCGAGGTCGGGCTGGGTCTCGAACCAGTCCTGCCGTCGCATCAGGACATCCGGACGATCCTGCTCCGCCGCATGGGCAGACTTTTTTTCCATGTGATCTGGTGGCGCGCGAAGAAGCGCCACAGCGTGCCAATCGCGAAATGGTGGCCATCCTCAGCCAGCTGGTTA
>NZ_JBXWTO010000053.1:0-253 GCF_057319415.1 Asaia sp. A2
CTCGAAAATCCACAGGAAAAAGCCGCATCTCAAGCCTATGCCACGCCACATCCAGCGGTCCAACGCTGGGAAGTCGGTGATCCGGTCGCGTGTCGAGCATGTCTTTGCCGATCAGAAATCACAGACGGGTCTGTTCGTCCGGACCGTGGGCATAACGCGAGCCACCATGAGGATCGGGCTCGCCAATATCGTTTACAACATACGCCGCTTCCTCTTCCTCGAAAGACTGAACGCGAGCGCGTAGCCATCCCGG
>NZ_JBXWTO010000054.1:0-221 GCF_057319415.1 Asaia sp. A2
TAATCTCTGGCCCCGCCGACAGCGACCATGACGTCGCGCCATGTTGGTCGAGGCCCAGGTTTCATCAATGAAAACCAGTCGCTCGGGGTCGAGATCGGGCTGGGTCTCGAACCAGTACTGCCGTCGCATCAGGACATCCGGACGATCCTGCTCCGCCGCATGGGCAGACTTTTTTTCCATGTGATCTGGTGGCGCGCGAAGAAGCGCCACAGCGTGCCAAT